>NZ_QKNX01000003.1:300000-401620 GCF_005239135.1 Natronomonas salsuginis
CAGCCTGCTTTCATCCACTGGTACAGTCCAGTCGTCAGATCAACGGCGAACTCGCTACGGTACATGTCGACGTTCCCGAATCGGAGTTCGAGCTGAGCCTCACGGCGAACGTCGACGTCCACACCGAACTGATCGAGCCACTCCAACAGCGCGTCGTTTGACAACTCGAGCCCGATCTCGTGCTCGAGCGAGCGGGCGAGCGTATCCATCGCGTCTGTCGCGTGCTCACGCGCTGCCTGTACGTACTGATGTACCTGTTGAGCGATGTGGTTCGATCGAAGCGACAGCTTGCCGTAGTGGTGCTCGACGAGATCTTCGAGGCGATCAATCGCCCGATACACTGTCTGGATGTGCCAGCCGTGTTCATCCGCGATATCTTCTGGCGAGATTTGACCACCGTCCGTCACCAGTGTCGCGAGCACATCGTCGTCGCTCTCTTCGAAGCCATCGACAACATGTTTCATCACGAGTGATTCTTGGCTGCTCTGCAGCTCGGGTGTTGGATCATCGAACACCCGTCGTTGTCGCTGGTTCGTCTCGGCGAGGAAGTATTGATCTTCGACGAACGGACCAATCCCACCGGGTGGATCTCCACCATCGCGATCGTCGTCATCGAGATCGTCGTCAGTAATGGGATAGTCCTCCCACTGTAGCAGATTCAACAGCGCTTCGTCGAGTTCGCGAGCAACTCGCTCACGCTCTTCCCAGCGGATCGGATCGTCTGTTCGAGATGTCTGCAACGAGACTTCGACTTTCGGGTGATACAGCGGATCTTCAGGATCGAGGCTGTCGGCTTCTCGAGCGAGATAGTGTTTGAACTCTTTCGGGAGATGGTGCTGATGGATCAGTTCGCCAGCGCGCTTCGGGCCGATCGTCGCCGTGTGGTAATAGCCGGGAGTCTCGGTGTCATCAGCCACGTACTTCCGATAGCCTTCGCGATCGTTCGCGAGCAGGTTCGAGATCCGGGCGAGCACGCCGTCAACAGAGTGAACCGGTCCTGATTCGCCGCGGATCAAACGGACGTATCGAGCCGCATCTTGGATGTTGCTATACCCTTGGTGAATCCGCTCTTGAGCGAAGTACTGCGAGTCGAAGCCGAGCGCTGTCGTCGCTCGCTGTAACAGCTCTCCGTAGAGATCGAGCGGGAAGTTACTCCCGAGGATGCGGCAGTTGACACCTGTGAGGTCCTTCGGCGTTGAGATTGACTTACCGTTCTGATCAGTCATGTTCGGCGTTCGAGGCGCGATGTGGATGTTGCCGGATCGCTCCCCAATATCGTCATTCTCATCGATCACTTCCCACGCGATACGAAATTCTCGAATCGTCTCGAGAGCTGACGAGGAATGATTGAGCGATCCGATCCCAGAGTTCTGGTAGTAGAGTTTCAGGGAGACAGAGTGATCGCCCACGCGACAGCGCGCGCGTTTTGAGCCATCGTTATCGCGGACAATTTTTTCGGCTGCGTAGAACGGCTCGAGACCGTGCTGACAGCATGCACCGCGATCACCGAAGACGAGGTTGACCGCGACCTCGTGCCACGCTGGGTCGATGAATGCGGCGTTCATCGATCGACTCCCTGTTCGCGAAGTTCCTTTCGCGGTGTCGGGGCCCAGCGGACGATCTCGTCGGTGAAGACGAGTCTGACACCGATCCATCCAGTGGGAAGGTTCGATGCGTCACGGCCGCGACAGGCAGCTGGTATGACGATGTCGTACTGGTGTCGGGTACAGAGCCAGCCGTAGAGCAGTAGCGGCTCTTCGAGTTGCTGTTGGAGTGTACGATCTGCGAAATCTGGCTTTCGAAGCCGCTGGGTACCGCGACTGGAGCTGATGTCCGATCCACACTCGGGACAGATGACGGAGCCGTCGGGGTTGCGCGCGGGTGCGCGAACGACAGGAGCCGGTGTGACGTTGAAGCGACCGAGTCCGTTTCGATCGTTGCGCAGCTCGGTCACCACGTGTCCGACACCTCCGCTTCGCGATCGTCGAGTCGAAGGCGCGCGCGTTTGAGCAGGTTGCCGATCGTACCGGGACGGCGGTTAGTCTCGCGGGCGAGCTGACGGACAGGAACGCTTTGGCGCTCGACTGCGACGTAGGCCTCTCGTTCTGCGTCGGTGAGCGCTGAGAGGTCTCTGAGCCCGTTGTCGTCGAAGTCGGTGAGGCTCAGCTGCGGGCTCACGCGAACCCCTCCGTTTCAGCTACAAAAAGTGCAAGAGGGCGTCGCCCCGCGTTGTGAACCAAGTTCCACTCGAGATTTTGAGCCCGATTTCCGAAATCGTAAACGTGCTTCTCAGTAGCTAAGAGTTGCGTAAACGCGGGATTAAGGGGGTTCCGTACTTCGACTGAAAAGGCAGTCCGCCCTCCCCGATTTGAACGGGGGACAAGTCGATCTACAGTCGACTGCTCTACCAGTCTGAGCTAAGGGCGGTCGTACTCGAACGGAGACGACTGTGTGACTTAACGGTTTTGACCTCGATCCGTTCCCCTCGCCGTCTGACGGGTGGCTGTCGGACGGCGCGCGAAGATTGAAATACCGTCACACACAACTGTCGGACAACGAATGAGCAAGATCACCTTCCGGGCTGACGACGAGCTCATCCGGCAGCTCGAGGAGTTCGACGCCTCGAAGAGCGAGGTGATGCGCGAGGCGCTCCGGACGTATCTCGACGAGAACGACGGCTCTGGCGTAAACGCGCCCGAGGAACGCTCGAAAGGTGAGACGACGCGCGACGCATCCGACGGCTCGCTCGACGACATCATCGCCGAGCGAGTCGACGAAATAATCGCCGAGCGGTTGACGAACGCGTATACGCCTCCAACGCCCCAAGACGTGAACGTAAACATCACGCTTGATGGTGATTCTACCGATGTGTCTCACGAGTCGGACGAGACGCGTAAGACGCCGACGGTCGATCGTGAAAACGCGTCCGACGATCGGGATGACGAGTGTAAACAATGTGGGGAAAACCTACCGCAGTCTGCCGTTTACTGCTCAAACTGTGGGGAGAAAGCGAGCCATCGTGTCTTCTGTGAGTGCGGCGACGAGCTCCGGTCGGACTGGGGATTCTGCCCCGGATGTGGCCGACGCACGCCCGCTGCGGACGTTCTCCAAGACTCGTAAACGCCGAAAAGCGCCCACAGGGGGCTGTAAACGGTGGTTTAGCTGTACTGTCTTACGCCTACAAAAAGATTTAAGTATCCTCCATCTGTGCGTACGTTTGCGTAAGACGACGCGTCTTACATACGGCAGTGGGCCGGCATACGCCGGGTTTCAAACCCGCTGTCAGTGTAAACGTGATTCGATCGCGTGTGCAACGTCGTCTTACTGACGAAACAGAGGGGAACAATATGGAGCGTGTGACACTACGAATCCCGAAGCAGCAGATTGAACAGGTCGAACGCATGGTCGATACGGGGCAATTCCCGAACCGGAGCGAGGCGATTCGCTCCGCCGTGCGCGAGATGATAAACGAGCAGGAGACGGAGCCTCGCGAAAAGAACCGTCCGTGGGCGAAGGTGTAGACGATGCAGGACATCGTCAACTCCGCGCTGGAGAACGCCGAAGCCGAACAGCGAGACATGGACGCAAACCTGGCTGACGACGATGAGTTCGGCGATCCGCGGATCGTCATCGTCGGCTGTGGCGGCGCGGGTAACAACACCGTCAACCGCCTGTACAACATCGGCGTCGACGGTGCGGACACCGTCGCGATCAACACCGACAAACAGCACCTGAAGATGATCGAGGCGGATACGAAGATCCTCGTCGGCAAATCCCTGACCAACGGGCTCGGGGCCGGCGGCGACCCCTCGATGGGCGAGCGCGCCACCGAGATGGCCCAAGGGACGATCAAGGAGGTCCTCGGCGAGGCCGATCTCGTCTTCGTCACCGCGGGCATGGGCGGTGGCACCGGAACCGGGGCCGCACCGGTCGTCTCGAAGATCGCCAAAGAGCAGGGCGCGATAGTCGTGGGGATGGTCTCGACGCCGTTCAACGTCGAGCGCGCCCGCACGGTGAAAGCCGAGGAGGGGCTCGAAAAGCTCCGCAACGAGGCCGACTCGATCATCGTCCTCGACAACAACCGGCTGCTCGATTACGTCCCGAACCTTCCGATCGGCAAGGCCTTCTCCGTGATGGACCAGATCATCGCCGAGACGGTCAAGGGGATCTCGGAGACGATCACGCAACCGTCGCTCATCAACCTCGACTACGCCGACATGACGTCGATCATGAATCAGGGCGGCGTCGCGGTGATGTTAGTCGGCGAGACCCAGGACAAGAACAAGACGAAGGAGGTCGTCAACGACGCGATGAACCACCCGCTTCTCGACGTCGATTATCGAGGTGCTTCGGGCGGTCTGGTCCACATCACGGGTGGCCCGGACCTCACCCTCAAAGAGGCCGAGGGAATCGCTCAGAACATCACCGAACGCCTCGAAGCTTCCGCGAACGTCATCTGGGGCGCGCGCATTCAAGAGGAGTACAAGGGCAAGGTCCGCGTCATGGCGATCATGACCGGCGTTCAGTCCGCCCAGATTCTCGGCCCGACGACACAAAAGCAAGCCGACGCCTCCCGGCAGGCGATCGAGGGTATCGACGACGACGAGTTCAGCTCCTCGAGCAACTCCGGCGGCCAGTTCAACGTCGGCGAGACCGACGGCGGCCGCTCGGAACTCGAGCAGAACAACGGTATTGACGTTGTCAGATAAGTCAGACTTAAAATAATTTTTATCTGCTCTCAGTAACCGACTTTTTATTTCTATAGTCGGGTCTATAGGTCTGATATATCGGGTGTAAACACCGCGTATGACGCTCGGCTGACGAGCGATCAGTCGTCACTCGGCAGCTCGCCGCCGACCGCGTCGACGAGTTCGCACTTCCGGCAGACCTCGTTGTTCGTTGGCGCGCCGCATCGGTCGCACTCACCGCGCGGCGCGTTCTCGTCGCCGCGATACGCCTCCGCTGCGAGCCGCGCGAGCTCCTCGTAGCCGGACATGATCGAGTGCCGCGTTCCGGGGTGGCCGTCCTCGAGTTCGTAGAGGTGCTCCTGTATCTCTCCGCGGTAGGCCTCGCTCGAGTGAGGGCACTCTGCCATGTGTACCGGGAGCGCCGCGAGGTGGGCGTAGAGGGCGACCTCCTTTTCAGGGATGTCCCGGAGCGGCTTCGCGCGCGGTACGAACGGATCGTCGTCGACCTCTCGGTGGTTGAAGCTCCCGAGCGAGGCGTCGAAGTGTTTCGCGACCTGTCGGACGTCGCCCGACAGCAGGTTCATCATCGCGGTCTGAGCCTCGTCGTCGAGGTTGTGTCCCGTCAGGAGCTTGTCCGCACCGTACTCCTCGGCGTACCGTGAGAGCGCGTCGCGTCGGAAGACGCCGCAGTACGCACACGGGGCCATCCCGAGCGGGTCGTCCTCGGCGACCGAGTCCATCTCGACGTCGTATTCGTCGGCGTAGCTGACGACCTCGTGATCGATGTCGAGGTCGTCGGTGAGTTCGAGACACGCGTCGAGGGAGGCGTCCCGGTAGCCCTCGATCCCCTCGTGGATCGTGAGCGCGACGAGTTCGATCCGCGGGTCCGCCGCGAACGTCTCGTGGAGGAGGTGGGTGAGCACGACGCTGTCCTTGCCGCCCGAGAGGCCGATGAGCCACGTCTCGGGGTTCTCGCCGGTCGCGGTATCGGAGATGAGCGCGTCGTCGCGGATCCGCCGTCGGACGCGCGACTCGACGGACCGGCGAAAGTGGCTCTCACAGAGGTGAAGCCCGGAGTACGCGGCGTGCATGACCGCATCCTCGCCGCATTTATCGCACTGCATTATCCCCAATTGCCGGGTCGATCGGATACGGGTTTCGGCTCGGAGGGACAACCGTTTGTTTCGTCGGCCCCTCCGGTTCGACGATGAGCTATAGTCGGGCCGACGCGGTCGAGCGCCTCCGTAACGTCATCGAGACGGTCGAGTCCGAACCGATGCCGGTCCCGGTCCGCGAGGTGTGGGTCTTCGGCGACGCGGTGCTCGGTATGGACCCGATCGATCGCCTCGGCGTCTACCTGACGAAGGAGCTCCTGTTCAAGGACGCCCCGGAGCGGGAGGCGGAGTTCGAATCGAGCCTCGGCGTCTCTGGCGTGGGGAAGACGGTCTCCGCGGAATGGGCCGACGCGTTCCCCGAGCGCGTCCGGGCGAACGCCGCGGGTCACGCCGCGCCCGAGCGCTGTCTGGCCGCCCATCTGTTCGACGACGGCGAGCCCGTCCACGTGGAGGTCTGCAACACCGGCTTCGAGGACAATGTCACTCAGCGATTGAGGGGCGCGCAGGCGAGGGGCGATTACACACAGCTGCTCGACCCGCGCGCCGCCTGTCTGTGGGTCGACACCGACGAGGGTGGCCGAACGAGCGCCGAGGCGTTCCGGAAGCTCGAAACCGGCGAGTTCGTCTTCCCGACGCTGTCGGCCAGCCTGTCGATGCTCGGCATGGACGACGAGGAGGCAGAACGCGCCGCCGAGACGCTCCGCGAGCAGCGCTCCGATCGCGACGGCGTCAGCGTTCGCGGTGACGTGGTGTAGCGCTGTCGCTCCGAGACTCGATCGGCACGAAAAACGTCGTTCTGCTCAGCGAAGGTCGGGAACGACCGGAGCCTCTACTTCGTTGACGTCGTAGCGTTTGCGCGGCCCGCCGTCAGCTCGAATCTCGGTCATCGTGTCCGCTCGTGGCATCACCGGAACCATCGGCGCGATCTCGTTTCGCGTCATCTACGTTGACCAATAACCTTCACGGTCTTAAATGTTAATGATTGTTGGTGATGTTTGCGGCAAATACTGCCGATCGGCTCGATTGGTTCGAGGGGACCACCGGCCCGACCGCTGAACCCAACCCTTATATCCGAATTCGACTCACTCGCAAGCAACGAATGGTCGAAGCGCTCGCCGTGGCCTCTGGCAAGGGCGGCACCGGCAAGACGACGAGTACGATGGCGCTCGGAATGGCGCTTGCCGAACGCTACGACGTGACCGTCGTCGACGCCGATACCGGGATGGCGAACCTCCTGTTTCACGCGGGGCTCGCGGACGTCGAAACAACGCTACACGACGTTCTCGTCGATGGCGGCGCGCCCGTCGAGGCGGCCACGTACGAGCGGTTCGGCATGTCCGTCGTCCCCTGCGGCACCTCCCTCGCCGCCTTCGAAGCGGCCGACCCCGAACGGCTCCGCGACGTCGTCGCCGACCTCGCCGCCGACACTGACGTCCTGTTGCTCGACTCGCCCGCGACGCTGGGTTCGAAGAGCGCCGTCCTCCCGATCGTGCTGGCCGACCGCGTCGTGGTCGTCCTCAACCCGACAGTTCCGTCGATCTCCGACGGCCTCAAAGTGCAGGAGTACGCGCTGTCGTACGGCTCGGAGATCGCCGGCACGGTGTTCAACCGCGCCCGCGGTGACATCACCGAGGTGCGCGAGAAGGCCGAGCGCTACTTCGAGGGGCCGACGCTCGCGACGGTGCCCGAGAGCGACGCCGTTCGGGCGGCCCGCTCGGCCGGTGTACCGCTCCTCGCACACGCGCCCGAGACGCCGGCCGCCGACGCGTTCCGGACCGCCGCGGATCGGCTCTCGGTGAACGACGGCGACTCCGCGGCCGTCGCCGACCGGTTCCGAAACGTCGTGGTCCCCGATCCGCTATGATCCCCGACGGCGAGCTGCGCCGGTCGCGGGTGCTCACCGATCTCTCGCCGGCGCTGGAAGACGCTCTCGAGCAACGACTCGACGGCTACGCGCTGGTGTCGCCTCGGGACGCGCTGCTCGGCGACGCCGACGAGTGCGGCGTCATCACCTTCGAGGCGGGCGTCGCGACGCTCGCGTACCACACCGGCACCGATCGCGGCGGACCGACCGCCCTCGACGACACCGGATCGCCGCCGTATCACTTCGAACTGTACGCGCTCGATGCCGACGCGCTCGACCTCCCGCATCGGACCGACGCTCTCCGCATCCCGCCGGGGACGGTCGCCGATCGGTTAGCCGACGACCCCGAACTCGCCGGCCGAATCCGCGGGACGGCGAACGACACCGAACCGGCCGACATCAGCGCCGTCGAATCGTTCCTCGATGACGCCGAGGCGGTGTCGGAACTCCGTGACGACGCGCGCCGTGACGCGCTCGACCGGGCCGACGAATGGGGCTTCGCCGACGCGATCGACGGGTGAGAACCGCCGCCACGCTTTATTCGATCGGCCGCCTCGGTCCGCCATGGACGCGAAGAACTTTCTGTTCTGTTCGCTCGACGCGGCGATCATCGGCGACGTCGGCTTGTAGGTCCACAGGGAGGGACACGGTGTGAAATACTACATCGAGAGCTCGCGGAACGCGGCTGTCGTCTTCGAGACCGACAGCCGCGAGGGAATACACATCGAGGACGTCAAAAACGTCGAGGGGCAGTGGCGGGTGGCCGGCGACAGCGGGATGCCGCTCGTCGTGACCGGGAAGGGCGAGACGATGCAGGAGGCTCGCGAGCAGTGTTACGACCGCATCGACGACATCGTCATCCCCAACCTGTACTACCGCGACGACATCGGCGAACGCTGGATCGACGGCGACGGCGATCGCCCCCTCGCGTGGGGGTATCTCGGGCCGAACGACGGGTGAGCGACTGGTCGCAGTCGGTGAGAACTGACTCGCGACGGCACACCTCCGGACGCGCTCCTCACCGGATCGGGAGCGAGATCCGTTCGACCGCCTCGCCGTACTCCGCGGCCCACGCCCACAGCGACTCGACCGTCCACGTCACGTCGTCGAACTCGCGTCCGGCCAGCCGGTCGGCGTCGCCGCCGCGAGCGATAGTCACGTGCGGAACGTAGTCGTCGCCTTCGATCCCGTCGATCGGATCGAACGCGGTACAGAGTCGCCGATGACACTCGAGGAGCCCAGGCGATTCGATCCGGAGATACGCGACGGGACCGCGGCCGACCGGCGGCGATCGGAAGACGCCCACGCCGCCGGTCCGGGCGTCGAACGGGCCGACACCCGCCAGTTCACGCCTGATCCGTCGGGCGAGGCTTGCGGGTGCGCCGTCGCCGAGTCGCTTGACGACGAGCGTGTGTCGATCTCGGGGCGTCGCGTCGAAACAATCGCTCGCGAGGCCGCGCGCGAGTCTGGATACGTCTGCCGGTACCGGCGCGTTACAGCTGTACACTAGAGATAATCGAGGAAGTACGCGACGATGAGGACGACGATCACGATCGCGATGACCGGGCCGATCGACGCGAGGATGCTGATGAACTCCCCGACGATCTCCAAGACGAGTATCGCGATCACGAGCAGGAGGACGATCTTCAGCAGGTCCTCGACTTCGAGTGCGCCCCTGTCGAACATGCTGATCCGTGGGGCCGCCCCGATAAAAAGCGCTCCGGCCGATCCGACACGGCAGTCCCTCGACGACGTGCAACCGGTCGGCTTTTGGCCCCTGGCGGCCATCTCCGGACAGATGCACACCGCCGCCCGAATCGCCGTCGTCTGCTGTATCGCGGCCCTCGCGCTCTGTGGGTTCGCCGGCAGCGCCGCCGCCGTCGACGCTCCCGCGGCCGGCCAATTCATCGTCGAACTCGAGCCGAACGGCGACGCGAACGTCGTGTTCACGGACGAGTTCGACCTGACCGACGCCGAGGATCGAGCCGTCTTCGAGGACGCACAGAGCAACGCGGAGCTTCGCGCGGCGGCCGCCCAACGGTTCCGCGGGGAGATGCAGTTCGTCTCCGACGAGGCGAGCGCGGACCTCGATCGGGAACTCCGCGTCGGCGAGGTGACAGTCGAGACGGCCGTCGACGGCGAGACGGGGATCGTCGCCTACCAGTTCCGCTGGGAGAACCTCGCCCGCATCGAGGGCGACCGACTCGTGCTGTCGGAGCCGTTCTCGACGTACGACAGCCTCGATCGCGAACTCGTCGTCATCGCCCCGGAAGGCGAAGCGCTGACGAGCGTCTCTCCGCGCCCCGAACGGCTCGGCGAGGAAGCCGCGACGTGGCCGGGGCTGACGCAGTTCGGCGAGCGCTTCGAGGTCGTCGCGACCGGGGCGAACGGCTCCGCCGCAGCCGAGACGACCGCCGATCTCGATCCCGTCTCACACTCCCCGGCGAACGCGGACACCTACGGCGGCGCACCGATCGCACTCGGCGTCGCGGTGCTCCTTCTCGGCTCGCTTCTCGTCGGTCGGGAGCGGTAGTTCGTCGATCGCGGCACGGTCGTGCTATCGCGTCCCATTCGACCGGCGTTTCGCAAGCATTTAATACCGCTCTGTGGATACTCACGAGTACATGACGCGACCCTACCGCACCGGCGCGATCGCTTCCAGCGGTAGGTCCACTCTTCTCTCGCGACCGCGGCGGGCCGGTAGGCCCGAATAGTATCCACTCCCCCGTCGCGCTCGCCCCGATTTCAACGATGACCGTCCGGCCGACGGTCCCCAACCAACCACACAATGTCAGATACCGAACACGTCGCACTCGCCTTCTCCGGCGGGCTCGACACGACCGTCTGCGTACCGCTGCTCGAAGAAGAATACGGCTACGACGAAGTGATCGGCGTCACGGTCGACGTCGGTCAGCCCGAAGCGGAGTTCGCCGAGGCCGAGGAGACCGCCGAGGCGCTCGACCTCGACCACTACGTCGTCGACGCGAAAGCCGAGTTTGCCGAGCTGTGTTTCGACGCCGTTCGCGCGAACGCCTCCTATCAGGGCTACCCGCTCGGGACCGCCCTCGCGCGCCCGGTGATCGCCACCGCGATCCTCGAGGTCGGGAAAGAACACGGCTGCACCGGCCTCGCACACGGTTCGACCGGGAAGGGCAACGACCAACTGCGCTTCGAGGCCGTCTGGCGCGACTCCGATCTGGAGGTCATCGCCCCCGTCCGCGAACTCGGGCTGACGCGAAAGTTCGAACAGGAGTACGCCGAGGAGCGCGACCTTCCGATCGAGGGCGGTGACGAGGGGAAATACAGCATCGACACGAACCTCTGGAGCCGCTCGATCGAGGGCTCGGAGCTCGAGGAGCCGAGCTACGTTCCGCCGGAGGACATCTACGAGTGGACCACCGCGCCGACCGCCGAGACGCTCGAGATCCAGGTCGGCTTCGAGGACGGCTACCCGGTCAGTCTCGACGGTGACGAGATGGAGCCGGTCGCGCTCATCGAGGAACTCAACGACCTCGCCGGCGGCTACGGCGTCGGTCGCTCCGACATCATGGAGGACCGGATGCTCGGACTGAAGGTCAGAGAGAACTACGAGCACCCGGCGGCGACGACCCTGCTCAACGCCCACGCCGCGCTCGAGGACCTCGTGTTGACGAAGGAGGAGCGCGCGTTCAAAAAGCGGGTCGACCACGAGTGGTCCGAGAAGGGGTATCAGGGCCTCGTCAACGCGCCGCTGGTCCGCGCGCTCGAGGGGTTCATCGCCGAGACGCAGACCCGCGTCACGGGCAGCGTGACGATCCGCTTCGAGGGCGGGCAGGCCCGCCCGGTCGGCCGATCCTCGCCGTACGCGGTGTACTCCGCGGAGGCGGCCTCGTTCAACACCGAGGACATCACGGGGAGCATCGAGCAGAGCGACGCGACGGGGGTCGCGAAGTACCACGGGTTCCAAGAGCGTCTGGCGAACCGCGTGATCGGTCAGCACAACGAGTGAGTCCATGAGTGACGAGGACGGCGATCCGATCGACGGTTCGGCCGGCGGCTCCGGCGACGTCGTCCGCCGCGAGCGCTTCAGCGGCGGCCCGGCCCGCGGGTTCCTCTCGAGCCTCGCGGCCGACGAGCGCATCTTCGCGGCCGACGTCGCTGTCGACCGCGCGCACGTCGTGATGCTCGACGAGCAGGACGTCATCGACCGCGAGGACGCGAGCGCGATCCTCGGCGCGCTCGATGCCGTCGAATCGGCGGGCCACGCCGACCTCCCCGACGGTGAGGACGTCCACGCGGCCATCGAGACGGCCGTCATCCGGCGGATCGGCGACCGCGGCGGCCGGATGCACACCGCCCGATCCCGCAACGACGAGGTGGCGACGTGCATCCGGTATCGGCTCCGCGAGGATGTCCTCGACGCGGCCGAGGCGACGGTCGAGGCCCGCGACGTGCTCGCCGACGTCGCCGAGGACCACACCGGGACGGTGATGCCGGGCTTTACGCACCTCCAGCCGGCTCAGCCGACGACGGTCGCACACTACCTGTGCTCGTACGAGTCCGCGCTCGCGCGCGACACCGAGCGACTGCTCGACGCCTACGGCCGGATCAACCGCTCGCCGCTCGGCGGAGCGGCCTTCGCGGGGACGCCGTTCGATATCGATCGCGAGCGGACCGCGGAACTGCTCGGCTTCGACGACCTCGTCCGCAACTCGATGGACGCCGCCTCGGCGCGGGACTTTCTCGTCGAGACGACCGCCGCGGTCGCCGCGCTCGCGACGACGCTGTCGGGGCTCGCGGAGGACCTCGTCGTCTTCTCGAACCTCGGCTACGTCGAGTTGGACGACGCCTACGCGTCGACGTCGTCGATCATGCCCCAAAAGAAGAACCCCGACACGATGGAAATCGTTCGGGGGACGGCGGGCGAGGCGGCCGCCGGGCTGAACGCGCTGTTGTCGATCCTGAAGGGCCTGCCCCGTGCGTACAACCGCGACCTCCAGCGCGCCCACCCGCACGCCTTCGAGGCGGTCGACGCCGTCGCCGAGGCGACCGAGGTCGCGGCCGGCGCGGTCGCGACAGCCGCGTGGGACGAATCGACGCTCGAAGCCGCCGCCTCCGAGGGGTTCTCGACGGCGACCGGCGTCGCGGATCTGCTCGCGATGGAGGGGCTCCCGTTCCGCACCGCCCACGAACTGGTCGCGCTCGCGGCCGAGCGGATGGGTGGCGGCGCGGACGTCGACGCCGCGTACGCGGCCCTCGACGCCGCCGCGAAGGACGTGCTCGACGCGCCGCTCGACGCTCGCGTCGATCGGGACACCGTCGAGGTCGCGCTCGATCCGGTCCAGAGCGTCGCCTCACGGGATTCGGTCGGCGGGCCGGCACCCGCGACGGTCGAACGCGAACTGACCCGCGTCGCGGACGGGCTGGATGCCGACCGCACGATGCTTCGAGAGCGCCGCGAGGCGCTCGGACGCGCCGGATCCAGACTCGACGAGGAGGTGTCCCGCCGTGCGTAGCCGACGACTGCGACGGGGCCCGGCTCCACGAGTAAATAAAATATAGCTGACATTGATGTGGAGTTAAACCCTTAATCGGGACACTTGCACCGTTAGGTGTCGGTATTAGTTATTATGTAGTTCTGATAAGTTCGAAGCTTTTAAGTAGGTGTGTGGAGGAGTATACGGTACAATGGCAGACGATACGATCACCGCGGAAGACCCCATCACGGGCGACGAGATAGAGATCCCCGCCAACGTCGAGGTCGGCGAGATAATCGACAGCCCCATCACGGGTGCCGAACTCGAGGTCGTCTCCGTCGACCCCGTCGTCCTCGAAGAGGCTCCCGAACTGGAAGAGGACTGGGGGGAGTAAGGCGATGAACGTCGGCGCGGATCGCCGTTCGAACGCCGCATCTCAGGTCGCGTTGGGGGTCGACGCCACGTGAACGCCGAGCCGACGACATCGTCTCAAGCTCACGAGCGATCACGGGGTGATCGCTCGTGAACGTCGGCGTCATCTACTCACGGATCCGCCGCGACGAGAAGCTCCTGTTGAGCGAGCTTCGCGACCGCGGCCACGAGGTGACGAAGATCGACGTCCGCAAGGAGCGCTTCAGCGTCCACGAGCCGCCCGAGGCCTTCGACGACGTCGACATCGTCGTCGATCGCTGTCTCGCGACCAGCCGCTCGCGGTACGTCACCCGGTTCGTCGAGGCCTACGACATCCCCGTCGTGAACGATCCGGAGACCGCGGCGATCTGCGCCGACAAAGCCAGGAACAGCCTCGCGCTCGCCGAGGCGGGCGTACCGACGCCCAGAACCGAGGTCACGTTCACCAAAGAGTCTGCGATGGAGTCCATCGAGACGTTCGGCTACCCCTGCGTGCTGAAACCCGTCATCGGGTCGTGGGGGCGGCTGATGGCGAAGATCGACTCCCGGGATGCCGCCGAGGCGATCCTCGAACACAAGGAGACCCTCGGCCACTACGAGCACAAGGTGTTCTACATCCAGGAGTTCGTCGAGAAGCCGGGCCGCGACATCCGCGTGCTCGCCACCGACGGCGAGCCGATTGCGGCGATGGCCCGATCCTCCGATCACTGGCTGACGAACGCCGCGCGGGGGGCCCAAACCGAGTCAATCGAGATCACCGACGAGATGGCCGATTTCGTCGAGCGCGCCTCCGACGCCGTCGGTAGCGGCTTACTCGGCGTCGACCTCATGGAGACCGGTGACTCCTACACCGTCCACGAGGTCAACCACACCGTCGAGTTCAAAGCGCTCAACGAGGTCTCGGAGGTCGACGTGCCCGCCATCGTCGTCGACTGGCTCGAATCGCGAGCCCAGCTCGCCGAGGTGACCGCATGACCGAGTCTCTGACCGCGAGCGTCGTCGGCGCGAGCGGTTTCACCGGCGGCGAACTGTTGCGACTGCTGTACGGGCACCCGGACTTCGAGATCGCGCAGGCGACGAGCCGGAGCTACGGGAACAAGACGGTCGGCTCGGTCCACCCGAATCTGCGCGGAATGGACCTCCGCTTTTCGGACCCCGAGGAGCTCGAGTCGGTCGATGTGCTCTTCGCGTGCACGCCCCACGGCGTCTCGATGGAACACATCGATTCGTTCCGAGACGCCGCTGACACGGTTGTCGATCTGAGCGCGGACTTCCGTCTCGACACCGAGTCGGAGTACGACGAGTGGTACGACGGCCACGAGCGTCCCGAACTGCTCGCCGAGTCGGAGTACGCGCTGCCGGAACTCAACCGCGAGAACCTCCTCGACGCGGACCTGATCGCCTCCGGTGGCTGTAACGCCACGGCGGCGATCCTCGGACTGAAACCGCTGTTCGACGCCGATGTCCTGTCGGGCGGCGAGCGAATCGTCGTCGACGTGAAGGTCGGCTCCTCGGAGGGCGGTGCGGGCGGCGGCGAGGCCTCCTCACACCCCGAGCGCTCAGGCGTCGTCAGGCCGTACGCGCCGACGGGTCACCGCCACGAGGCCGAGATCGAGGCGTTCCTCGGCACGCAGGTGTCGTTCAGCGCCCACGCGGTCGACATGACCCGCGGCGCCGCCGCGACCTGTCACGTCTACCCCGACGACCCGGTTTCGACGGCCGACCTCTGGAAGGCGTATCGCGGCAGCTACGCCGACGAGCCGTTCGTCCGCATCGTCGCGGGCGGCTCCGGGGTCTACCGCTACCCCGAGCCGAAGGCGGTCGCCGGCTCGAACTTTGCCGAGGTCGGCTTCGAACTCGACCCGCGCAACGGCCGGATCGTCGTCTTCTCGGCGATCGACAACATGATGAAGGGCTCCGCCGGGCAGGCCGTCCACGCGGCGAACGTCGCGCTGGGCCTCGAGGAGACCGCCGGGCTGGAGTTCACCGGGATGCATCCGGTGGGAGCGCCATGACGGTCGTCGTCAAGATCGGCGGCGCGCGCGCTGTCGAACCGAAGGGCGCGCTGGCAGATGTCGCCGCGCTGGTCGCGGAGGGCACCGATGTCGTCGTCGTCCACGGCGGTTCGACGGCCGTCGACGACGCCCTCGAACGCATGGGCATCGAGCCCGAGTACGTCGAGACGCCCTCGGGCGTGGTCGGGCGGTTCACCGACGTCGAGACGATGGACGTGTTCAAGATGGCGATGGCCGGCCGGGTCAACACCGATCTCGTCACCGGCCTGCAGAACGAGGGCTGCGACGCCGTCGGGCTCTCGGGCGTCGACGGCGGACTGCTCACCGGGCCGCGCAAGTCCGCGGTCCGCGTCCTCGAAGACGGCAAGAAGAAGATCCGTCGCGGCGACCACTCCGGTTCGATTCAGTCGGTCAACGGCGACCTGCTGGAGACGCTGTTGGACGGCGGCTACACGCCGGTCGCCTCGCCACCGATGTTGGCGGATGACGGCGTCGCCGTGAACACGGACGCGGACCGCGCCTCCGCGGCGGTCGCCGCCGAGCTCGACGCGACGCTCGTCTCACTGACCGACGTGGCGGGCGTCTACCGCGACCCCGACGACCCGTCGACGGTCATCAACGACGTCGACACCCCGGACGCGTACGAGGAACTGAAATCGGCCGCCGAGGGGTTCATGGGCCGGAAGGTGATGGCGGCGACGGAGGCGCTCGAGGGCGGCGCAGCGCGCGTCGTCATCGCGGACGCGAACGCCGAATCGCCGATCCGTTCGGCCCTCGACGGCGGCGGCACACACATAACTTCCGGCGCGATCGAATGACACCACACCAATCATGAGCGGCTTCGTCTTCTCCGAGAAACCGATCGGCATCGAGCGTGGCGAGGGAGTGTATCTCTACGACACGAAGAGCAACGAGTACCTCGACTTCGGCGCGAGCTACGCCTGCACGCCGGTCGGCCACTGTCACCCGGACGTGGTCGACGCGGCGACCAGTCAACTCGAACGGCTGTTCTACGTACAGGCCTCCTACCCACACGCCGCGCGGACCGCACTCTACGAGCAGTTGGCCGACGTGGCACCGCGCGACGTCGACAACGTCTGGCTCTGTAACTCCGGCACCGAGGCGAACGAGGCGGCGCTGAAGTTCGCCCGCCACGCGACCGGCCGGTCGAAGATCGTCGCCACGACACGCGCCTTCCACGGGCGGACGATGGGGGCGCTCGCGGCGACGTGGAAAGACGAGTACAAGGAGGGGTTCGGCCCGCTCGCCGGCGGTGTCGAGTTCGTCGAGTACGGCGACAGCGAGGCGATGGCGGAGGCGATCGACGACGATACCGCCGCGGTCATCATCGAACCCCTGCAGGGTGAGGGCGGGATCAACCCTGTCCCGAAGGAGTACCTCCAGTCAGTCCGCGTCCAGACGGCGACCTCGGGGGCCGCGTTGATCCTCGACGAGATCCAGACCGGCCTCGGCCGCACCGGCGAGCTGTGGGCCGCCGACAAGTACGACGTCGTCCCCGACGTGTTGACGACAGCGAAGGGCCTCGCGAGCGGCCTCCCGATGGGCGCGACGCTGTGTCGCGACTGGATCGCGGAGGACTCGGGCAACCACGGCTCGACGTTCAGCGGCGGGCCGGTCGTCTCGGCGGCCGCCGGGGCGACCCTCGACGTGATCGAATCGGAGTCGTTGCCGGCCCACGCCGCCGAGATGGGCGCGTACATCCGCGACGGTATCGACACGCGCATGGGCGACGATATCCGAGAGGTTCGCGGCCACGGCCTCATGATCGGCATCGAGGTCAAGCGCGGCTCGAACCGGCTGCTGCGCGACCTCGCGTTGAACCACGGCGTGTTGGCGCTGCCGGCCGGCCGGACCGTCCTCCGACTGCTGCCGCCGCTGACGGTCGAGAAGAAACACGCCGACGCGCTCCTCGACGCGCTGGAGGCGGTGCTGGCGTGAGCGAGTCGGGCTCCGGCTCGACCGCCGACACCGAGGCCCGCGAACTGCTGGAACGACTCGTCTCGATCCCCTCGCCGACGCCCAACGAGGAAGCGTGTGCCGCGGCGCTCGTTGACTTCTTCGAAGAGCACGGCCGCGACGTGTTCGTCGACGAGGTCGGCAACGTTCGCGCGCCCGCCGACGACAGCGTCCTCTACACCTCCCACATCGACACGGTGCCGGGCGACATCCCGGTCCAGATCGAGGAGGGCGAACACGGTCCAAAACTGTGGGGTCGCGGCTCGGTGGACGCGAAGGGGCCGCTCGCGGCGCTGGCCGTCGCGGCCGTCCGGACGGGCGTCTCCTTCGTCGGCGTCGTCGGCGAGGAGGTCGACTCCCGCGGGGCGCGCCACCTCGTCGAAGACCGCGACGCGCCCGACGCGGTGGTCAACGGCGAGCCCTCGGGCTGGGACGGCATCACGCTCGGCTATCGAGGAATACTCAGCGGCACCTACCTCTGCACCTCCGAGTCGGGTCACACCTCCCGCCCGGAGAACAACGCGATCCAGGAGGCGATCGCGTGGTGGTCGGCCGTCGAGGACAGATTCGACGGCGACGAGTACGGCGTTGCTCCGAAGGAGCAACGAGACGAAGCCGACGACGCCGGCGAAGTGCCGGTCTTCGAGCGCGTCACGCCGAAGCCGGTCGCGATCGAGGGCGGCGTGAGCGACGACGGGCTGGCGGTCGAGGCGACGCTCGACGCCCAGCTTCGCGTGCCGCCGCGCTACACCACCGAAGAGGTCAGAGAGCTGGCCGACGCCGAACTCACGGCGGGGACGGTCAACTGGACCGACGCCGTCGAACCGACGATGCAGAGCCCGAGAACGTCGGTCGCGCGTGCCTTTCGCGTCGCGATCAGGCGGGCGGGCGGCGATCCGCGTCTCCTCCGAAAGACCGGGACGGCCGACATGAACGTCTACGCCGGCGCGTGGGACTGCCCGATGGCGACGTACGGTCCCGGGGATTCGGACCTGGATCACGCACCGAACGAACACCTCGAACTCCGAGAACTCGATCGCGCCGTGGCGGTGTTGGAGACCGTCGCGGCCGAACTGACGCCATAACCTATGAACTTCCTGAACATCGACGATCTGACACGCGAGGAACTCGACGACGTACTGACGCGCGCGACCGATCTGAAGGAGCGGACGGCCCGCGGCAAGACCGCCGAGGCGATGGACGGCAAGACCCTCGGTATGATCTTCGAGAAGCCCTCGACGCGGACGCGGGTTTCGTTCGAAACCGGCGCGACGCAGTTGGGGGGGCACGCGATCTTTCTCGGCCCCGACGACATCCACCTGGGGCACGGCGAACCCGTCCGCGACACCGCGCGGGCGCTGAGCCGGTACGTCGACGTGATCATGGCCCGCGTCTTCGATCACGCCGACGTGGTCGAGCTGGGCGAGTACGCCACCGTCCCGGTCGTCAACGGGCTGACCGACGACGCTCATCCGTGCCAGACGCTCGCCGATCTGTTGACGATACGGGAGCGCTTCGACGGGTTCGACGCCCGCGTCGCGTGGGTCGGCGACGGGAACAACGTCTGTCAGTCGTTCGTCCTCGGCGCGGCGCTGGTCGGGCTCGATCTCGTCGTCGCCACGCCCGAGGGGTACGGGGTCGACGACGCGGTGTTGAATCGGGCGGCCGAGCTCGGGAGCGCCCCCGAGGTAGTCACCGACCCCGAGGCGGCCGTCGACGGGGCAGACGTCCTCTACACCGACGTGTGGGTGAGCATGGGCGAGGAGTCCGAGCGGGCGGAAAAGCTCGACGCCTTCTCGCGCGCCGGCTTTCAGGTGACCGAGGATCTGTTGAACGATCAGCTCCTCATGCACTGTCTGCCGGCCCACCGCGGCGAGGAAGTGACGGACGCGGCGTTGGAGAGCGACAACTCGATCGTGTGGGATCAGGCGGAAAACCGCTTGCACGCGCAGAAAGGGCTGTTGACGTACCTGTTAGCCTGAGCGCTCAGGCACCGGCTTTGCCAAGCGCGGCTTCGATATCGTCGCGTTGGGTGACGCCGACGAACCGCTCGACGACGCCGTCGTCGTTTTCGATGATGAGCGTCGGCAGCGATCGAACCTGATACTCGTTCGCGACGTCCTGTTTCTGGTCGACGTCGACCTTCTCGAACTCGACGTCGGGGTACTCCTCGGCGATCTCGTCGAGGATCGGGTCCTGGGTCTTACACGGGCCACACCAGTCCGCGTAGAAGTCTTTGAGCCTGACGGACATGGCTAGCGCTATCCCAGCCGAGCGCATAAGGGTTTTCCAAACGGCACGAAAATCGGTCGAAACGCTTAGGATGCCGGGGACGAATCGTGACGTATGAGCAGCGGTCAAAACTCCGGCGGACTCATGTCGAGTGCTGGTCTCGTGCGGTACTTCGACTCGGACGGCAGCAACACGCCGACGATGGATCCGCGGACCGTCGTCGCCTTCGGGGTCCTCTTGGGCGTACTCGTACTGATGTTGAACGCGACGGCCTGATCGGCGCGGATCACTTTCGCCGCGGCCGCCGAACCCTTTTAACCGAAAGCGACGAACGACGAGTCGTGGCGACATCGGACGGCTACCGGCGGTATTTCCCCTACGACGAGCCGTACGACCACCAGACGGACGCGATGGGGAAGATACGCGAGGCGCTCGTCGAGGAGCGCGACGTGCTCTTTGAGGGAGCCTGCGGAACGGGCAAGACGCTCGCATCGCTCGTGCCGGCGCTCGAGTACGGGCAGGCGGCGGGCAAGACGGTCGTCATCACGACGAACGTCCACCAACAGACCCGCCAGTTCATCGAGGAAGCGCGCGCGATCGCCGACGCGGAGCCGATCCGTGCGGTCGTCTTCCGCGGGAAGGCATCGATGTGTCACATCGACGTCGGCTACGAAGAGTGTCAGGCGCTCCGGGACACGACCCGCGAACTGGTCGACAAAGAGCAGGATATCGAGGAGTTGGAGCAACGGGAGGGCGAACTCCTCGACGCGAGCCGCTCCGGCGACGGCCAGGCGGCAGCGGCCCGTGGGTCGGTGATGGACGAGCTCGAAGAGCTCCAGATCGGGGTCGAGGCCATCCGCGACGAACAGAACATCTGCGAGCGCTACTACAACAACCTCGCTCGCGACACCGACGCGTTCTACGGGTGGCTCTACGACGACGTTCGGACGCCGGACGAGATCTACGAGTACGCTCACGAGCGAGACCTCTGTGGCTACGAACTGCTGAAAGACGGGATGGAGGGCGTCGATCTGGTCATCTGCAACTACCACCACCTGCTCGATCCGATGATCAGAGAACAGTTCTTCCGGTGGCTCGGCCGCGATCCGGAGGATATCGTCGTCGTCTTCGACGAGGCGCATAACGTCGCCGACGCCGCCCGCGACCACGCAACACGAACGCTCGCCGAGCGGACCATCGACGGCGCGCTCGACGAACTCGACGGGGCCGAGGACGCGCGCGCGGATCCGGCAACGAACGTCATCGGGACGTTCCGCGACGCGTTGGTCGACACGTACGAGGCGTCGTTCGGCTTCGGCGACCGCGAGGCGGTCGACGAGGAGTGGACCGACGTGCCGATCGACAACGACACCGGTCGGGACGACCTCTCCGTTTCGTTCCTCCAGAACTACACGGGACAGGGGTTCGAGGTGGATCTCGAGCAGGCGCTCGCGCTCGGCGAGGAGTTGGACCGCCGCTACGAGCGCGCCTACAAGGAGGGCGAGGAGACGACACGAAAGGACTGTCCGACGCTCACGGCGGCGGCGTTCATCGAGCGATGGATGGAGTCGAGCGTCGAGCCCGGCCAGTACCCGGTGATGGGCGTCCGGCGCACCGAAACCGGCGTCGTCGGCCGCGCCGAGCTGTACACCTGCCTGCCGAGACAGGTCACCGAACCGCTGTTCGAGGAGCTCCACTCGACGATCCTCATGAGCGCGACGCTTCGGCCATTCGACGTCACCGAGGACGTGTTGGGGCTCGACGACCCGCTCACGATGGCCTACGGCGAGCAGTTCCCCGAGTCGCGGCGGCGAACCTACGCTGTCGAGACACCGGCGCTCTTCGCCAGCCAGCGCGATGATCCCGGGGTGCAGGCGACCATCGGCGACGTCATCGAGGACACCGTCCGGTTCACCCCCGGCAACACCCTCGCGTTCTTCCCGAGCTACGCCGAGGCCGAGCGGTATTATCACCGATTTTCGGGCGAATCGACCCCGTATCTCGACCGACCGGGAACTCGCGCTGAGGAGCTCCGACAGGAGTTCATCGCGGACGACGACTCGGTCCTGTTCACGTCGCTTTGGGGCACGCTGGCGGAGGGCGTCAGCTTCGACGACGACGACGCCCGAAGCGTGTTGGTCGTCGGCGTCCCGTATCCACACCTCGACGACCGGATGGAGGCCGTCCAGCGCGCCTATCAGGGCGCGTTCGGTGATGGCGACGCGGACGACGGGGACGCCGGCTGGCGGTACGCCGTCGAGATTCCAACCGTTCGGAAGACGCGGCAGGCGCTCGGCCGGGTCGTCCGCTCGCCCGAGGACTTCGGCGTTCGCGTGCTCGTCGACGAGCGCTACACGGGCTCGAAGCGCCACGATCTGGACGAGTACAGCGTCTACCCCAGCTTCCCGCCCGAGGAGCGCGACGAGCATATCGACATCGCGCCGGCGAAACTGAAGTTCGCGATGTTGAACTTCTACACCGACATGGACGCCTGGGACGGGTCGCCGCCGGCCCCGTGATCGCCCCGTGCGATCCGGCCGAGTCGCGCGTCTCTACACCGGATACTCGGCGTCGGGATCGACGACGCGATCCGGCTCGGCCGGCATCCGCCAGTCGGTGGCCAGTTCGAGAAACTGCACCAACATCCGGCCGGTCGCCCCCCAGACCGTGTAGCCGTCGACGCGGAAGTAGTGGACCCGGATGTCGTCGTAGAAGGGGTGATCGCGTCGCTCTGACTCGTAGTTTCGGCGGTCGGTAAGCGCTGCGACCGGCAGGATCGCGATCTCGGCGACCTCGCGCTCGTCTGGGACGTACTCCGCGTCCGGGATCCGCGCGACGAAGGGTCGGACCGCGTAGTTCGACACTGTCGGGATGTCGTCGAGGCGGCCGACGATCTCGGCCGCCTCGGGGTCGAGTCCGATCTCCTCGAGGGCCTCGCGCTTCGCAGTCGTTTCGAGGCTGTCGTCGTCGGGTTCGCGCCCCCCGCCGGGGAAGCTCATCTGTCCCGGATGCTCGCCGAGATGGTCGGCGCGCTTCGTAAAGAGCAGGTACTCGCCGTCGGCGCGGGTGATGACCGGGACGAGGACGGCCGCCTCCCTGTCCCCCTCGACGGTTTCGACCGGTCCGTAGTTCACGACCCGCTCCCAGTCCATGGGTAACATAAACCGTCGACGTTAATAGTTCGTCCCATCTCGGACGGTGTCGAGGAGCGCTCTGATCGCCGCGAGGTCGGGCCCGCCCCACGTCTCGATGTCGTAGCTGATATCGACAAGCGCCGTCGCCCGGTTGCTCGCGTCGAGGGTCGCCGCACAGACTGCTTCCGTCCGGAGTCGATCGACCGCCGCGTCGGCGATTGCCGCCCTGTCGACCACGCCGCCGTCGATGTCGAGAATGTGCGGGAGGTCCTCCGCGCCCTCGGGGAGTTCGGGGAAGGCGGCCGGTCCGGGCGCCACGAGCCGATCCCCATCGTGGTCGAAACCGACGAGCGCGAAGGCCGCGAGTGCGTCGTCGATGGCGTCCTCCGGCGGCTCCTCGCCGCGCCGGTAGGCGAGCTCCGAGAGCGCGGCATTCGCTTGCTCGCGGGTCAACGCCCCGAAGAGATCGACGACGCCGGCAACCTCGTCGGGCGTGAACATGTCCGGTTCTCCGCCGCCGATCGCCGTGAACGTTCCGGAGGAGGCGCGGAACGCGCCGACCGCCCCGCGCCCGACCGTTCGATTTTAAGGTCTCGGGGACCCCTGTCGGGATATGATCCTCTCCGACACCGACATCCGGCGGCGGCTGACCGACGGTGATCTCGTCGTCGAACCGCTCGCCGATCCGGAACTACAGATCCAGCCGGCGAGCATCGACCTCCGTCTCGGCCGGGAGTTCCTGGAGTTCCAGCGCACCAACATCTCCTGCATCCACCCGAACCGCGAAGGGGAAGTCGGCGAGTACGTCGAGGAGACCTACGTCGAGGAGGGCGAGGAGTTCATCCTCCACCCCGGCGACTTCGTCCTCGGGACGACCAAAGAGCGCGTCGAGATCCCGCCGGATCTCCTGGGGACCGTTCAGGGGCGCTCCTCGCTCGGCCGGCTCGCGATCGTCATCCACGCGACCGCGGGTATCATCGATCCCGGCTACCGCGGCCAGATCACCCTCGAACTGTCGAACCTCGGGACGGCACCGGTCGCGTTGAGCCCCGACATGCGCATCTCGCAGGTGATCTTCACGGAGCTGAAAAGCGCCGCGTCGTCGCCCTACGGCAGCGACCGCGGCTCGAAGTATCAGGATCAGACGGGCCCGCAAGCGTCGCGGATCCAGTCGGACGAGGAGTTCGGCGGCGAACAGTTGGAGCGATGAAATTCATCGAGGAGGTCGTCGTCGAGGAGTTCCTCCCGACGTTTCGAACCATGCTCGCAGGCGCGCTCCGCGAGCGCGGCCGGACTCAAAGCGAGGTCGCCGACCTGCTCGGGATCAGCCAGAGCGCCGTCTCGAAGTACGCTCACGGCGAGGTCGAGGTCAACGACGCGATCAAGTCGGACGATCGCGTCATAGAGTTGGTCGAACGACTCGCTGGAGGGCTTTCGTCCGGCGATATGAGCCGCGTTCAGGCGCTCGTCGAGACCGAGGTGTTGATCCGGCGGCTCGAACGCGGCGATCTGCTCGCCCGCCGCCACGAGGCTGCGTATCCGCCGATCGCGGCGTACGACGGGCCGCTGGACATTCACGACCCCGAGGGTGAACTGCGGATGACCGAACGTGTCAGGTCGTCGGTCAGACGCGGCGTCAGAACGCTCGAAAATACGAGCGGCTTCGCCGCGCTCATCCCCGCTGTGGGATCGAATCTCGTCGAGGCGCTCCCCGGCGCGACGACGATCGACGAGGTCGCGGGCGTCCCCGGACGGATCCTCGATATCAAGGGTCGCGCGACCGTGCCCGGCGATCCGGAGTTCGGTGTCTCGGCGCACGTCGCCTCGCTCCTACTCGCCACCCGCGCCGCCGGATCGGACGCACGCGCGGCGCTCAACGTCAGCTACGACGCCGAGACGATCGACGCGCTCGAATCGGCCGGCTACGTGGTCGCCGAGTTCGACGCCGACGCTGACCTCGAGGCCGCCGTCGCCGACGCCCTCGCCGAGACGCCGGACGCGGACGTCCTCTATCAGACCGGTGGCTTCGGGATCGAGCCGATCTGTTATCTGCTCGACGCCGACGCCTCCGCGGTCGTCGAGGCCGTTCGGCACGTCGCGCGATGACGGCCCGCGATATCGCCGATTTCTACGGTCGGTGGGCCGGGCTGTACGACCGTCTCGCGACCGCGCCGGGGGTGGCTCGATGGCGTCGCGCCGCCGCCGAACGGACCGCGACCGAGGGCGACGTCGTCGTCGAGATGGGCTGTGGGACCGGCGCGAACCTGCCGTATCTCGGCGACCGAGTCGGGCCTGACGGGTACGTGATCGGCGTCGATATCGCTCGACCGCTGCTCGATCGCGCCCGAGATCGGGTCGACGGGTACGACAACGTCGCCGTCGTCCGCGGCGATGCGACGGTCCCGCCGATCGCGCGTGTCGACGCCGTCCTCGCGACGTTCGTCTGTGGGCTCCTTTCTGATCCGGCGGGGGTCGTCGATCGGTGGTGCAAGGTGATCGGTCCGGGGGGCGGTCGCGTCGCGGTTCTCGACGCGACCACGAGCGATGATCCGCGCGGACGGCCGCTCAATCCGCTGTTCAGGGCGTTCGTCGCGGCGGGCGCTCCGGACGGCGGTCTCGGTGACGTGCTCTCGGCCCCGTTCGGCCGGTTCGATGAGCCCTTGACGCGCCGCGTCGAGGCGTCTCGAACGGCGCTCGCCGACCGAACGGTCGATCGAACCTTCGAGACGTTCGGGCTCGGCTTCGTCGGCCTGTTTGCCGGCACCGTCGAGGCGGCTGAAATCGATCACCGAGCGGGCTAACTACGGTATCCCGAGCGCGATCGCCTGACACAGCAGCGCGAACGAGAGCCCGACGCCGAGCATCGACGTGTTGGCGCGCGGGTTCGCGGCCGGCGTGATGTCGAAGCTGTGGTGCCACGCCGAGAGCGGATACAGCGGCCGGATCCCCATCGGCGTGATGCTGTCGGCGAGCAGGTGTGACCCGAGCGAGAGCGCCGCCGCGGTGCCGGCGGTCGCGGCCACCGTTACCTGTCGGCCGATCGGTGCGCCGGCGACGCCGGCGATCGACGCGACGACCGCCGTCCCACCCAGCACGAACCAGATCGTGTGCGTCGGCCCCCGGTGGTCGATCGGCAACAGCTCGTCCGCGTCGGGAGCGGTCGAACACGCCACCGCGACGGCAGCGCCGAACGCCGCCAGCCACGGGTCGGCGCCGCGGCTCAACGCCGCGCCGACGGGTCCGTAGACGAACAGCGCCGCTCCGACGTGTCCCCACCGGTACATACCCTCCGTTTCGCGTCGAACCGTATCAACGCTCCGGGGGTGGGTGCGCCGACGCGACGGCGCTCGGCGGCTCCGACGACCGCGCGATTCGAGCCAGCGTCGTCGCCGGCACATCGACGGCGTCGAGGCGTTCGCTGAGATCGTCGGGGACGATCGAGAGCCGCGCCGCGAGCCGTCTGTCCCTGGCGATCTCCGCCGCGAGCGTCTCGACGCCTGATACGCCGCCGACGGCGGCCATCGACTCGGTCGCCGACGCGAGGCAGTCGGCTCGCTCGATCCGTTCTGCGGTTTCGAGGCGGTCCTCGATGCGGTCGATCCAGCCAGCCATCCCGTCCGGGACGCCATCTGTACACGGTTCAGCGTAGACCAGTTCGACCGCGGGCGGCGTCGGTCGAACCGGCGTGGCGAACCCCACGGGCGTTCGTCCGGCGGCGATTCGGGTCGTCACCCCGGTGTCGTCCCACCCGCCGAGCGGCTCGCCGTCGATTCGCGGAGGCCAGATCGTGCCGTCGAACGCTGGTTCGAGCCGGATTCGGTGGGGACGCTCGGCCTCGATCACGACCTCCACGAAGGTCACCCGTTCGGCCTCGATGGTGTCGACCGTCAGCGTCGGCATACGCCGTCTGGCGGCCCCTTCGTTGATAAACTCATGGGGCTCGGGAGCGATCCGATACACCGACGCGTCCAGCCACCGCGCTGCTTCACGGCGACTCTCGAACCGTCCACAGGCCAACACGATCGGCGGTTCGACCCGGCCGATACGAATCAGCGCGAGCGCGGCCGAGATCGGATCGGCGTCGGCGTACCTTTCGGCGTCGCTGTCGGGGACCTTCGCCACCGCGGCGTCTACCATCGGCTCGACCGTTTCGAGCCGCTCTCGGCGCGCCGTTCGGCGCAGGTTTCCGAGCCGGTCCTCCAGCCGGAGCCGTGTCTCCCTCGAATCGCGGACGGCTCGGGCACGGCGTCTGGCCTCGGCGAGCGCCTCTTTCGCGGCGACGTGGTCGGTTTCGGCCTCCGACAGCTCCCGTATGGCATCGCGATACTCGTCGCGGAGGGAGCCGTCATCGGCCTCCTGCAATCGTCCACGGAGCGTCGCGACGCGCTCGCGTTTCGATTCGAGCTCGGTGGCCGTCTCCGCGACTCGTCGGCGGCCCGCCGTTCGCGACGGCACCGGCTCAGCAAGTCCCTCCAGTTTCGATCGCGTCTCGCGGCGCTCGGTATCGACGCTCGTCTCGACGTCCAGCGATCGCGCGACTGCTGCGAGCGCGTCCACCCGGCGAAGCGAGAGCCCGGGCGCAACGACGCCGACGTGGTCGTAGAGGCTCACAGCTCTCGTCGCTTCATCGCCGCCGGATCCGGGTGCGGTGAACCGACCGCGAACTTTGCGTAGGCGACGTGCTCGTTCGAACGGTTCTCGTACGCCCGCGCGGCATCGCGAACCGGCTCGCGGACGTCGCGGAACTCGTTGAACGGCTCGGTTCGTTCCACCTGCACGTCGTCCGGATGCTTTTCGCGCAGCCGGAGCGCGAGAAAGGCACCGTGCTCGGTGTCGTCGAGCAGCGCCGCCCGCCCCAGTCGGCGGACGACACTCCCTCGGTGGGTCCGACACGCGTTTCGGAGCGACGTTCGAGCGCCCTGCGAGTACGTCACGACCAACAACACGGTACTCACTGGACGCGTTTCGAGCTTAAACGTACGCCCTCATTCGAGCGGCCGAACGGTCGGTGCATCGGCGTCCGTCAACGCTCGTATCCGATCTCTCGCCTCCCGCTCCGAGGCGGCGACGACGATCGTCCCCTCGTCCGAGCGATACGCCGAAAGCTCGCCGTCGAACTCCGTCGCGAACGTTCGAACCGCGGCTCGGATCTGCCGCTCGCAGGTCTCCAGGTCGACTTCGCCGGCTTCCAGCGCCGACAGCGCTCCTTCGATCCGGCGGAGGGTGGCGATTCGGTCCATCTACACCGTCCGGAGATGGTCCGTCGTCGGTTCGTACACGTCGCCCTGCCGGCGGAGCTTCTCGATCTCGTGTTCGGCCTGCGATCGCTCCATGCCGATCTCCTCGGCGCGATCCAATATCGTCTCGATCGGCGCGCCCTCGTCGTACTCCGTCTCGATCTCCGCGATCAGCGATTTGATGTTTTTGATGCGGTCGCGCTGGCTCTTGCTCCGGCCGGTCTCGACCACGTCCGCGTCGAACTCGCCGGTTTCGGGATCGACGCCGATGTCCTGCAGACACGATCGGACGATCTCGATGACGCGCTCGGCGTCCTCGCGCTCGACCGTATCCGACAGCCGCATCCGCGCGGAGGCCTCCGAGAGCCGGACCAGTGCTTCGAGTTTCCGGGCCGTCACCGGTACCGGCGCGTCGTCGTCTTGGCCCTTCGAGCGCAGATCGACGTAGAAATCCCGTATCTCGACTTTCGCCTCCTCGGTCATCATCGGATAGCAGTTCCGCTTGGCGTAGGCGATGTACTTGCGAAGCAACTCCGCGTCGATCTCCGGTTCGACGTTCTCGGTGACGTTCTCGACCTCCTCCTCGGTGACGTTCGACGTCGTCGTGTTCTCGCGGTGGGTGAACAGTTCACCCGCGTAGTTCGTGTTGATGATGTGATCCGCCAGGTTTCCATCCTTCTCGGCGTCGGGCTGATCCGTGACGGTGAAGATCAGGTCGAATCGCGAGATGAGCGCCGGCTCCAGATCTATCTGCTCGCCGATCGACTCGTACTGATCGAAACGGCCGTATTTGGGGTTCGCAGCGCCCAAAAGTGAGCATCTAGATTTGAGGGTGGCGTTAATTCCTGCCTTGCTGACGCTGATCGAGTTGTGCAGAACGACGCCTTGACTGATGAAGGTGTTCGTTGGCTCGACGGTCACGTCGTAGGCCCACTCGCAGGCGTGCTCTCCCTCGTTCGGGACTATCTTTACATCGCGCACCCGGTAGTATCGAAGCTCGCAGCGTTCTTCGAGGTCAGATGCCCGCTTGTCGAACGATTCGAGAGCCTCTGAGATGGCTTTTTTCGCTAGCTCGGCCAGTCTCGTTCGTCGCTTTTGATCGTATCCACCGCTCTCGGCGTAGTGTATCGCGCTCGTCGTTTCGCCGTCGAGTCGCTCCGCCAGTTGCCGACCCGACCAACCGACGACTTCGCGAACCTCGGAAAGCGTTTTTGCCGTTCGAATTCTCCTTTCGATCTCCTCCGCTCGCTCCCGAAGCCCTGTGAGTTCTTTTCGGACTGTTTCAATCTGGACGCCGTATCCCTCGTCGAGATGCGGCTTAAACCGACCAGTAAGCCGGACACCGAGTAACCGTTTGAGCTCTCTGATCTCTTTAGCTGCACCTGTCGGCAGTACGTCGTGGTGCCGCAACGTCTCGTTACTCCTCGTGACGAACGCAGCGGCGTCGTCGTAGCGCTCGTCCGCGGCTTCGACGACCCGATTGACGAATCGTTCGGTCGAATCGCCCATCACGTACACTTTCCAAGAGTCCTCCGCGATGTCGTAGTGAATTCGGGAGCTAACACCGAGTTTCGAGAGTGCGTCAGCGTAATCTCTCGCCAGTCCTGTCGACGCCGTAGAAAACGACATCGCTTCGCTTTCGACGCCCCCGTCCCCGGCGAACGCCCCGACTAGGAAGCGGCGGATGTTCTCTTCGGAACTCCCGAGCACCTGCGCCGGAATCCGTTTATCGCGTGCTGTGTGCATGAACTCCGGAAAGTTCCGCTCGAACCAGCGGTACAGTTTGGTCGAGATCCATCGTTTTGTTACCGTTCCAGCCGCGTTTGTCGTATGGGAGCTTTTCATTCCGAACACCGACGACATAAGGTCGGCCATCCGATCCAACAATCGCTCGTTTTGGTTCGAAAAGCCGATCTCGTGAGCCGAGCCAGCGTATGAGTGCCCCTCGGCGACGAGGAATCCGAGCGCTTCTGCGAGATCACCGGTTAGCGTCTCCGGGAGTCGGACGTCCTTTTCTTTCCCCACGTGCGCTTCCGGGTCGAGCTCGACCGCCGCACTCGAGTTTGGAAGCTTTCGCGGTGCGGGTACGAAGGTCCCCGGTACCATCTCCCTGGCCGGAATCGTTCCCGTTTGGGTTCCATCGTCGACGAACATCGGATGCTCGGGCGTCACGGTCACGGATCGTCCGTTCGAAAACGTTACCTGGATGAACTCGTCAGGAGCCTCGTGACGGCTCACCCGATCGATGGGACGCTTGCTCGTCTCGTTGGTGTCGAAATCGACGGAGTGAACGCCGACACCGTCGATCGGAAGGATCTCACAGTCGATGCCGTCGACGACCGCCTCGGGTTGCGCCTGCATCCGCTCGTCCACGAAGTCCCCGATATTGATGCGTCGACCGTCTGAGAGCAGGATTTCGGTGTCAGGGTGGTATGATTGCTGCTCGAGCGCTTCGTGCATTGCCGAGCGATCTTCCGGGCGCATCTTATCTAGCTCGTCGACAGCGGCGATTCCCTGATCGGCCAACACGAGCGCGCCGGCTTCCAGCGTCCACTGCTGGCCGTCGCCGAAGTCGTCGCGAACCGCGGCGGCGGTGAGTCCCGCACTGGACGAACCTTTACCAGAGGTATAAACCGACCGTGGAGCTAGGTTACGGACGTACTGGAGTAGCTGGGAGTTATGCGAGATGACGTTGTTCGAGACGTAGCTGTGGGTTCCCTCGACTTCGAGGTCGTAAACCCAGTCGTAATCAGGGTCGACGGGTTCGATCGAGTCGATCCGATCCCAGACGATATCGCTATCCACGAGCGCCCGAAGTCGTTCGATAGCTTCCTTCACCGACAACGCCGCGTCGATCCGCTCTAATACGGCCTCTTCCGCACCAGCCACGCGTCCACCGTCCGGAACGACTTCGTTTCGTTCGTAGTAGCTCACGGCGGACTGCTCTACGCCCATCCCGCTGGCTAACGAGGCCTGAGAGATGTTCAGCTCATCCCGGCTCTCGACGATGGTGTTCCAATTACCAGCGGAAACGGACTCGCGAAGCTCCGATAACTCGTCGAGCCTTTTCGAAAAGGCACGCAGAACCGTACGGAGGCTGGAACGGCTCGGATTTCTGTCACCCTGCTCGTAATGTTGGTACGTAGTTCGCGGAATCCCGCAGTCGAACTGCGACAGTTCGAGCCGCTCTCGAATCTCTCGCAGCTCGTTGCCGACGTTCGGAACGATGTCCGTATTCGTGTTCACGGAAACCTCTTCGAACGCCGAGGCTGCATCGGATTTTCGGTTGGTGACGAACCCTATCTCAGCTCTGTACCGCTCGAAATCCTGACCGCTGATCCTGAGTCGATAACTTCCGTTTGCCCTCGATTGTAACTGTGCTTGAATCTCGAACGAAAGCAACAGGCTTCGAACGCCCTCTAACAGTTCCCGACTCGTCGAGGCAACCGAGAGTTCGCGTTCCGTATCCGAAACCGTGCACTCACCATCGATGTACGCTCTCAAGAATCCTGCTTTACAGGGGCGCGTGGCACGGAATACCACTGGTGGTACGCGCTGTTCGGCGGAGCTTTCGAGCATTGCCGGCTCGATGCTTTCGAGGAATCGAACGAGCTCTCCGGACGAACAGACCAGTTCGTTCGCAGTCTTTTTACCATGTGGTTTCCGTTCGAAATAGTTTACTCCGAGTTGATCGAAGACCGATGCCGCATCATCGAGTATCTCTGCGTCGTTGTTCGTCAGCCAGATGCCGCCCGTGTTGTCGTCGCGGTGCTCGACGTACCCCTCCGCGACGATATAGCCGATCAACCGGGCGAGTTCGGGTGTCAGTTTATTGGGTGCCTCCAGCCGAACGGCGTTGTTCGATTTCGATCTGCGGTAGGAAACGTCGAGGGTGTCATCGCCCGCCACCGGTAACGAGCGCGGTGCGGCGATGAACTTCCCTTCCTCCAGATCTTTCGTCTGACGGGCACGAATACCCCCGTCAGAGCTAACGAACAATGGGTGGCTCGGCGTCACTTCCAACGTTCGTCCGGTTGCTGTTTCGACTCGATACATCCGTTCTGGCGTCTCGCGTTTCCATACTTTCGTCGCGCGTTGATGTCTGAGAACGCCGTCGTGGCTCATCGACGGGACCGCAAAATCGACCTCGTCGTAGACGCCGTCGTCTATCGGTTTTGGATCGTCGAGATTCGATTCTACGAGTTCTTTGAGCGGAACTTCGCTCCCGTCCGAAAGTGTAACTCTCGTGTCCCCTTTCGCGCACTTACCCGTACCGGGATCACCGATCAAGAGCATGTGCAGATCTCCCCGCGTCCGTGATCCGTCCGGGAGATGCTTCGTCACGCCCGAGAACAGCTGCATGATGATCGCGAGCTTCTCCTGGTCGTAGCCGTAGATCGAGGGGGCCATCGAGGCGATCATCTTCTCGTAGATGTCGGACTCGTTCGAGAGCTCGATGATCCGCTTTTTGTCCTCGTCGGTGATGTCCATGTCCTCGAACTGCTCGTCCTCGATCTCGACGGACATCCCGTCCATGTACACGTCGAAGATGGGGGACTTCTCCTGGTTCGACCCCTGCTGGTCGAGGTGAAGGACGCCCGTCACGCGGACGTGATCGCCCGCGGTCACGTGTCCCGTGATGTCGTCGTCGATGTGGACGTCGATGCTCTGCGGCGTTTCGCCGCCGCGGAGTCCCTCCGGGGACTCCTGTACCCGGAGTTTCTGCGCGTCGACGAACTCCGACTGGTCGAAGTTGATTTCGAAGGGGCCCTGCCGCTCACAGCCCTGACACTCGTGTGGTTCGTAGAAATCGCCGGAGGTCTGCGGAATGCGCGTGAGGGTGCCGCAGCGCTGGCACTCGAAGGCCGCCTCGGTGACCTTCGGGCGCACGTCGGTCGCCTTCCGGACGATCCCCGTCACCTCGACGAGCTGGCCGCGGTGGCGCGCGCGAATGTCGCGGATGCCGGTCGTTTTCTGGAGGTTTTGGACGCGCACGTGCGCTTGACCCAGCTTCACGTCGACCGGCAGATCGTAGAGTCTGAGCGCCTCCTCGGCGTACTCGCGCATCTGGTCGGGTTGGGCGACGAAGTCGTCCGCGAGATCCGGATCGAACCGGTAGAGATCGTCCCAATCGATGTACAGCGAGCGCTTCTCGTTCGGGTACTTCTGGGCGAGTTGGCCGATCTCGTTGCGGTAGTAGTCCCGGTAGAACCCTTCGAACTTGTCGATGACTTCCGTGTTTTCCGCGCGAGCCATTCTGCGTACACTCCCTTCGCGCGTGATCGAATAAGAACCTTGCCTCACCGGACCGGAAGTGAACGCCGCGATCGTGTCTCCCTCCGAGGGGTATCGAGCGCGTCACGTTCGCCACGAGCCGTCGTCCTGCGGGATCGGTTTCGGCGTTCGCGTCAGCCGTCATTCGTCGGCCGGAGGGACCTCCGGATCCGGGCCATCATCCGGTTCTGAGGGCGCTCCTCCCTCGCCCGGCTCCGTACCGTCCGCGTCGACTCCCTCAGTCTCTGGCCGTCCGTCACCGGGGGTGGCGGGTCGGTACGTGTAGAGATAGCCGTCGTGAAGCACGTAGTAGGCCTCCTCGTTCGGGTCCTCGATGACGCTGTTGTTGGTGTCGATAGCGAAATCCACCAGCGAGCTCAGCGATGTCGCCGCGGCCCGCGGTCTATCGAACGCCTCCTTCGGGAGTTGCATCGTCGATATCCACTCGTCGAGATCCGTCCGATCGTCCTCGTAGGCGAGCAGCTCCCGCTCTGTGGGGGTGAGCGCGAGTTCCCCTCGACCGCGGGCGACCACGAGCCCGCCGAGCGCGGCGAGCGAAACCGCCAGCAGTGCTGGCGATCCGAAACTTCGAAGCGGTCCGGGCGACCGCTCGACCGTGACGGTTCGCATCGCCTCGCTGCGGTCGGTCAGCTCCCCCGGATCGTCGAGTCGGTAGACGCCCTCCTCGAGCGAGATCGGTAACGCGTGCTCTCGCGACGCTTCGACCTCCCGGCCGTTGACCCTCCCCACCATCTCGACGACCACACGGATCTCGACCTCGGCCTGCCCGGGCGGGTCGCCGAGCTGCTCCTCGATTCGGTCGGTCCGATTCGCCGTCTCGTTCATGTTGATCGCGAACGGAACCTCGATGGCTCCTCGAGGCGAGAGCGCCCCGTCTCGACTCGTTTCGAGCGGTTCGCTCGTCTCCCAGACGACCGTCGTGTTCTCGCGAGTCTGCTCGACGCCGCGGAGGACGAGTTGCACCCGAACGGTCGTGTTCAACTCGCCGCCGTCGCTCGCCTCGTACTCGAACGCGTACGTCCCGTTGAGCCACGGCGTGACTTCGGTGAAGTAGACCGACCGATCCTCGAGTGTGGTCCCGGCGGGATAGGCGGCGGTGTCCTCGGTCACCGTCGCCGAGTGCTCGAACGCCCCGGTCGTCTCCCACGACGAGCCCGGACGCTCCTCGGTCGTCGTGGGGGGCGAGGCGTACGTCACGTACGTGAGCCCGCCGCTGCCGACGACGAGGACGACCAACACGGCGACGACGATCGGAAATTGGGCGTCGAGCAGCGCTCGAAGTCGGCGAGATCCGGTGCTCATCTCCGGAATCCATGCGTCCCCTGCGGTTTGTTATGCGCTTACTGGCTCCCGTAGGACTCGCTTACGACGCAACGGGCGTCGTCGTGGGGGTCGATCGATCTCGAACTCCGCTTTGCGGCGTATAACTTTGCGTGCGTCGCGTCACGCTCCGTTCATGGACACGATCGCGAACCTCCCGAGCAGACCGCTCCGGGAACGAGATATCGCCCCACTGTGCGCCGACGATCGGCTCGACGCCGTTCCGTACGGTGGAATTCCCGACGCGGATTCGATCCGTATCTGCACGATCAAGGTCGCGACCGACGACACCGCACACGCACTCGGCGTCGACGACTCGGACGGACGGTGGACGCGGCTCGCGTCGGTCGACGCCGACGACCTCGTCGCGGCCGACAGGCGACTCGACACCGCTCTCGACGAGTGGGTTCAGACCGTCTACGGCGGTGAGTTCCGGGTTCTGAAGTCGATCTGATCGGATTGCCCGCGTTGCCCTCCGCCTCGCGATCACCGCGTGATCGACGGCGTAAGCCGAGCCAAACTCAGCCGCACACAGTCTCTGCGGCCGCCGAACAGACCGTTTGTCGGCTTCGATGGGGCTCTCTTCCGATTCCGCTTGTTCTCTATTCCAAAGGGGGATACCCACAAAGGCTGGAGTGCGCGCCGCAGTCGGTGGGTGCTCACACACCGAACTGGACGCGGCGCTCGACAACCGAGGGAGAACACCAATGCAACGACGCAAATTCGTAATCGGTTTGGGATCGCTCGCGGCCGGGGCTAGTGCCGTGGTCGGCACCGGCGCGATCACGGAAACGAGTATGGAACGAGGGGTTCGCGGACGGGTCGCCGCTGATGGTCCGAATAGCGCGTACGTGGCAATAAACCCGTTACTTAACGGAGAACACCTCGAATTCAACCAGTCGACGGGAGAGATGCGCCTGTTCTTCGGTGATCTCGGAAGCGGAGGCGCTGGACTCAACCCCGATTCGAACAATCGATTTGACGCGATCTTCGAGGTGGAGAATCAGAATCCAGGTGGTAACCCTGTCCACGAATTCTGGCTCTGGATCGAGAACTCGCACCCGAGGCTGACGTTCTACCTTGACAGTCAACCCGGCAATTCGATCGAAGGCATCTCGAACGCCGAGTCGATGGGTAGCGGGAACGACGATCCCGTGCGCGCGCCTGTAGGCGTCCACATCGACCTGACTGACTCCGGGCTGACTGCGGGTGATAATCTCCAGTCGCTGTTCGACCCGAACGATGAGTTCGTCATTCACATGGAGAAGACGAACGGAAGTCCACCGTAAATAGAACGAGTACGAAAACGACGATATGGCCTCTTTACTTTTTTCGACGCTATTCGAAGCACTCCTGCTATGCCGCTCAAGAAACATCATATCTCGACGTTACTGAGCGGCCTCCTCGTCTTGTTCGTCGTTTCACTCGTTCTGAGCGGATTGTTGGGCCAGCCAATTTTGATCGGCTACGTCGAAACTGACAGCATGTCTCCAGCGCTGGATCCCGGAGACGGATTCGTTGCGATTCCTGCGGAACTCAGCGGCGAGATACACGAAAACGATGTCGTCGTATTCCAGGCTGAATTCCTCCACGGTGGGGGATTAGTCACCCACCGTGTCGTTGGAGAGACCGACTCCGGATACATCACGAAAGGGGACGCGAATCCGATCGCGGACCAATCCGGACGCGGAGAGCCTCCCGTACAAAACGAGCAGATCGTGGCGAAAGCGCTTCAAATAAACGGACAGCTCGTGGTGCTTCCGAATCTCGGCGCGCTGGTCGAGACCATACAGGGTGTAGTCGAGGGGACGCAACTTCGTCTCGCGGGCCTTTTCGGAACTCGACTATTTCTCGGAGCGCACGGGATAGCGATACTCTCCTCGATCCTCCTCTTTTTCGTATATATCGGCTTAACTCTGCAAGAGACCGCTCAACGCCCCGGAAGGGAGTACGAACGTGATTCGACTCGATCCACGGGGATGAGTAGTCACGTGTTCGTCGTCGCCATCATCCTGATGTTGGTTACCGCGACCACACTCGGGATGGTGCTCCCGAGTACGACACACGAACTGGAAGCGATCACATCGGACAGCGAAACGGTGACGTTGAACGTCGATAACGCGGGATTCCTTCCGGTGGTCGTACACTTCGAATCTAACAGCGGGTCGATCACGGTCGATCCACAACGTCTGTACGTCCCGTCGCAGTCCTCCCAAGAGGCAAAGGTGGTCCTGCCGCCGCCGGAGAGCGCGGATGATATGCGTCGTTATCTCGATGAACGCCGATACTTCGCCCTCCTTCCGCAACCGATATTGACGACACTTTATCGGTTCCACCCCTGGGCCCCCATCCTCGTCATCGACGCGCTGATCGCGGTGCCGTTCTATCTGCTCGGGATCGGACTGCTCGGGACGGGTCGGATCCGGAACCGATCTCGGGACCGGGAACTTCCTGTCCTCACGCGCGTCCGCCGGATGTTTCGGGAACTGTACTGATCGACCGGTCGTTTCGCACACGACGATCGGACTCTTGCCGAGGATCGTCGTCCGTCGTCGCGAAAGGCCCCCGACGGCGAACCGTTGACGCCCCTTACCATCGGTAGATTTCGCTTTCGATCCGTCGGCATTCTCCGACCGACATTCCGAAAAGTATCTCTCGCATATAATATGGTGTATCCCCCACATACTCCGCTCAGTAGCCGGGTACCGGCATTCATATACATGTGAAGTATAAGATACTGGATCATCGCTCTCCCGCTCGTAGAGAGTGTTTGTGGACGATGTTGGGAGTTCATAGCAAAGTACCCGTCAGGTGACGTGGCGAACGACATGGGGGCACTGGTCATCACTGAGGAATTTAGGACAGCGATTCAACCATGAGCAGCGTGGGATCGAACGGACCGTCGGTCCAGCGCTCGTCCGACGCCGTCCGCTTCTCAAGAGACGACACGCTGGAAGTGCTCAGCAACCGACGCCGTCGCTTCGCGATCCACTACCTCAAACAGCGAAACGGCGGACAGACGACCGTCTCCGAACTCGCCGAACGGGTGGCGAGCTGGGAGAACGACAAAGAGATCGACGAACTCACACACCGGGAACGAAAGCGCGTCCGGAACGCCCTGCGGCAGTTTCACCTGCCCAAGATGGACGAGTACGGGTTCCTCGAGTACGACGTCCAGCGCGGGACCGTCGCGCTCTCGGCGGCCGCCGCCAGGGAGGACTTCTACGTCGATTCGCTCACGGGAGGCGAGATCCCCTGGAGCGTTTACTATCTCGGCCTCTCGGGGTTGGGGATCGCCTGCGTGGCCGGGCTCTGGATGGGTCTGTTCCCGTTCACCTATCTCTCGCCGCTCGAATGTGGCGTCTTTTTTGTCACCGTTCTCGTGGTTTCATCGCTCGGACACTTCTACGACAACTACTACCGGATGCGGCTGGGATCGCGCGAGAAACCGCCAGAGGTTGGACGGAAATGAGCCGCCGCCGAATGCTGTTGCTCGCGGGCGCTTTCGTCATCAGTCTCGCGCTCGTGACGGGGACCAGCGGCGTGAGCTCGGTCACGATGACCCGAGGGATCGACGGGGCCATCGTCGACGACCAGCGCGCCTACCTCGGGATCGAACAGACGGCCACCGCCGACGCCGGCACCGCCGTCCTCGAGGTGCGAATCACCAACCGACATCCAACTGCGGCGTTCACGACCATCGTGGTGACGATCAACGGGACGACCGTCGATCTCGGCGGTGGCGGTCCCGTCGCTCCTGGCGGGGCCGTCTCGCACACGTTCGAGTCGGTCCCCTGCGACGCCACGGCGGAGATCGAAGCGTCCGGAAGCGATCTTGGCATCGAACTGGAGCGCGCGGTGGCCTGTGCGTAAAAACGTCGCCGCAGTAACTGAGTGGGACCGCCCGAATTTGAATCGGGGTTACAGCGTCCCAAACGCTGAAGGATACCAAGCTACCCCACGGTCCCGCACCCGTCCGTAGCCGCCGCCACCGTGAAAACGTTTCGTTCTCGGCCCCAAGGGATTTAGCGCCACTTTGCGAACGGTTTCGTATGGTTACAACGATCGAGGTCGCCCTGCTGGTCGCGGTGTTGGCGCTGTTGTTCGGCGCGTACCGGATCATCAAGGCGGTCAAGCCGTTCATCGTCAACGCCGTGGTCGGCCTGATTGTGTTGGTGATCGCGAGTTTCCTCGGCATCGGCGTCGAGATCACCCCGATCGCGGTGTTGATCTGCGCCGTCGGCGGGATCCCCGGCGCGATCCTCGTCATTCTCTTGGCGTATCTGGGGATCGCCTTCGCGGGAATGGCCGTTCCGGTCGGCGTGTTGGCGCTGGTGTAAGTTCGGTCGGCGCTCGTATCGCCTACCGATCCTCGTCGCGCAACTCGATCCCCGCGACGATCTCGTCGGGGCTCTCGCCGGAGCGGATCGCATCGAGCATGAAGAACGCCTCCGACGGTTCGAGGAAGTGTTCGGTGATCGCCCGTCCCAGCGGCGTCGGCTCGAAGCCGTCGATGAACTCGTATTCGATGAGCTTGCCGAGGGCGTGTTTCGTCGGCACCTCGCCCACCATCCGGTCGTTCAGCCGCTTGGCTTTCCGCCCGGCGACGGTGATGTTGGCGAGCGTCTCCTCGATCGCCGCCGTCTCGTCGTAGCCCGTGATCACGGGCTCCATCTCGCCCTTCAGCAGTTTGAACGCCACCTCGTCCTCGGACATCTCCATCGAGTTGTGGTACGTCCCGTCGGGGTCGACGAGGAGGTACACCGTTCCCTGATCGTGGTAGTCCGGGCGGCCGGCTCGGCCGAGCATCTGCTCGAACTCCTGGACGTTGAGCCACTCGATCCCCATCGCCAGCGAGTCGAAGATTACCTGCGAGGCGGGGAAGTCGACCCCGGCGGCGAGCGCGGCGGTCGTGACGACGGCGGCGAGCTCCTGCTCGCCGAACTGGCGCTCGACGCGCTTTCGTTGGCCGTAGTCGAGCCCGGCGTGGTACGGCGCGGACTCGTAGTCGAGTCGCCGCGAGATCTCGTGACAGCGCCGCCGGGAGTTCGTGAAGACGATCGTCTGTCCGCGATACCCCTTCGAGGACTTCGCGTCGAACGCCCGGCGGACGAGCTTGTTCTCGATGTCGACCTTCTCGCTCCCGTCGGCGAAGGTGACGTGGCGCTCGATCGGGACCGGCCGTTCCTCGAACTCGATCAGCTGGGCGTCCAGTTGTCCGGCGAGTTCGGGCGCGTTGCCGACGGTCGCCGACAGGTACACCCACTGGGTGTCCGAGCCGGCCGTCTCGCAGTAGTGTTTCAACCGGGAGACGAGCCCGTCGAGGCGGTGTCCGCGCTCCTCCTCACCGAGGGTGTGGACCTCGTCGATGACGACGCTGCCGATGTCGCCGAGGTCCTTGCCGGTCCGGAGCGCGTGGTCGATCCCTTCGTAGGTGCCGACGATCACGTCGGCGTCCGGGTCGAACCGGTTGCCGTCGTCGCGAATGCGCGAGGCTCCGACCCGGATCGTCACGTCGAGGACGTCGCCGTAGTCGGCCTCGAAGTCCTCGTGTTTCTGGTTCGCCAAGGCGACGAGCGGGACGAGAAACAGCATCTTCCCCTCGCCCTTCAGCGCGCGATCGATCCCGGCGAGCTCGCCGACGAGCGTCTTGCCGGTCGCCGTCGCGCTCACGACGAGCTGGTCGCGCCCCTCGAGGAGGCCGTTTCTGACGGCGAGACTCTGCACCGGGAGCAGCTCGTCGAACGCCTGAAGCCGCGACTTCAACTCGCCGTGGACGTCGAGATCCCGCGTCGAGACGAGGTCGATCTCGTCGGTCGTCGCGCTGATCTCGTCGAACTTCGTCAGATCGGGATCGAGCTGTCCCGACAGGAGGTTGGCGACCCGTTCGAGGTCGCCCACCTCCAGGAGGAGCTCCTCCAGTCGGCCGCGAGCCCCCGAACGGAGCCCGCGGTAGTTCGCCTCCCGCTCTAGTTCCCGCTTCGCGCAGTCCGGGCAGATATACTCGTCGTCGGCTTTGATCGCCGTCTCGGAGGTCAGCGGCGAGTACCGACCCTTCCCCGCACAGACCCGACACGTCCGGACCTGCTTGGCGTCGAGCTGGTAGCCGGCCAACATCGCTTCGATCTCCTCGCGGCCCGCTCGTGGGGTCTGCTCGGAGATCCGTATCCGTGAGGCGCGCCGAGCCATCTCGACGAACTGCTCGGGCCGCCGCGGGATCTCGTCGTCACCGTCTTTGATTCGAAACCGTCCCGGTCGCGGTCCGGCGTCAGTCTCCTTCAGATCGAGCCGCCCATGGAGCAGTCGCTCGCCGTCACGGCGGACGACGACGGCGTACTCGCCGTCGCCCCCGTGGAGGAACAGCGTCCCCACCTCTGCGACCTGTTTCGACACGTGTCACCGTAGTGTATCGTGGTATTTCAGGGGTTCGGCTCCGGATTCGACGTTCGGACGTTGGCGTCACGATACCGCGACGCACGTCACCGCGAAAACCCCTCGTCGAGGTCCGACGTGGCGTACACGCCGGCTCGCCAAGCCGTGTCGACGGCGGCCGTCACGACGAGCCCGACGACGCCGACCCCACCGGCGAGCGTCGCGGACGATACGACTCCCGCGCCTAGCGTCGAGCCGAGCGCGACGCCGAGCCCCCACGCGACGGCGACGAGCGTCGCTGTCGCGCCGACCCCGACGAACTGAACCTGACGCCGCCCGGGTTCCGGGACGACTCGGTTCGCCCGCTCGACCGCGAACGGCAGCGTCGGGGCGTCGAGCGCGATCGCCGGGACGACGAACGCGTCACAGCCGACCGCGACCTCCACGGCCGACACGTCGTCCTCGGTGAGCAGTCGCTCGGCCAGCGGACCGACCGCGAGGCGGGTCTTCACCCACCGATACAGCGGTTCGGCCCGCGAGGCGACCCGGCGGGCGGTTTCGGCTCCCGTCGGCGGCCGCCCCCGATGCGTCCCGCCGACTGCGTGGGCGATGGCCACGCTACACGGCAGCCAGACCGCACCGCAGACCGCGAGGACGGCTGTTGAGCCAAGCGCCCACGCCAGCACCGATCCCAGTCCGTCGAGAACGGTCGGGTCCGTGAGGGTCGTCCATGTGGTGACGGCGCGAACCAATCGCCATCCGGTAGCGACGACACCCCCGACGGCGGCGGCTCCGAGAAGCGTCCACGCGAGCGCGACCGGGGAGCCGACGTACGCACGGACACCCGTTGTCATACCCGAGGCGTCGACGCGAGCGAACAAAAAGGGTGTCAGAACTCGTCGTCCGGCGTCGGCACGCCCTCGTCGGGCGCGTCGAGTTCGTCGAAGGTCTCTCGGAGGTCTCGGATCCGGTCCCGGATGTCGGCGGCGAGTTCGAACTCGAGGTTCGCAGCGGCCTCGTTCATCCGGCGCTCGAGCCGCTCGACGAGTTCCTCGGCCTCCTCGATCGAATTGGCCTCCAGCCCGGAGACGCCGTCGGTGTCGGTCTTCGAGCCGGGCAGGTTCGTCTCGCCGACGGCCTTCTCGATCGTCCGCGGTTCGTGACCGTGCTTGGCGTTGAAATCGGTCTGGATTTCCCGACGGCGGCGGGTCTCCTCGATCGCCGACCGCATCGAATCCGTCGTCTCGTTCGCGTAGAGGACGACCCGGCCGTTGACGTTTCTCGCCGCCCGTCCCATCGTCTGCACCAGCGTCGTCTCAGAGCGGAGAAAGCCCTCCTGGTCGGCGTCGAGGATGGCGACGAGGCTCACTTCGGGGATGTCGAGGCCCTCCCGCAGGAGGTTGATACCGACGAGTACCTGGATCTCGCCGAGCCGCAGCGAGCGGATCAGCTCGTGGCGTTCGAGCGTGTCCGTCTCGTCGTGCATGTAGGCGACGTCGACGCCTGCGCCCTCGAGGTACTCCGTGAGGTCCTCGGCCATCCGCTTCGTGAGCGTCGTCACGAGGACGCGCTCGCCCTCCGGGATCGTCTCGATACGCTCCATCAGGTCCTCGATCTGCCCGTCCGCGGCGGTGATTTCGATCTCGGGATCGACGAGGTGAGTCGGCCGGACGATCTGCTCGACGACGCCCTCTGAGTGCTCGCGCTCGTAGTCGCTGGGCGTCGCCGAGACGTACAGCGTCCGGTCGGTCTTCTCCTCGAACTCCTCGAACGTGAGCGGGCGGTTGTCGTAGGCGGTCGGCAGTCGGAAGCCGTTGTCGACGAGCGACTCCTTTCGGGATTTATCGCCCGCGAACTGGCCCTTGATCTGCGGGATCGTCTGGTGGGACTCGTCGACGACGGTGAGGAAGTCGTCGGGGAAGTAATCGAGCAGGGTGTACGGGGCCTCCCCGGACTCCCGATCGGACATGTGCACGGAGTAGTTCTCGATGCCCGAGCAGTAGCCCGTCTCCTCGAGCATCTCGATGTCGAACGTGGTCCGCTCCTCGATGCGCTGGGCGGCGACGAGGTCGCCCTGTCGCTCGAAGTACCCCACCCGCCGCTCCAGCAACTCCTCGATCTCCTCGATGGCCTCCCGGAGGGTCTCCTCGGGCATCGAGTAGTGCTCGGCGGGGTGGACCAAGGCGGCCGGCTCCATCGAGACGACCTCGCCGTTCAGCACGTCGACCTTCATCATCCGGTCGATTTCGTCGCCCCAGAACTCCACACGAAGGGCGTGACGGCCGTACATCGGGTAGATTTCGACGGTGTCGCCGCGGACGCGGAAGGTCCCCTGCTGGAAGTCGACGTCGTTTCGCTCGTAGTTCAGGTCGACGAGCCGCTCGAGAAGCCCCTCCCGGCCCACCTCCTCGCCGGGCTCGAGCCGCATCGCCATCCCCTCGTAGTTCGTGGGGTCGCCGAGGCCGTAGATCGCCGACACCGAGGCAACGACAATCACGTCGTCGCGCGTGAGCAGCGACCGCGTCGCGGAGTGTCGCAGGCGATCGATCTCTTCGTTGATCGACATGTCCTTGTCGATGTAGGTGTCGGTGCGCTCGACGTACGCCTCGGGCTGGTAGTAGTCGTAGTAGGAGACGAAGTACTCGACGGCGTTGTCCGGAAAGAGGTTCCGGAACTCCTCGTACAGCTGCGCCGCGAGCGTCTTGTTGTGCGCGAGCACGAGCGTCGGCTGTTGGAGCTGTTCGATCACCCACGAGACGGTGTTCGTCTTCCCGGAGCCGGTCACCCCGAGGAGGGTCTGCTTTTCCGCTCCGGCCTCGTAGTCGGCGACCAGTTCCTCGATCGCCTCGGGCTGGTCGCCCGCCGGCTCGAACGGCGCGTCGACCCGAAACGGGCGGTCCAGATCGGGGCGGTCGGGCTGGAGGGGGCCGGTGTCGCTCATTGTCGGGTAGTGGGGGTTGAGACACTTCAGGTGTGCGTTCGCGGCGGGCCCGACTCGCTATCTCGCGTCGTTCGACCGCCACAGCGCCGCCGAGATGAGTGCGGCCGTGAGCGGGACGACCGCGAGGAGGACGAACAGGGCCCGTTGGGTCGTGTACGCGAGCATCGCGCCGCTGAAGGCCGCCCCGAGCGAACCGACGCCGAAGACGCCGACGAACATGTAGCCGTACGAAAGCCCGCGAACGTCGGAGGTCGAGTAGTCGGCGACGATCGCCTGCAGGAGGGGCTGCTCGCCGAAGAGCACGAAGCCCAACAGCGCGCTCACGGCCAACAGCGCGAGCAGCCCGCTGCTGGCGGCGGGCACGAACAGGACGCTGATCACCGTCAGCGCGAAGAAGGCCCCGACGGCGGCTTTTTCGGGGGGCATCGCGTCGCTCAACCGGCCGCCGACGTACTGGCCGCCCATGCCGACGACCAGCAGGCCGACGAACACGTAGCCGGACGGTTCGACCGACTCGCCTGCGATCGTGACGGTCGCGAGGCTCTCGTAGCTCGCCAGCATATCGGGCAGGAACGTCAACACGCCCCGGTAGAAGAACCCCTCGAGGATCAACATCGGGAACGCGATGAGGAACCCGCCGGCGAAGATCGTCCGCGTGTCACCCAGGATCCCTCGGATCGGCGGGAGCGATCCGGGGGCGTCCTCCGGGTCGGTCGCGGTCGGTTCGTCTTCGCCGCCGTCGGTGGCTTCGCCCCCGCCGACCGGTTCGACGGCGGCCAACTCGTCGACGGAGACGTAGATTGTGTAGACCGCGGCGGCGAACGCCGGCACCGCCATGGCAGCCGCGACGAGTCGCCACTCGAAGGCGATCAACAGCGTGGTCGCGACGAGCGGCCCCAGCGCGATGCCGACGTTGCCCGCGATACCGTGGTAGCCCAACCCCGCGCCGCGCTCCGTGACGCCCGTACTGATGAGCCGGAGTCCGGCCGGATGGTAGGCGCTCGCGGCGAGCCCCCACACCGCCAGTGCGAGCGTCACGCCCGCAAGGCCGTCGACGACCGCGAGCAGGGCGAACGACGCCCCCATCCCGAGCAAACAGCCCACGAGTAACCGCTTCGAGCCGTACGCGTCCGTCACGATACCGCTCGGAGCTGAGCCGATGCCGTAGAGGGCGTACCCGACGGCGACGGCGATGCCGAGCGTCGCGGAGCCGACTCCCAGGCCGGCGATCCAGGCGGTGATGAATATCGGGATGGCCAACTCGTACATGTGAACCATCCCGTGTCCCAACATCGTGATCGAGAGGATCGATCGGTCGTTGCCGTTCATTCGTGTCGAATCACTGTCCCGGTCGTCTGTCGATTACTTAACGATAGCGAGCGGCCGAGTGAGGGTCAAACCGGACTCAGTCTATCAGGCCGTAGCCCCGCTTGAACAGGTATACGTCCAGCGCGATGACGGCGGCCGCGAAGCCGCTCAACACCCCTAACGAGACGAGCGGATCGACCTCCTGGTAGCCGAGGAAGCCGAACCGGACGCCGTTGACCATGTACACCATCGGATTGAGCAGCGAGAGCGTCCGATACAGCGGCGGTAGGATGTCGAGCGAGTAAAAGACCGCCCCGAAGAACACCAGCGGTCGGAGAATGAACTGGCTCATCACGGTCAGGTCGTCGAAGTCGTTCGCCACCAGCCCGCCGATGACGCCGAGCGAGGCGAAAAGCAGCGGGACGACGATCATGAACGCGGCGAGATACAGCGGCTCGGCGATCGGCACCGGCGTGAATATCAGGCCGATCGCGACGATGATGACCCCGACGACGACGCCCCGGAGGGCGGCCGCGAGGATGTACGCGAGCACCATTGAGGTGTACGAAAGCGGCGAGGTGAGCGTCTCGTGAATGTACTCGTTCCATCGGCCGTGAAAGATCGAGAACGACGCGTTCTCGAAGGCGTTCGAGATCGCGCCCAACACGACGAGTCCCGGCAGCAGGAAGACGATGTAGTCGAAGCCGGCGATGTTGTCAATCCGCTGGCCCAAGACGACGCCGAAGACGGCGAAGTAGAGCACGTTCGTGATCGCGGGCGGGACGAAGGTGTTCGTCGGCCGCCGGACGAACCGCAGGATCTCCCGTCGGAGCAGCGAGCGAAAGCCGACGCCGAAGACGCCGTTGGCCGCCGCCGAGTCTGCGGGTCGAGAGGTACCCGTGTCGGCGCTCACTGGATCACCCCCAGCGGCTCGGCGTTCTCCTCGGTCCGGGTCATGTCGACGAACACCTCTTCGAGCGAGGCTCGCTGGATGTCCAGATCGAGTACCTCGTGGCCCTCGTATTCGAGCGCCCGGAGAAGATCCGGCGCGACCGCGCCGCCGCCCTGTGCCGTGACGACGAGCGTCGAGCCGTCGAGGCGGGTCTCGACGATCCCCTCGACGCCGAGTTCCGGGACGCTCGCCGGCCGATCTGCGAGCGTCAGATGCACCTGATCGGTGCCGCGCGAGCGGAGTTCGTCCGGCGTCGACACATCGACGACCCGGCCCGAGTCGACGATCGCGACCCGATCGCAGAGCCGTTCGGCCTCCTCGATGTAGTGGGTGGTGAGCAAGATTGTGGTCCCCTCGGCGTTGAGTCGCTCGATGACGTGCCACAGGTCCCGGCGGAGCTGGACGTCGACGCCCGCCGTCGGCTCGTCGAGGATGAGCAGCTCGGGGTCAGTCACGAGCGCTCGCGCGAGCAGGAAGCGCCGTTTCATCCCGCCGGAGAGCCAGTCGAACCGCGTCTCGCGTTTGTCCCAGATGCCGACCGTCTTCAGCGCTTCCTCGGCGCGGCGCTCGGCCTCCGCGGGCGGAACGCCGTGGTAGCCCGCCTTGTGTTCGAGCACCTCGTGGATCGGGAAGAATCGATCGACGTTGAACTCCTGCGGCGCGATCCCGATCCGATCGCGGGCCCGCCGGTAGTCGGTTTCGACGTCGAAGCCGAACACCTCCGCCACGCCGCCGCCCTTGCGGACGAGGCCGACGAGGACGTTGATGAACGTCGTCTTCCCCGCGCCGTTCGGGCCGAGCAGCCCGAAGAACTCCCCGCGGTCGACTTCGAACGTCAATCCGTCGAGCGCCTGCACATCGCCGTAGGCTTTCCGGAGGCCGTCGGCGCGTATCGCGGGTTCCGATTGCATACCGAACGGTCGGGTCGCGAGGCGGTTAAGCGGCGTGAAAGCCGCGCGTTCGGGAGTCGCTCTCGGATCGTCACACCCGGCGGACCACCCACAGCGTCGCGATCCCGCCGACGGCGATCACGAACCAGTAGCTCGTCAGCCGGTAGATCGTCGTCACCGCGAGGGCGTCCGTCGCCGTCAGGCCAGCGAGAACCGGCAGGAGGACGAGGAGCGTCCCCTCGATCGCGCCGATCCCGCCCGGCAGCGGGGTCGACCCGGCGATCACGGTCACGGGAACGAGGAAGCAGACGAGCGGGATCGAGACGGCCGCCCCGAGCGCGATCCCCGAGAAGTACAGCGGCAGCGCGAATAGGACCCAGCCGACGTACGCGAAGCCGACCGCGACGAGGATCGCCCGCGGCGACCCCGCGATCAGGTCGATCGACGCGTACAGGCGGTCGATCCGGTCGCCGACCGACTCGACCGAGAAGCGATCCGTCCGTCCGGCAATCGGCGCGAGACACCGCAACGCGCCGGCGCGAACTCTGGCGCGGAACCGCCAGCCGACGGCGACGAGCAGCGGCAACGCCACCGCGACCCCGACGAGCGCGATCGCGAGCGGCCGTATCCGCGCCGTGAGTTCCGCGGTCGCGAGCAGGTAGCCGAGCCCCGCGATACCGACGGTGAAAAACGGGAGCAGGCGGACGAGGTCGGCGACCACGACGCTCGCGAGCGCCTGCTCGTAGGTCGCGTCGGTGTCTCGCGAGAGGATGTACGCGATGAACGGCTCGCCGCCGGCCTGCCCCATCGGCGTGACGTAGTTCGCGAACGTCGCGGCGAAAAAGGTCACGACGAGCCGCCGGTAGGCGACGGTCACGCCGACCCGTTCGAGGACGATCTGCCACGTCTTCGCCCACGCGAACAGACACAGGAGCGTCGAGCCGCAGGCGACGAGCACCCACTCGACGCGGGCCACCCGGAGCCGTTCGATCGCTCGCTCCCATCCGACGACCGCGCCGAGGAGATACACGAGGAGGACGGCGACGGCGAACCCGAGGAGGGTTTTGAGCGCTGTCCGCCGGTCGATGAGCCCGGCGCCGAGGCCGCCGTCGTGAGTCACTGTGTACACGTCTCCGTTCCGTCTCGAACAACCCGTCGGTTCGTTCGCCGGTCAGTTGCCGGTCTTCGTCACCTGATACCACTCGCCGTCCCACGTGAGCGCATACTCGAACAGCGCCTTGACCGTGAGCACGCCGTGGCCGAAGTAGATGATCGGGGCCAGCGCGATCGACCACGACGGGACGCCGACGCGTCCGTCGAGGACGTCCCGTCCCCAGACGCCGAGGATCGTGCCGAAGATGCTCGCCAACGGAAGCAGCGCCGTCTCCCAGCTGAAGACGAACAGCAGGAGCACCTGCGCCGAGAGAATGAGCAGGATCGCGCCCGCGAGCACCGCGCCGACGGATCGGCCAATCGTGACGAGGTCCGTCCCGCCGAGGTCGCCCTCCAGCGCCTCGCGGATCCGCCTGTGGACGACCTGCACGTGGCCGATCCGCCAGCGCTTGCGTTGGCCCCACAGATCACGGAGGGTGTGCGGCGTCTCCATCGAACTCGTGCAGCGACTGTTCCGCGCGACGGTCAGATCGGCGCGATGACACTGGTGGGAGAAGTAGATATCTTCGGTCAGCATGTCCGCGTAGCCGCCGACCGCGTCGAACGCCTTGCGGGTGAACCCGGTCGCCGAACTCTGACAGTGGGTGAATCCGACCAGTTCGCCGACGAGATAGCCCGCCTGGACGATGACGCGCTCGCAGTAGGCGATCGTCCCGACCGCGTCCGTCGGGCGCGGGACGCGACGTCCCTGAAAGACGTCCGCCTCGCCCGTGAGGTCGCACATCGCCGTCGAGACGAACGCTGGCGAGGCCCGCTCGTCGGCGTCGAAGACGACGAAGTGATCGGCGTCGCTCGCCTCGACGGCGGTGTTGATCGCCGTCGCCTTCGAGCCGGGGACCGCGTTCGTGAGCCACTCGACCGCGTCGTGTTCGCGGGCCAACTCGACGGCCCGCTCGCGCGTTTTTCCGTCGTCCGGTTCGACCACGATCGTGATCGAGAGCGGCCCGTAGTCGTTGTCGAGGAGGCTCGACACGCTCCGATCGACGACGTCGGCGTCGCGGTAGGCGGGGACGATCGCCTCGACGGGCGGTCCGGCGGTGACTCGCTCGTCGTCGGGCGTGCCGCTCCGCCAGACCTCGTAGATCAACAGCAGCCCGGTCGCGGCAACGCCGACACTGAACGCGCCGACCGACAGCAGTGCTTCGAGCACGGTGATGACGAGCCACCCGATCCGAATCGTCCAGATGTCCGCGAAGCTGTACACGCCGAGCCCCAGCAGTCCGACGATCCCGAGACTCGTCGCGGATTTCTCGGCGACGTGGGCGATCCTCGGCAGCATTGGCCGGGATTTGTGCCCTGACGGCATTTCAACATTTTCATCCGGTTCGAGCGCGGCTTCGGATGGCGAACGGGTTCACCATTTCTGCCGTCAGTTCTCGCACGGGAGCCGACAGTCGCACCCGTTAGGGGTCATCTTCGGCCGGAACCACGTCCCGGTGTCTGACGACGACCGGCAGCACCTCGCCGCTTTCGACGGCTTCGAGTCGATACGACGCGCGGTCCATCTCGCGTTCGGGTCCGCTTCCCCCGTCGACGACCTCATCGCGATCGGGCCCGTCGACGAAGACGTGGACGACGCGACAGATCTCGCCGTCGAACGGGCTCTCGGCGTCCGCGTCGGTGAGTCGGACGCGGACCCGGTCGCCGACGTCGTAGGGATCCTCGGGTGGCGGCTGGGTGTTCGGCATGCTCGTCTCGCGTGTTCGTGCCGGCGCGGGTAATGCGTTGTCGTCGCGGCGGATCCCGACGTATATACTCCCGCCGCCCGTACGCCGCCTCAGATGGTCTCTAAGCGCGCGCGTGAGGTGACGCCCTTCATGGCGATGGACGTGCTCGAACGGGCGAACGAACTGGACGACGTCGTGCATCTCGAGGTCGGCGAGCCGGACTTCGAGCCGCCCGAGGCGGTGTTCGAGACGGCGATCTCCTCACTGCGCGACGGGAACACGAACTACACCGCCGCGCGAGGGAAACCCGAACTCCGGCGTGCGATCGCCGCCCACTACGACCGCGAGTACGGCGTCGCGGTCGACCCCGGTCGCATTGTCGTGACGCCCGGCACGTCGCCGGGGCTGCTCCTCGCGCTCGCGGCGCTCGTCGATCCGGGCGAGGAGGTCGTCCTCACGGACCCCCACTACGCCTGCTATCCGAACTTCGTGCGGACCGTGGGTGGGACCGTTCGGACGGTTCCGCTGCGACCTGAGGACGGCTTTCAGCCGCGCGCTGACGCGTTCGAGGCGGGGCTGTCGGCGTTGACGCGGGCGTTGCTCCTCAACTCGCCGGCGAATCCGACTGGCGCGGTGATGGATGGCGAGACGCTCGCCGACGTGGCCGACCTCGCCGAGGCCACCGACACGACGCCGGTCGTCGACGAGGTGTACCACGGGCTCTCCTACGACGTCGACGAGCACACGATGCTCGAGTACACCGACGACGCGTTCGTACTGAACGGCTTCTCGAAGCGCTTCGCGATGACCGGGTGGCGGCTCGGCTGGCTGATCGTCCCCGAGGCGTACGTCGACGCGGTGAACCGCCTCGCGCAGAACCTCCTCATCTGCGCGCCGAACTTCGTCCAGGACGCGGGCGTCGCCGCCCTCGAGACGCCGCCGGACCGGCTGGTCGAGATCCGCGAGACCTACCGCGAGCGCCGCGACCTGCTCGTCGACGCCGTCGCGGAGTGGGGGCTCGACCTCGGCTACACGCCGCAGGGGGCGTACTACCTGCTGGTCGACGTGCGCGAGCTTCCGGGCGACGCCCTCGACGTCGCGGACTTCCTGCTCGAAGAGGCCGGCGTCGCGGTCACCCCCGGCGTCGATTTCGGCGAGGGGGCCGCCGACTATCTCCGATTCTCGTACGCGACGGACATCGAGGCGATCGAGGGGGCGATCGAGCGGATCGACGCGGCGCTTTCGACGTACGGCGAGATCCCGTCAGAGGCGGGGAACTGACGCGCGTCCACCTCACGCCCCGTCCTCGACCCACGAGCGGGGGAGATGCTCGACCGTCCCGTCGACCGCCACTGGCGGGTCGGCGAGGTCTGCCACGAGGTCGATGATCTCCCGTCCACAACTGGGTTGATAAAGCCGATTTACAGCCAGAGACCGATCAGTGTCGTGGCCACAGAGTCAAGCTTTATACCTTCGTCACGGCCACGTTTCGGTAATGGGACTCCGCTGTTCGATACTCGGCCACGCCTTCGAGGACGCTGGGGTAGAGCGCGAACGAGAAGAACAGGGCAGCGAGGTGGTTACCACCGAGCGCGAGATAGAGCAATGTCGCCACTGCGGCGCCGAGCGCGTCGTCTCCGAGAACACCGAGGTCGCGGCCGTCGTCGACGCCGACGACGTCGGGATCGAACCCGGGGGCGGCGACGCGATCGACACCGACGATACGAACAGTGCGGAATCGGCAACCGGCGGGATCGCCGGAGCGGTCGAACGGAGCGGCGTCGAGGGCGAGGCGCTCGACAACTCGGAGACCACCTCGGCGACCGCCGGTACGGACGAGCCGGCATCCCCTGCGTCTCCGACCGATGCCGAAGCGCCGCTCGATGCTGCGGGCGACGACGAGGGTGACGACTACGACGAGACGCCGCCGGACCCCGAGACGGAGGACGCGGAGATCCTCACCGATGACGACGACGAGCAGCAACGACGCCCCGGCCAGTGGCCCGACGATCCCGAGGATTCGAACGTCGATACCGACGGGTCTGACGCCCCGCTCGATCCGGGCAATGAATCGCTCTCTGGCCTCACAGTCCCCGAGGGGAGGATCGTCTGTCCGGAGTGTTCGTTCAGCATCGAGGCCAACTCGGGGTACCGCGAGGGAGACCCCTGTCCCGAGTGCAACGCGTGGCTCGAAGCCGAACGAAACCAGTAAACCGTCGGGTTTCGATATTCCTCGACATGGAAGAGTACAAAATGCGACGTGGGGAGTATCTCGAAGAGCGCGTCCCCGATCTGAAAGCGACGATCGAGGAGTACTTCGGACCGATCACGGGCACTGAGGAGTTCAAAGGTAGCGACCTGTACATCGTCGGTGAACCGGACAATCCGGTGTTCACCCGAATCGTCGCGGGCGCGGTCTCGTACTCCGGTAAGAAGGACAAACTCGCCGTCCACTTCGAGGAACGCGAGCTGCAGGACCTCATGGAGACGGGCGACGTCGACGCGGCCGGCGACGCGAACACGGCGAAAAACGACTTCCTGCTCGAGTGTACCGGTCGGGACGCGAAGTCGCGGCGCGAGTCGATGAAACGCTCCGTCGAAGACGACGCCGAGACGCCGGACAACGTCTGACGACCGCCCGCTCGTCCCGTCGTTTTTTCTCGGTCGCGCCCGACAGGACTGTACGATGCTCGCATTCGATCCCTCGGAGTTCGAGTCCGAAGATATCGGCGAACGATCGGCGCTCCTCGAGATGGACCACGAGGCCGCCGTCGACCACGTCCGAGAGACGGCCGAATCGGTCGGCTTCGGCGTCCCCGTCGAGTTCTCTCCCTCGGAGCTGCTCAACGAGAAGGTAGACGCCGACCGCGACCCCTACTACGTGTTGGGCGCGTGCAACCCCGCGGTGGCTGACAAGGCGCTCGATCAGTCGCTCAAACAGGGGGCGCTCTTCCCCTGCAACTTCGTCATCTGGGAGGAAGAGCCCGGTCTCCAGCGCGTGTATCACGCCTCGATCATGAAGATCGGCCGCCTCGTCGGGTTGGCCCCCGACAACGACGCGTGGGAAGGCATCGTCGCTGAGACCGGCGACCTGGTCGACGCCTTTTACGACGAGCTGTAGCGGCGGGGCGGAACGTACGACTTTTGCGTCTCGGCGGTCAAACGGGAACAACGAATGATCTCGAAGGGCTGTGAACAGTGCGCCGTCGGGGGGAAGATGGTGCTCTTCGTCTACGGATACTGCGACCAGCGCGACTGTTTTTACTGCCCGCTCGGCGAGAACCGCAAGAACGTCACGCAGGTGTACGCCAACGAGCGCCCCGTCGAGTCCGACGCGGACGTCATCGAGGAGGCCAAGCGGATGGAGGCGCTCGGCACCTCGATCACCGGCGGGGAGCCCCAGGAGGCCATGGACCGGACCTGTCGATACCTCAGCCTTCTCAAGGAAGAGTTCGGCGAGGATCACCACACCCACCTCTACACGGGAATCACCGGCGGCCGGCAGAACATGCGCCGCCTGGCCGAGGCCGGCCTCGACGAGATTCGATTTCACCCACCCTACGAACTGTGGGGCGATCTGCACGGCACCGAATGGGAAGAGATCCTCCACATCGCCCGCGAGGAGGGGCTCACCCCTGCCTTCGAGATCCCCGGCATCCGCGCGGAACCGGAGTTTCTGGAGTTTCTGGACGAGGGCGCGGCCGACTTTTGCAACATCAACGAGTTCGAGATGTCCGACGGGAACTACCGGCGGATGCAAGAGCAGGGCTTCGAGCTCAAGGAGGACCACATGTCGGCCGTTGAGGGATCCCACGACATCCTCGAGGAGATGGGCGACCACGAGCGCGTGTACTTCTGTACGAGCGTGTTCAAGGACGCCGCTCAGCACCGCTCGCGGCTCAAGCGGATGGCCCGGAACATCCGCCGGGAGTTCGACGACATCACCGACGACGGGACGCTCGTCTACGGGAAGACGTGGGAACCGGAGGCCAGATTGCGCGAGCTCGGCGTCCCCGAGGAGTTCTACACGGTCAAATCCGAGCACGTCGAGTTGGCGTGGTGGCTCTTAGAGGAGATGATCGAGGACGGCGACGTCGAGCGCGGCGAGATCGTCGAGCAGTACCCGACGTACGACGGGACGGTCGTCGAGCGGACGCCGCTGGCGTAACTGAGCAGCTGCATGTCCAGTTCCCTGTTGTAGCCTATCAGAAGTTATCGACTTCTATGGATGTTTTCGAGCGGCGATTCGCTCGGCTCGACCAACACTAAGATCTGGCCTTGTAGAGTCCACCTGTTGATAATAGGTTTAAACAGCCGCGCTGAATAGAGGGTGCATAGTCACCATCTTGAGTCGGTGACCATCTCTAAGGCGACTTTCCCGGGACCAATAACAAGCATCCCACTAATAAATACAACTACAGCTTTTATTTCCCAACTCAATCCCCCCCAGATTCCTTCTTTTGGGAGGTAGGACCAAAGATACGCAAATATTATCACCAACAAAACTGAGCCGATTACGCTTTTTCCAATCTCCGAGGCCGTCGACATATCTGATTATTTACAATCCATGGATATAAATTCCGGCAATACACCACTAAATCACCTTGCTGAGTGCGTGCTCTCTACACAGCACGCTAGTCTTGTCTGATTCTAAGGGTTCAGAATCAAAAAGAAACGGCGGTCGTTTTAGCATCCGTGTCCTCGCTTCGCTCGGACGCGGTTCACCGGACGCGACCGAAGGGAGCGTCCGGCCTTTTTGATCGATGTTTTTGCAGGAGCGGTTCGCCGCAGGCGAACCCGGCGGAGAAAAAGATCGGACCCACAAGCGTTTAATCGACTGGCGGGCAAGATGACGTATGCCCGAATGCCCACTCGCGGACGACTGCCCCAGTTTCTCCGAGCGGATCGAAGGCATGGGCTGTCAACACTACGGCGACCGCGGCGGTGCCGAGTGGTGCTCCCACTACAACCAACCGATCCGCGATCTCAAACAGCAACCCGTACAGCTCGGCGAGGAGGTCGTCGTCGACGTCGAGGATATCCACGAATCGGGGGCTGGCGTCGGCCGGACCGAGGACGGCTTCATCGTGATGGTCGACGGCGTGTTGCCGGACGCCCGCGCGAAGGTCAAGATCACGGAGGTCCGTTCGAACCACGCCCGCGCCGACGAGGTCGAACGGCTCCCGATGGACGAGGAGATCGACGATAGCGCCGCCAACGACGCCGACGCTGACGACGAACCGGACGACCGAAGCGACCGCGAGAAGGCACTCGACCGCGGGCGGTTGGGCAGCCGCGAGAACTTCTGGGGCAACTAGCGCCCGGTGCCGCGAGTGTGCCACTATCGACGCGTCGAACGGTGTGAGATTCGATGACGATTCCTGACGCGGACGAACTGCTCGGGGAGGTCGGATTCGACGCTGAGACCAGCGTGTTGACCCGCCGACAGGCTGAGGTGTTCGCGCTCCGCGAGCGCGACATTCCGCAGGCGGAGATCGCCGAGGCGCTCGGCACGTCGAGGGCGAACGTGTCGAGCGTCGAGTCGAGCGCGCGAGAAAACATCGCCAAAGCGAAAGAGACCATCGCGTTCGCCGAGGCGCTGACGGCCCCCGTCCGGCTGACCGTCGAACGCGGTACCGATCTCTACGACGTGCCGAACGAGGTGTATTCAGCCTGCGACGACGCCGACGTGAAGGTGAACAGAACGGCTCCGGAGCTGATGAAGCTCATCGGCGACGCCGCTGGCGACGCCATCGTCGGCCGCGAGGTCAGACGCGACATCACCGTCACCGTCACCCACGACGGTCGCGTGACCGTCCGAATGTAGTCGAGGCGACCGGATTTTTATACGACCCGCTGCGTGTGGCCGATATGGATCTCGGAATCGAGGAGAATGCGGCGTTGGTTACGGCCGGAACCGCCGGGCTCGGGCTCGCGAGCGCCGAGGCGCTGGTGAGCGCAGGGTGTGACGTCGCCGTCTGCGGCCGCAGCGGCGATCGGCTCCAGCGTGCCGAAAGACGGCTCGAGGCGGCCGGCTCCGGGGACGTACTCGCGATGCGAGCGGACATCACGGCCCCCGACGATATCGAGGCGTTCGTCGAGGGGACGATCGACGGGTTCGGTCGACTCGACCACGTCGTCACGAGTGCTGGCGGCCCGCCGCCGGGGGCGTTTCTCGACACTACCGACGAGGATTGGTACGACGCCTACGACCTCCTCGTGATGAGTGTCGTTCGGACCGTTCGCGCCGCACAGCCGACGCTCGCTGCCGACGGCGGCGGAACGATCGTCACGATAACTTCCCGCAGCGTCAGGGAGGTGCTGGACGACCTCGTGCTCTCGAACTCGGTTCGGCGAGCGGTACTCGGGCTCACGAAGACGCTGGCCGACGAGTTCGCTCCCAAGATCAGGGTCAACAGCGTGCTGCCCGGCGCCCACGAGACGGACCGGATAGAGGAGTTGATCCAAGACGGCGTCGACCGAGACGAGTACGAGACGTACGGCGATGGTCTCGACGAGTGGTCCGATGGAATCGCGCTCGACCGCGTCGGTGATCCCGGCGAACTCGGCGACGCAGTCGCCTGGCTGTCGAGCGAACGGGCGTCTTACGTCAACGGCGTTGCCGTGCCAATCGACGGTGGATCCATGCGGGGGATCTGACCTCGATACGGCGTCGCAATCGGCGATACAGCGGCGAAGCCAGACGGTATTTCATCGGCCGCTCGTGTCGAGGCCATCCAACGCCACATCAACGAGACCTTCTGATGCACTGGATCGAAAGCAGATACACGGGGATCGAAATGAAGACGACGAAGCTGACTAGCGCGAGCAGACTCCGAATCCGCTCCGAGTCGACGAACTGCTCGCCGTGTCGAACGACGAGGAACAATACGAGCGCTCCGGCGGCGACGGCGAGACTGGCGCCGACGGTGAACGCGATCGCGGCGAGTGCCCCCTGGACGCAGCCCCTGTGAACGCCCACGGTTCGGCTATCTTCGGAATCGGCCATTAGCCCATCGCGGGACGGATCGTCACCTCGGCCCCCACGTTTCGATTCGCTCCTCGCGGATGTCCTCGACGCAGCCGCGGCAGTCCGGGTGCTCGGGATCGTAACACGACGGGCGGGCATCCGAGTCGAGCGACACGGCTCGCTTTTCAGCGTGGCGCCGACAAACGACCCGTGCCCGCCCCTCGTCGTCGGTCGGCAGGTTCGCGAGCGCCGCGCTTTTCGCGTCGGTGTAGGCGCGTTTCGTCTCCTCGTACTGTCTCCCGACCGCGTGGAGTTTCGTCCGGAGGAGGCGTTCGAGACGACGACGATTGCTCACACCGGCGACTAGGGGCGCAAACATAATAGGAGTGATCCTCTGCATCCCAACCGTGCTCGGCTTCACTTTCACCGCGCTACCGACGGTTTTTATACCATCAGGAACCAACCAGCGTACGTCTCCCACTGAAAACACGCGGAGACGGAAACACCCATGACAGACCTGCGAAAGCACGCAGCAGACATACACGAACAGTTCTCCGACAGCCTCAATCTCACCGTCGACGAGATCGAAGACCGCCTCGAGACGCTCGTCTCCGAGTACCGCGTCCCGATCGACGAGGCCCACCGAAGCATCGTCTCGTCGTACCTCGACGAGGCGGACATGGACCGAGACGACCTCTCCGGCGGCTCGACCGAAGCGGCCACCGTCGCCGACGTCGACGCGCCCGAGGAGTGGCTCGATCTCACGGTCAAGATCGTCGACCTCTGGGAGCCGGGTGCCGACTCGATCGCACAGGTCGGGCTCCTCGGCGATGAGACCGGCACGATCAAGTTCACCAAGTGGGCCAAAAGCGACCTCCCGGAACTCGAGGAGAGCGCGGTCTACCGGCTCGGAAGCGTCGTCACTGACGAGTATCAGGGTCGGTTCTCCGTGAAGCTCAACTCCTCGACGACGGTCGAGGAGCTCGACACCGACATCGAAGTCGGCGACGACTCGACGGAGGTCGAGGGCGCGCTCGTCGATATCCAGTCCGGCTCCGGACTCATCAAACGCTGTCCCGAGGAGAACTGCACCCGCGTTCTCCAGAACGGCCGCTGTTCGGAACACGGCGAGGTCGACGGCGAGTTCGACCTCCGGATCAAGGGCGTCCTCGACGACGGCGTCGAGATTCACGAGACGATCTTCAACCAGGAGTCGACCGAGGAGCTGACCGGTATCACCCTCGACGAGGCCCAGCAGATGGCCATGGACGCTCTCGACACCGAAGTTGTCGTCGAGGAGATGCGCGAGGCGGTGTTGGGCCGCTACTACCGCGTGTCCGGCCCGACGCTCGGCCGCTACGTACTGGCGAACGATATCGAGCGACTCGGCGCGCCGACCGACGCCGAGAGCGTGCTGATCAAAGCGAGGTCCCTGTAATGAGTGCATCCGTCCCCACCCGCGAGGTCGCCCGACGCGCCTTCGCGACCGAGTTCAACGACGCAACGTACACATTCAAAGAGTCCGACGACGACCGCGCCCCGGTCTACTCGCTGTTGCCGACCGGCCAGCCGGCCAACCGGGTGTTCGTCGCCGGCACGCTGACCGAAACCGAGGACGTGGGCAACGACTCCGAGTACTGGCGCGGCCGGATCGTCGATCCGACTGGAACCTTCTTCACCTACGCCGGGCAGTACCAGCCCGAGGCGACCTCCGTGCTCCGCGAGGCGGAGACGCCGGCGTACGTGACTGTCGTCGGGAAACCCCGCACGTACGAGACCGACGAGGGCGACGTGAACGTCTCGCTCCGTCCTGAATCCATCTCCGTGGTCGACGACGCGACGCGGAACCGCTGGGTCGTCGAGACGGCCGATCGAACGCTCGATCGGATCGAGGCGTTTGACGGGACCAACGAGTACGCCACGATGGCCGAAACCCAGTATGGGTCGGACCTGTCGGTGTACCGCGATGCGGTAATCGCGGCGCTTGAGGACCTCGAACTCGAATCCGACGCCGAGGTCGCTCCGGAACCGTAGCTCCTCACCCGGTTCGGCGCTAGATTCCGACCGCCGACAGCCCCGCGAACATCACGTCGCCGAACGCCAACGCGACCACGAGGCCGGCCAACATCGGGACGATAAACGGGATGCCGGGCGTGATCCAGATCGACTCGCGATCCGACTCCGAGAGCGTCGAGAGCCCCTCGCGGAGCTCTGTCGGCGTGGTCCCGTACGCCGAGTGTTCGGCGAGGAACGCCGCCGCACCCCACGGATCGTCGTCGACGGGGTCGACGGGGCCGTCCTCGTCGATCGTCCCATCACCGAGCGAGCCGTCGCCCGGGTCGTTCGCGTCAACCGGCACCGTCCCGCGGTATCGCTGCGGGTCCGCGCGAAGCGCGGAAAACGAGATCCCGCGCCACCGGAGATACATCCGTAGTGCGTCGATGTCGAGCCCGCTGCGCGTGAAGCCGTCCGGCGTCTCCAACAGCCGCCCGTACGCCGTCGGCACGTCGCGTAGCGAGACGGGGTGGCCGACGAACATCGCGGGCGTGAACGTCCCTTGCGGGAGGTTTCGCACCGCGAGCGCGGCGGGATACAGCAGCCCGACGAGTACCGTGTTCGAGAGGATGCTAAAGGAGAACACCCCGAGTGACGCGCCGTACACCGGATACGTCCCGCCGAGCACCTGATACGTCGGGTACACCGGAAACAGAACCGCGAGGGTGATGATCGCCTTCGCGTCCGCGCCGCCGAAGCCGCCGATCCGCCAAAAGAAGTAGCCGAGCGGCGCGACGAACCCGAGCGAGAGGACCGTTTGGACGGCGAACAGCCGCCGCTGAACCCCCGTGAGATCCCCGATCGTGAGCACGTCCCAGAGGAGCGCGATCAGTCCGACGGCGACGAGTGGGTACCACGTCCAGTTCGGGACGCGACGGGTCCGTAGATCGCGGGCGGCGGCCCACGCGAAGACGGGGACGGCGAGCAGACGTAGGAGATCGGGGCCGGTCGCGACCCCGAACAGCAGTGACGAGGACACGTCCGTCTTTGCGTTCAGCTCCCTTATAAACGCCCGTCATCGATCACGATGCGGAACGGAGCGGTGAACGACCGCGCCGGCAGCCGGTCAGACGATCTCCACCGGAAGCGGAGGGGCTACCCACAGCGAGTCGCCGTCGGAGTGGATCCCGCGCCGCCCCGTCACTCGGCCGCGTCACAGATCGCGAGGAAGTTCTCGAAGACCGCCTCGCCCTCCTCAGTGTGGGCGACTTCGGGGTGCCACTGGACGCCGTAGAGATCGCAGTCCGTGTCGCTCATCGCCTCGATCCCGCAGATGTCGCTCTTGGCGGTTCGGACGAACCCCTCGGGGAGATCCTTCACCTCGTCGGCGTGGCTGGCCCACACCCGCGTCTCCGGTGCGAGCGAGCCGACGAGCGGGTCGTCTTCGTCCTCGATCTCGACGGTCACGTCGGCGTAGCCGCCGTAGTCGCCCGAATCGACCCGTCCGCCGAGCTCCGCGGCGATGAGCTGCATGCCGAGACAGATCCCGAGCACGGGCACGTCGAGATCGAGGTAGTCGGCGGAGCGTCCGATTCGATCCATGTCCGGGCCGCCCGAGAGGACGACACCGTCGGCGTCGACCCTTTCTGGTGGGGTGTCGTTATCCACGATCTCGGTGTCGACACCGAGATCGCGCAGCGCGCGGTGTTCGAGGTGGGTGAACTGCCCGTGGTTGTCGACCACGACGATTCGAGTCATTGGGTGTCCGTATCGGACCGGTGGGTAAAAATGGTCTGATACGGCGATTCAACGCTATTTGGCGCTCGACTCGGGCTCGTCGCGACGGTGCGGAGCGGTAGCTACAAACGGCGTCCACCCGCACCGCCGACAATGGCAGACACCGAGCGCCTGTGGCTCGTGGCCCGCGAGTACGGCGACGAGTCGCTCGTCGAACTCGTGTACGCGACGCCCGACGGAGCCCACTGCGTCGTGAAACACTTCAGCGTCCAACTGCTTCGGGCGAAGGAGATCACCGCCGCGATCGAGGTCGCCCCTGATCGGCTCGAATCAGTCGGCGACCCGGAGACGCGCGAGCGATACGCCGCGGAGGTCGACCGCGTCCGGGATCGACACGATCCCGAGGACGTGCTCTGATCCTTTGGTAGGTTCTTTCACGCGCCGTCGAAGCCTCAAGGCATATAACGCGTCGGACGGAACCGAGAGACAATATGGCCGCCATCGAACTCGACGGCGTCGAAAAGTCGTTCGGAGACGTGCGAGCGCTCCGCGGCGTTGATCTCGAAGTCGGCGACGGTGAGATCTTTGGGTTTCTCGGTCCGAACGGCGCGGGAAAATCCACGACGATCAACATCCTCTTGGATTTCGTCCGTCCCGACGCGGGATCGGTTCGCGTGCTCGGCCGTGACGCCCGCGAGGACAGCGTCGCGGTCCGGGAACGAACCGGCGTCCTGCCCGAGGGGTTCGACGTGTACGACCGGCTGACCGCGAAAGAACACGTTCAGTTCGCCATCGACTCGAAGGAGGCCGACGAACAGCCGTACCCGATCTTAGAGCGAGTCGGCCTCGAGGACGCGGCCGACCGGCGGGCCGGCGGGTTCTCGACCGGAATGCGGCAGCGACTCGCGCTGGCGATGGCGCTCGTCGGTGATCCGGACCTCCTGATACTCGACGAGCCCTCCTCGGGGCTCGATCCGAACGGCGCGCGCGAACTCCGCGAGATCGTCGAGAGCGAGGCCGACGGCGGGACGACGGTCTTCTTTTCGAGCCACATTCTGGGTCAGGTCGAGGCCATCTGTGACCGCGTTGGGATCATCCGCGACGGCGAGTTGGTCGCCGTCGACACGATCGACGGGCTCAGAGAGAACGTCGGCAGCGGTTCGACGCTCGTCGTCGAGGTCGATTCGGTGCCCAACGACGCCGAACATCGGTTGAAGAGCCTCGACGGGGTTTCCGAGGTGGCCGTCGACGGAACGACGCTCAGAATCACCTGCGAGGACGACGTCAAGATGGACGCCGTCTCCGAACTCGAAGACGCCGGGGCGGACGTCTCGGACTTCTCGACCGAGGAAGCGTCGCTCGAGGATCTCTTCACGGCCTACACGGAGGGCGACCAATGAGTTGGCTCGCCGTCGCGAAGAAGGACTTCTCGGACGCGATCCGCTCGCGACTGATGCTCGCCGTCGCTGTGATCTTCGTCGCCTTCACCGGCGGCGGCATCGCGCTGGGATCCGCGTTCGGAATCGAGAGCGGGGCGGTCGTCGTCCTCATCCTGCAGGTGTTGTTGAGCGGGATGAGCATCTTCATCCCCCTGATCGCGATCGGGATTGCGTATCAGTCGATCGCGGGCGAACGGGAGAGCGGGAGCCTGAAGCTCCTGCTCTCGTTACCGAACTCGCGGCTCGACGTCGTTATCGGCAAGTTTCTCGGTCGGCTGGGCGTGTTGAGCGTCGCCGTCGTCATCGGCTTCGTGTCGATGCTGCTCGCGACGGCGATCACCTTCGAGGGCGACATCCAGGCCGACGTCATCCTCACGTTCATGCTCGCGGTGTTGCTGTTGACGATCGTCTTCGTCAGCATCGCCGTGAGCGTCTCGGCATTCTCGGATTCGACGTTCTCCGCGGCCATCGGCGGATTCGGCCTCTTCGTGGTCTTCCAGTTCGCCTGGGGCGGACTCGTCTTTCTCGCACGATACGTGGTCAACGGCTTCGAGACGCCCGCCTTCGGCGCACAAGCTCCCGAGTGGGCGCAGGTGCTGTTCGTCGTCAATCCGATGACCGGCTGGCAGCAGGCGACGGCGTGGCTCCTCCGTCGCGTCTCCGAGGATCAAAGCACTCAACAACAGGCCGCCGACGCCTTCTATCTTGAGCCGTGGTTCGGATTCGTCGTGTTAGCGTTTTGGATCGTCGTCCCGCTCGTCGTCGGCTACCTCCGGTTCGACTCGGTCGATCTGTAGGATCGATCGCGCCCGAACACGTTCGTTTCGATCGCCGTCCGTCACCCGTCGAACGATCGTCTGACACCAGTTCCGCCGAGCTTCCGTACTGCGGTTTCACTTTCGCCCTGCATGCACGGGTTTTATAATATATCCAGCCTTCAAACAGGTTGCACACGCTCCTTCCCTTCTGTCGGCGCTATCATTGGAGCCGACGGCTTCGACGATCCGATTCGAGCCCCGGAAGGCATACCACGCCCGCCCGGATAGATCGGGTATGATCGGACTGGCTGACGTGACGGCGGCCCGAGCGCGCGTCGCCGAGACGGCCCGCGAAACCCCGCTGGAACGCTCGAGCACGTTCTCGAATCGAACCGGCGCGGACGTGCGACTCAAACTCGAACACCTCCAGCGGACCGGCTCGTTCAAGATCCGCGGTGCGACGAACAGGATCGCCCTCCTGAGCGAGGCCGAACGCGAGGCCGGGGTCGTCGCCGCGAGCGCCGGCAATCACGCGCAGGGCGTCGCCCTGGCGGCCACGAAAATCGGCGTCGATTCGACGATTGTGATGCCCGAGTACGCCCCGATCTCGAAGATCGACGCCACGCGATCGTACGGGGCGACGGTCGAACTCCACGGCGTCGACTACGACGCGGCCGCCGAACGCGCCCACGAGATCGAACGCGAGGAGAACCGCACGTTCGTCCACGCCTTCGACGATCCGTCGGTGATGGCGGGGCAGGGCACGATCGGCCTCGAGATCGCCGAGCAGTGCCCGGAGGTCGACACGGTCGTCGTCCCGATCGGCGGCGGCGGCCTCATCGCCGGCATCTCGACCGCGATCACGGAACTGACCGATGCCCGTGTGATCGGGGTGCAGGCCGAGGGTGCCGCGAGCGCGGCTCGCTCGCTGGAGATCGGCCGGGTCGTCGAGCGCGAGTCGGTCGATACGATCGCCGACGGCATCGCGACCAGAAAAATCGGCGAGTCGACGTTCGAGGTGATCAAAGCGCGCGTCGACGAGGTCGTCACGGTCACGGATCCCGAGATCGCGAACGCGCTCACCTCGCTGTTGGAGCGCTCGAAGACGCTCGTCGAGGGGGCCGGCGCGGTCCCGCTCGCGGCCGTCCTCGAACGCCGCTTCGAGTACGACGATGGGGAGACGATCGTTCTCGCGCTCTGCGGCGGCAACATCGACCTCAACGTGCTCACGACGGTCATCACCCGCGGGCTGGTCGAGCGCGGCCGCTTCCTTCGCATCAAGACCGTGCTGAAGGATCGTCCCGGCGCGCTGGAGGAACTCGTGGAACTGCTCACCGAGTACCGGACGAACATCCACGCGATCGAACACGATCGGGCCTCGAAGGACATCGCGATGAACGCCGCCGAGGTCGAACTCGACCTGGAGACCCGCGGCCACGAGCACGTCGCGGAGCTGTTGGGCGAACTGGAGGACCGCGGCTACGAGGTCGAGGTCGTCTCCTAATCGCCGTTCACTCCGAACCGACGCTCACTCGAGCCACTCGAGGAACGTCCCGTTTATCAGCGTCTCCGACTGCGCGTCGATGTAATCGGACTGCATCCCCCAGATCGCCTGCGCGAACGGCTCGCCCGCGTCCATGCGCGTCCGCACCCGATCGTGCTTCCACTGGGCCGGCGTCATCCGGCGATCGACGCGCTCTCTGAGCGGCTGGATGTAGCGGTTCGCCTCCCCGGCGTCGAGCCCCCGGAGCTCCAGCCCATCGCGGGCGAGTTCGAACAGTTCGGCGTACAGCTCGTCCGTGTCCGTCGTCTCGGTCCCGTCGGCGGTGATCCACGACAGCTCCGCGGAGAGACCGTCGCGAACGGCGGCGTAGAAGTTCTCCCGCGCCGTCTCCCACGACTGTTGGTAGACTGGGTGCTCACGCCGGGGCAGGCTCTCGAGGAGGCCGGCGAACACTGCGAGCAGCGAGATCGTCCCCCGAATCGTCGGCTGCCCCGGGAGTGGCCGGAACTCGATTCGGGCGTTGGCGTTCGTCCGCGTCGAGCCGCCGAATACCGGGCGAACCCACCGCCAGAAGCTCCCGTGTTTGTGCCGGAAGTGGGCGAACTCGTCGTCGAAGCGGCCCTTCGGTTCGAGCTCCGCGGGGACAACCGTCTCGTCGCTCGCGATCCGATCGAGCGCCTCGTCGATGCTATCGATGTCCTCCGGGAACGTCACCTTCTTGATGTCCGCGGGGTTGAGCACCGACTCGAACACCGGGACTCGATTTTCCATCCAGCACTCCTCGAGTACCGTTGCCCCGTCGGCGTCGTAGAGATCGGGCGGGAAGAACGGCGAGTTGACCGAGACGGCGAGCAGCGGTCCGGCGGCCCGAAGGGCGTACCGGAAGTGCTCCGGGAGGTCGTGGGCGTGCGACACTTGATAGTGCGGCTGGATCGACGTGATGAGGCTCTCGGGCATCACGGTGTCGGCCAACAGCGAGACGTGCGGCGCGTCGAGCTGTAACTCGGCGGCGTAGTCGGTGTTGGCCATCGCGTGATACCGCACCGCCCGCGACATGTTCGTCGCCATGCGGACGCCGTCCTGCTCGATGCTGTCGGTCAGGTACGTCGCGGCCGTCTCGCCGATCGGCGGCACCGTCCACATCCCGTCGCTGACGAGGGTCATCCCCTCCCGGGCGACCTCCATCTCGGCGGCGTCGAGCTTCGCTTGCACCTCCGCTTCCTGTGCGCGAAGCCCGTACGACGACAGCGGCTGCGGTGCCGTCGAGAGTTCGGCGTTGTGCAGTCCGAGCTCCTTCTCGAATCCGATATATTCGAGGAGTCGTCGTGGCACTCGCATGAGCGCGTCCGTCTCGGCGTCGACCGCGTAGAACTCGTACTCCAGCCCGACGATCGCCTGCGGGTTATCGAACGTCCCGTCGTCGATCTCCTCGCGCAACGACGCGGTTTCGGCCTCGATCCGCGATGCGAACGCTTCGGCATCGATATCGAGCGCCTCCACGATCTGCGACGCGAGCTCGGAAGCGGACATGCTCGTCTCTGGGCGCGGCAGGGATTTGAAACGTGTGACTCGCGGTCGTCGGACCGCGGTCAGAACGGTCCGAGGAAGCGAACGCAGCCGCACGACATCGCGAGAACGCCGACGCTCGGCCGCCTCCGCTCACCGCGCGAGCGCGTCGGCGACGAGTTCGATCGGCGTGGGCGGCTCCTCGGAGACACTCTCGCGGTTGTGTAGCTGCGTCCGGCAGGATGCGCCCGGGGCGACCACCCGATCGCCGTCGCTGTCGTCGAGCTGGTCGTAGAGAATGTTCGCGATCGCGTCGCTCATCGAGCCGTGTTCGGTCTCGTAGCCGAACGAGCCGGCCATCCCGCAGCAGCCCGAATCGAGCGGCTCGACGTCGTAGCCGGCCCGCCGGAGCACCCCGACGGCGTGGTGGTCCTTCGCCGTCGCCTTCTGGTGGCAGTGGCCGTGGTAGGCGAGCGAGTCCTCGTCGGCGTCGAACGAGAGGTTCCGATCGAGACCGAAAGTGTCGAGATACTCACAGACGCCGTAGGTGTGCCCGGCGACGGTTTCCACCACGTCCCCGGAGCGAAGGTCGAGGTAATCCGACTGGAACATCACGGCGTCGGAGGGCTCGATCACGACGACGTCGTAGCCGTCGGCGACGAGCGGCCCCAGCACGTCGAGGTTGTCGAGCGCCGTCCGCTTCGCCGCGTCGATGAACCCCTTCGAGAAGGCTGGTCGGCCCGTATCACCGACGCCGTCGGGGATCGTCACCGCGACGCCCGCGGCTTCGAGCGTTTCGAGGGCCGCCTCCCCAGCGGCAGGGTTGCAGTAGTTCGTGATCGTGTCCGGATACAGCGCCGCCCATCGGACGGGATCGTCGCCGTCGGTCGCTGCCACGGCTCGCGCGACCGACCCCTCCTCGCCGCCGCGCGCCTCGAACCGGTCGTGGAACGTCTTCCGGTGGAATTCCGGCAACGGGCGGTTCGGCTCGATCCCGAGGGTCCGTTCGAGCAGCGCTCGCGCGCCCGGAAGCGCCGCAGCGGCGTTGGCGACCGGCGCGAGCGCGCTGCCGAGTTTCGCCGCCGTCTCGAAGTTGGCGAAGAGTCGATCCCGGAGTTTCGGTCCGTGTCGCTCGTGGTGTTCGTGCGTCACTTCGGCCTTCAGCTTCGCCATGTCGACGCCGCTCGGACAGTCGATCTTACAGCCCTTACAGCCAACGCAGAGATCCAACACTTCGGTCTTGAACTCGTCGGTGAACGCCTCCTCGGGATCGAGGTTTCCGTTCATCGCCTCCCGGAGGGCGTTCGCCCGCCCGCGAGTGCTCGTGATCTCCTCCTTGGACGCACGAAACGTCGGACACATCACGCCGCCGGTGGTCGACTGCTCGCCCCGACAGCCGCCGCAGCCGTGACAGAGTTCGATCATCCCTTGCATGCCGTTCTCGTTGTCCCAGTTCAGTTCGGTATCGAATCCGGCGTCGAACGCGTAGTCGGGACCAAACCGGTGATCCTCGGTCATATCCGTCGGCTCGTCCTCCCGGAAGACGACCTGTCCGGGATTCAACAGCCACTCGGGGTCGAACGCCGTCTTCAGCTCCTGGAACGTCGCCCAGAGCTCGTCGCCGTAGAGCTTGTGGTTCCACTGGGTCCGCGCGCGGCCGTCGCCGTGTTCGCCCGACACCGATCCGTCGTACTCGACGACGAGATCCGTCGCCGCGTCGGCGATCGACTCCATGGCCTCCAGGCCCACCTCGGTCTTGGTGTTGACCAATGGGCGGATGTGCAACACGCCTGGGCCGGCGTGGGCGTAGAAGCTGGCGTAGGTGTCGTGCTCGTCGAGCATCGCCTGGAAGTCGGCGACGAAGCCGGGCAGGTTCTCCGGCGGGATCGCGGTGTCCTCGACGAACGCGACGTGCTTCTCGTCGGTGGTCCGGCTCAGGAGGATCGGGAGTCCGGACTTGCGGAGCTTCCAGACCTTCGCTCTGCTCTCCTCGTCGTAGGCCTCGATGGCGTCGAACGCCCGCCGCTCGGCGTCGGGTTCGGGCACCGCCTCGGCCGGTTCGCTCGCCGGCTCGTACTCGGGTAGCCGATCGGCGAGCAGCGTGGCGACCTTCCGCTCGGCCTCCTCGCGATCCTCGGCGTAGAACTCGACGATGAGAACAGCACCGGTCCCCTCCGGAAGCATCTCCGTGACCGGCGCGAACTCCGGCGTCTCGCGGGCGAGGTCGAGCAACACGTCGTCGATCACCTCGGTCGCCGCCGGGTCGTGCTCGACGATCGGGGAGACGTCTCCCATGGCGTCGCCGACCGAGTCGTACGCGAGCAGCACCATCCCCTTCGTTTCGGGGATCGGCTCCAGCGACACGGTCGCCTCGGTGACGATCGCGAGGGTCCCCTCGCTGCCGCAAAGCAGTTTCGCGACGTTGATCGTCCCGCCGTCCGAATCCGGCTCGCCGACGCCGCGAGTCGCGCCGCGGGCGTCCTCGACGAGCCAATCGAGGTTGTACCCCGAGACGTTCCGCTTCAGGTCCGGATACCGCTCCTCGATCAGATCGCCCGTCTCGTCGAGGATCCGCGCGATCTCGGCGTAGATCGACGATTCGAGGTCGTCGCCGTCGGCGAGCTCGGGGAGGTCGTCGAGGTCGACCTCACCGAAGGTCGTCACGGTCCCGTCGGCCAGCACCACCTCGACGGACTCGACGTACGCGTCCGTCTTGCCGTACTGCAGCGAGTGTGCGCCCGTCGAGTTGTTGCCGATCGCGCCGCCGAGCGCGCTCTTGTCGCCCCACGCCGGGTCGGGGGCGAACTTCAGCCCGTGCGGTTCGATCGCCTCGTTGAGCGTCCCGAGGTAGATCCCCGGCTGGGCCGTCGCCGTTTCGATCTCGAGGTCCGTCTCGACGAGATCGTTCATGTACCGGCTGAAATCGAGGACGACCGCCTCGTTGACGGTCTGCCCCGCGAGGCTCGTGCCGCCGCCCCGAGGAAGTACCGGAATCGAGCGCTCGGCGCAGTAGCTGACGGTCGCCGCGACGTCGTCGGTCGAGGTCGGGAAGACGACCCCGATCGGCGTCACCTCGTAGATGCTGGCGTCGGTCGCGTACAGCGACCGCGAGTACGAATCGAATCGGACGTCGCCGTCGACGACGCCTTCGAGGCCCCGGAGTAGATCCGGGCGGTCGACCCCGTCGTCGCGGTAATCGTACCGAACCCGGGAGTCACCGGCCGGATCTCCGTCGGCGCTCGTGCGCACGTGTTTCGACATGGTCCGACCACGGAGTGTGGGGTAATCAGCGTGGCGACGAAAAATGCAGCCAGAACCCTCTCGGCGTCTCAGCACGGTCCCGCGAAGAACGTCGCTGGACGGCGTCGCGAGGCCGCCACGGCGCGTCCGGCTAACGCCTGACGAGACTGTACGCTCGTCCCCGTTCGTGTAGCGTCTCCGGTTCGTCCGAATCCCAGTACCCCGAGATGTCCCCCCGCTCGGCGAAGAAGATCCGGTCGCCGTGCGGGACCGCCTCGCTCGTCACGTGCCCGATGCCCTCGACGCGCCAGCGCACCTCCCCGGTCGTCTTGTCCAGCGCGTACAGGTGGGTGTCGTAGGAGCCGACGAGGATCGTCCCCGAGGTGACGGTCAGCGAACCGAGGACGGTCCCGCCGACGTTCGTCGACCACAGCTCCTCGCCCGTCTCCGTGTCGAGCGCGTACACGCGGTTGTCGTCGCTGCCCATGTAGACCACGCCGGCGTCGGGGTCGATCCCGGGGTTCGACATGATGACCCGTCCCGTCTCGAAGGACCACTTCTCGGTGCCGTCCCGCAGGTCGAGACAGTAGAAGTGGCCGTCCCACGAGCCGACGAACGCGTGGCCCTCGTAGGTCGGGATCGTGCCCTTGATCTCCCCGTCCGTCTGGAACTCCCAGGCCGGGTCGAGCGACGGGAACTCCCAGGCGTAACACACCCCGTCGTTCGAGCCGGTCAGCATGCGTTCGGTCGCCGGGTCGATCGACGTCGACGGGTGGGGCATCCCCCACAGCCGGCCGTCCTTCCAGAGCGGCTGGCCGGTCGCGGCGTCGAGCGCCCACATCTTCCCCGAGGGGGGCTCCCAGGGGAAGTTGTACTCGGCGACGACGTAGATGATCCCGTCCCAGTACGCCGGGCTCGATCCGATCGCGACCGCCGCGTCGAGCCGCCAGTTCGAGGTCTTCCAGACGCGCCGTCCGGTTTCGACATCGTAGGCGTACACCGATCCGTCGTAGCCGCCGATGTAGGCGGTGCCGTCGACGACGAGCGGCGTCCCATGGAAGCCGAGCCCCCTCGACGCGCCGGTCTCGACGGACCACAGTCGCTCGCCGTCCGGGCGCACCGCGTGGAGCATCCCGGTGTCGGAGGGGATCAACACCGTCTCGCCGTCCGGCGTCGGTCGCGGACTGGATTTCGCCGCGGTGTGGCCGATCCCGTTGACCGGCATCGACCACTCGATCTCGACGCGCTCGGCGACGACCGCGTCGGGGTAGTACCCGAGCCGGCGCAGCCCCTGTCTGAACATCGTGATGCCGTCGTCGTCGGGGTACGTCTCGTCGTAGGGCAACAGCGCCGGGTCGAAGTCCGCCTGTGTGCGATCGTAGTCGCTTCGAAGGTGCGCCCAGCCGGCCCCGCTGCCGACGGCGAGTGCGCCGAGGCTCGCCAGCGCTCCACGACGGGTCAGTCCGCTACCGCCGTCCGATCGGTCCGACATTAGTTCGCGGGATGGTCTCCGTCGATATAGTGGTCCCGGTCGGTGGCTCTCGCCGCCTCCAGCCGTCGCGTCGGGGTTGCAGAAAGCACTTATGAGCGATCCGTTTACACCGAGATAGTATGGAGTGGGCCTTGGTCGTCGCGTACCTCCTCGCGCTCGCGGTGTTCGCCGCCCTCGGCGCGCCGATCGCGGCGCTGTGCTTTCGGCACCTCCCTCGCCGGGGCGCGGCGTTCGCCATTCCGGCGGCGCTGGCCCCGTTCGCGATCGCCGTCTTCTGGATCGGCCAACTCACGTTCGGCCTCCACACGCTCGCGCTCGGCGTCGCCGTCGTGCTGGCCGGCTCGGTCGCCGCGCTCAGGACGGGTGTCGCCCCCGAGTGGCGGGCCGTGGCGTCGATGTACGGCGTCTTCGTCGTCGGTTTTCTCGTCATGGTCGTCTTCCGGGCGGCGAGTCCGGGGCTCACGCCGGTCGGCGGCGAGCAGTTCCTCCACTTCGGCCTCGTCAACGCCCTCGAACGGGCGAACAGCCTGCCGCCGGAGGACATGTGGTTCGCCGGCGAGCCGCTGAAGTACTACTACGGGACGCAACTGCAGGTCACCGGCCTCTCGATGCTCACCGGGACGCCGGTTCGCTACGGATTCAACCTCGGCATCGCGACGTTCTACGGGCTCCTGTTCGTCGTCGCCTACGGGCTCGGGGGCGCGATCGTCCACCGCCGCGGGTATTCGCACCGTCTCGGCGGCGTCTTCGCGGCGTTCTTCGTTGCGCTCGCGGGCCCGACGACGACGACGATTCGCCTCGCGACGCCGCACCTGCCCGACGCGATCGCCGAACCGGTCTCTCGCGCCGCGTTCGGCTTCGTCGCCAGCCGGTTCAACGGCGGCGATCTGGCGCGGACGGTCGCGGAGCTGTCGAACCCGGGCGAGTGGTACTGGTGGTACACGAGGTACGTCGTCCCCGGAACGATCCAAGAGGTGCCGCTGTACTCGTTCGTCAAGGCCGACCTCCACGGGCACGCGTTCGCGAACGGCTACGTCCTCTTCGCGGGCGCGCTCGCCTTCGCCTACTACGTCACCCCAGCCGCCGACCGCCGGCTCCGGGCCGGGATCCTCTTCGGGGGCCTCGGGTCGATCGCCGGCCTGTTCGGCTTCATGAACACGTGGTCGCTGCCGACGGTCGCCGGCCTGACCGTGTTGGCCGTCGCGCTCGCCGATCCCCATCCGGACACGCTGCTGCCGGCGTCGTGGCGCGAGCGACTTTCGCTTTCGGCGACCGCCGCGGACGACCGCCCCCGCCTCCTCGATGAACTCCGGCGGCTGACGCTGGCCGTCGTCGCCGGCGGCGTCGTCCTCCTCGTCGGCGTCGCCGTCGCCTCGCCGTTCCTCGTGTTCGGCCACGTCCCGACGAACGACGGGATCGGGTTCTTCCCGCCGCGGAGTTCGCTCGGCCCCTTCCTGGTCATCTACGGCGGTCTCGTCGCGGTCTTCGGGCTCTACGTCGCGACGCGCGGCCGGCCGGCGATCGCCGATGTACCGGGTCGATGGGTGGCCGGCGGCGCGCTCGCGCTCCTCGCGGCCGTCGCGGCGACGATCCTCGCCCTCGATTTCGCCGTTCTCGCGGTGCTCGGCCCGCTCATCTTCGCCGGCTGGATACTGGTCCGCTCCGGTCGCGGCGACTTCGCCGTCGTCCTGCTGATCGCCGGAACCGGGCTGCTCCTCTCCTTCGAGGTCGTCCACGCGCGCCTCCCGCTGATCCCCCAACCGCGCTGGAACACGTCGCTGAAGGTCGCCGTGCAGGGGTGGACGCTCGGCGCGGCCGGCGCGGGGGCGGCGATCGCCGTCCTCCTCGCCCGATCCGCCGAGCGGCTGGCACCTGGCGTGCAGTCCCTGCGATCGACCGCCGCCGATTCGGCGTCAAACGACGGTCCGACAGCCGACCGCGATCCCGTCCCGACGCTCCGGGCGGCGGGCACGATCGCTCTCGTTGCGATGGTCGTCCTCGCGAGCGCGGTGTTCCCGGCGATGGTGTTCAGCGTCGAGGTCGGCTCGAAGCTGGACGACTCGCGCTACGATTCCTCGCTCGACGGGTTCGCCTACGTCGAGGCGTTTCACCCGCAGGAGTACGACGCGCTCCGGTGGCTCGACGAGCGATCGGGCCACCCGACGGTCGTCGAAGCGCCCGGCGACTCCTATCGCTGGACCAGTCCCGCCGCGACGTACTCGGGGCTCCCGGGGGTGATCGGCTGGGACCACCAAGCGGAGTACCGCAGCGCCGAGGCGTACGAGCGCCGAGTGGCCCACGTCGACGAGCTCTACACCGCCGAGTGGGACGTCGCCGCCGCCCACCTCGCCCGCTACAACGTCACCTACGTCTACGTCGGCCCGAACGAGATCGAACGATACGGCGAGGACATGCGCTCGTTCGACCGCGAGGCGTTCCCCGTCGCGTTCGAGGGCGGCAACGTGACGATCTACGAGATCGACCGCGACGCCCTCTCCGTTTCCGGTCAGGAATCGTAGTCCCCCCGCTGAAGCGTCGAAAACGCGTGGATTTAACCGCCTGCCTGATGTGCGTGACCTATGAACAGGGAGGGACGATGACGCTCGACGGGACGACCGCGTTCGTCACCGGCGCGAGCCAGGGTATCGGGCGAACTATCGCGCTGACGCTCGCCGAGGAGGGCGCGAACGTCGCCCTCGCCGCCCGCGGCGAGGGAATTCACGAGACGGCCGCCGCCTTCGACGACTCGCGCGCGCTCGCCGTCGAGACGGACGTGACCGACGAGGAGTCGGTCGCCGCGTCGATCCAGCGGACCGTCGAGACGTTCGACGGACTCGACTGTCTCGTGAACAACGCGGGCATCGCCGGCCCCACCGCGCCAGTCGAGGAGGTCACGGTCGGAGAGTGGGAGCGCACGATGGACGTCAACGTGACCGGCATGTTCCGCTGTGTCAAACACGCGGCTCCGCACCTCCGGGCGAGCGACCGAGGAAGCGTCGTCAACGTCTCCTCGATCAGCGGAAAGCGCCCCCTGGAGGGCCGAACTCCGTACACGACTTCGAAGATGGCGGTCATCGGACTCACGCGGACGCTGGCGTTCGAACTCGGCGACGATGACGTGACCGTCAACGCCGTCTGTCCCGGCGCGACCCGGGGCCCGCGGATCGACCGCGTGATCGAGAACCAGGCCGAACAGCGCGGCGTCTCCTTCGAGGCGGCGAAGCGCGAGGTGTTCACCGACGACACCGCGCTCGGACGGCTAACAGAACCGGAGGATGTGGCCGGAATGGTCGCTCACCTCGCCAGCGAGCGCGGTCGACACGTGACGGCCCAGGACATCAACGTCGACGGCGGGTCGGCCTGGTACTGAGTCGACGGCGGTCGAATCCCCGTTCGGTGCGCTGGATATTCGCCAACACGAAGCTTTAGAACCGCTCGAACCCTAACGCGAGGCAATGACGCCGCCGAGGCCGTCCCACATCGCGTATGACTGACGAGACCACTGCCCCCGGCTGTACGCTGTGTGAGCTCCCGACAGAGGGGGTCGACGTCACCGACGACGCAGGCAACGAATTCTGCTGCCGCGGCTGTCTCGACGTGTACGATACGCTCGGCGATCTCGAAGACGTCGACGCCGGCGACGTCCGGTCACGTCTCGACGACGCCGGGAGCGAACCGGCCGACCTCGACGATTCGACGCCCAACGAGTCGCTCGAACGGACCTACCTCAAGGTCCACGGGATGTACTGCGCCACCTGCGAGGCGTTCATCGAGTCGGTCGCCGCCGAACTCGACGGCGTCCGATCGGTGAGCGTGAGCTACGTGACCGAGACGGTCCGCATCGACCACGATCCCGAACTGACCACCGCCGATGAACTGCGCGAGGCGATCTCCGGACTCGGCTACACCGCCTTCCCCCGCGAGGACGCCTTCAGCGAGCGACAGGCGAACCACATGGAGACCGTTCGGGTCGCCGTCGGCGTGTTGGTCGGCATGGCGGTCATGCTCCAGTACGTCGCGATCATCTACCCGACGTACTTCGGCGGGCTCTACTACGACGAGCGAACGACGCAGTTCCTCATGGACGCGATGGCCCACGGGAGCGGCAACTACTTTTTCGCGATCGTCGGCGTGTTGACCACCGTCATCCTGCTCGTGACCGGGAAGCCGATCCTTCAGGGCGCGTACGTCGCCCTCCGGACGCGAACACCGAACATGGATCTCCTCGTCGCTATCGCCGCCGTGAGCGCCTACCTGTACAGCACGCTCGCGGTCATCGTGGTCGAGCAGCCGCACGTCTACTACGACGTGACGGTCGCGATCGTGGTCGTCGTCACCGTCGGGAACTACCACGAGGCCACCCTCAAACGCCGCGCGACCGACCGGCTCTCCGAGCTCACCTCCGTGCAGGTCGACGAGGCCCGCCGCCTTCGTCCCGACGGGAGCCACGACCTCGTCGCCGTCGACGAGCTCGAGGTGGGTGACCGCCTCGCCGCGCGGAAGGGCGATCGAATCCCCGTCGACGGGACGGTCGTCGAGGGCGAGGCGGCGGTCGACGAGTCCCTCATCACCGGCGAGTCGATGCCCGTCGCCAAACGAGACGGCGATCGGGTCATCGGCGGCACCGTCCTGACCGACGGCGCGATCACCGTCTCGATCGACGATCAGGCGACCAGCAGCCTCGATCGGATCACCGAACTCGTCTGGAACGTCCAGAGCTCGAACCACGGCATTCAGGGGCTGGCCGACAGGCTTGCGACGGTGTTCGTCCCGCTCGTGCTCTCGCTCGCCGCCGTCGCGACGGTCGGCTACCTCGTCTTCGGCGGGAGCGTCGCCGAGGCGCTGCTCGTGGGGCTGACGGTCCTCATCGTCTCCTGTCCGTGCGCGTTGGGACTCGCCACGCCGCTCGCCGTCGCGGCCGGGCTCCGCGACGCGCTCAGACGACAGATCGTCGTCTTCGACGACACCGTTTTCGAGCGGCTCCGCGGGGCCGACACGATCGTCTTCGACAAGACGGGCACGCTCACCACCGGCGAGATGGACGTCGTAGCGTCGGATCTCCCCGACGACCTGCTCGACGACGCCGCGATCCTCGAACGCCGCTCTGCGCACCCCGTCGGGGAGGCAATCGCCGCCCTCGCCGACCCGGATTCGACCGAGGCCGATCTCGCCACTGACGGCGGGCAACTCGATCGGCGCGTCGACGCTTCGATGTCCGACGACGGTCTCACCGTCGAGTCCTTCGAGAGCCACGATACCGGCGTTTCCGGCCTCGTTGACGGCCGTCACGTCGTCGTCGGCCATCCGGATTTGTTCGCCGATCTCGGCTGGGACCTCCCCGAGCACCTCGCCGACTCCGCGCGGGAGGCCAGCGAGATGGGCCGCGTGCCGGTCGTCGTCGGCCGCGACGGGGCCGCGAGGGGCCTGGTCGTCGTCGGCGACGAACTCCGTGACGGCTGGGAGGAGACGATCCGATCGCTCTCCGAGCGCGGCATCGAGGTCGTCGTGTTGACCGGCGACGACGAGCGCGCGGCCGCGACGTTCCGGGAGCACCCGGCGATCGACAGTGTGTTCGCGGGTGTGCCACCCGAAGGCAAGGCCGAAACGGTCGCCCGGCTGAGCGACCGCGGCGAAACCGTAATGGTCGGCGACGGGACCAACGACGCGCCCGCGTTGGCGCGCTCCGACCTCGGCATCGCGCTCGGCGGCGGCACGGCGATGGCCGTCGACGCTGCCGACGTCGCGATCGTCGACGACGACCTCCAATCGGTCGAAACGGTGTTCGAACTGTCGGCCGCTGCGGGTACGCGGATCAAACAGAATCTCGGGTGGGCCTTTTGCTACAACGGCATCGCGATCCCGCTGGCGCTGGCCGGACTGTTGAATCCGCTGTTCGCCGCCGCCGCGATGGCGACGAGCAGCCTGCTCGTCGTGAGCAACTCCTCGCGACGACTCGTCGACGATTCCGATCCCTCTGGGGAGTCGCGGTCCTGAGCTTCGGAGACCCGAACGGGGATCGGTCGCCGAAGGAGCTGAACGCGAAACGCCGCAAGTGGTTGGCTACACCGTCCCACATCCGGGATAGATACTCTATATTTATCCGTTCTCGGGTCCGCCTTTCTCATACAATGTCAGATTCCGGTCTGCTGTCTCCGTCCCCGGACACGGCGCTTCCCGATCCGGCGGAAGCGAAAAACGTGGCATACAACCCGTCGCCTGGGCGGCTCCGGGAGTTCTCCCGAGAACTCGAGACGACGACCGAGTTCAGTTCTCCAGCCTACGTGAGCGAACAGCGCTCGCGCTGTTCGGATCGGACGAAAAACGCCATCGACGACGAGTTCGACGCGGACGATCTCGCCCACGTCGAGACCGCACTCGAGTACGCCCAAACGCACGAGATGGTCTGTGTCGATCGGCGGATCGGCCGACACCCCGACCACACCTACGTCGGCCGGTACTACGTCCCGAAAAAATACGCTCGCATCGCGCTCGCGGTCACGAACCTCTTCGAACCGGCCGAGACGGGCGCAGCGCCCGATTTCCTCACCGTACAGGTGCCCGAGGCCGACGAAATCGCCATTCGCGTGCTCCCCGAATCCGGCGTCACCGCCGTGTTAGGAAGCGACTACTCCGGCGAGGCGAAGAAGTCGTTTCTCCGGCTGTTCATGCGCCGAACCAAGGAAGCCGGCGGGCTCGGCCTACACGCCGGCAGCAAACGCGTGACACTCGAGAACGACGCCGACGAACTCCAAGACGTCGGCCAGGTGTTCCTCGGGCTCTCGGCGACGGGGAAGTCCACGCTGACCGCCCACGGCCTGTGGCTCGACGAGCCCGAATCGGCGACGATGCTGCAGGACGACGTCTGTGCGCTGTTGCCCGACGGGACCGTCGCAGGCAGTGAGGGCAACGGCCTCTACATCAAGACGATCGGGCTGGACCGCGACGAACAGCCCGCGATGTACGACGCCGCGACCCACGAGTCGGCGATCCTCGAGAACGTCGCCGTCGACGCCGCTGGGACCGTCGATTTCGACAGCGGTGAACACACCACGAACGGACGGGCGGTCATCCGCCGCGAGCACCTCTCTTCTGCCGGTGAGGATATCGATCTCGACCGCGTCGATCAGGTCTTTTTCATCACGCGCAACCCCGTGATGCCGCCGGTCGCGAAGCTCTCGCCCGAGGAGGCCGCCGTCGCGTTCATGCTCGGCGAGTCGATCCAGACGAGCGCGGGCGACCCCTCGAAGGCTGGCGAGTCGATCCGCGTCGTGGGGACCAACCCCTTCATCATGGGCTCGGAGGGCGCGGAGGGGAACCGCTTCCGAGATCTCATCGCGGACCTCGACCTCGACTGTTTCGTCCTCAACACCGGCCACCTCGGCGACCGGGCGAAGGACATCGGCGTCGAGGATTCGGTGACGCTGCTGCGGGAGATCGCCCGCGGAACCGTCGAGTGGACGGTCGACGAGTCGATCGGACTCACGATCCCGGCGTCGGTGCCGGGAATGGATATCGAGCAGTTCGCCGTGTCCGATCACGTCGAGGATTGCGAGGAGAAACTCGCCGACCTGCGCGCGGAGCGCCGAGCGTATCTCGCGGCCTTCGAGGAGTTGGACAACGAGATCGAAGCGGCCGTTTATTAGACGGGGCGGCGTTCGTCGTTTCGGAGAAAACGATCTTGAGATCCTCGGATAGATATCGGTAGAACACCACTCGGCGTTGCGGCTCACCGATTCGAACGGTCGAAGAAGTAGTCCTGGGAGGATTCGAACCTCCGTCAAAGCCCCCAGAAGGCTTTATGATTGGCCACTACACCACAGGACTTCAGACATTAGAAGCGACGCCGTCAGCCTACTTATTTTTGTCGTGTTCGCCGTCCGGGCGTTCGGGGGGCTCGAAGTGCCGTTTTCGGTGGCAGTTCGCACAGAGGACGGTGCACTTTTCTAGCTCCCGCCGAACGACGGCCCTCGGCCGCCCGTCGGCGAGCATCCGAGCGATCGTATCGACCTTCTCGCCGGCTTCGTGATGAAATTCGAGACACGCCGCGTCGTCGACTTTGCACGCCGAACAGCCACTGCCGGCGCGTTTTCGCTCGTACACCCACCTCCGAAGTTCTCCGGTCGGGGGTGAGTGGTGCTCCTTCCGGTGGCAGTTCGCACACAACACCGCACACTTCCGTATCTCCGATTCGAGCGCTTGCTTCCCGTATCCGTAGGTGACCATCGTTCCGACGCTCATCCGCTTTTCCACCGTTTCTGGATGGTGGTAATCCAGACACGCCGGGGCATCGACCTCACACCGCGTGCAGCCCTCCCGTCTCTTCTTCTCGTTGACCCAACGTCGCAGCGTTGCCCGCCGACGGCGCGTCCGTTCGGCGTTCCACTCCCTGTTCCGATAGTGCCACCGCTGATCGACCGACAGGTCTTCCCATTGTAACTCCTCGGGCAGTTCGATCCCTTCGGGTTTCGGTTGTACCCGCGATCCCCTGGAGGCGTTCGTCTCCAACCCGGCACGCTCTTTGGCTCGGTTCCACCCACCGATCTGTCGGATAATCGTCGCCGATGCCGGCTTCAGGCCCAGCTCCTCGTATTGTGCCTTCGTCGGTGACGCTCCGAGACGCTCGGCGGCCTCGCGGAGCGCTTCGAGACACGCCGCGTCGGTCGTCGGCATACGCGGTAGTGGTCGCGTCCGGGTATATGAATTATCGGCTGAGCGGTCCCGCTGTGCGATCCGCTGCCACGTTCGATAAAACGGTTCCGGTGAGCGGCAGCCGCTGCGAATCAGCTAAACACCTACGACCGGTTAGTGACGACTTCCTCCATGGTCGAAACGCACTGGCCGGAGCTGCAGGGGAAGGAGCTGCGCTATCTCGATCACGCGTGGGAGCTCACGGGGACCGTCGACGTCCGAGACCGCGGCGAACTCCTCGCGGTCGAGGCGAGGCGGGCGGACGACGTGAAACGGGAGGCAGCGACGCTGTACTTCGCCATCGAATCGCCAGGCGACTCCCTGAATCCGGGCGATCTCGGCGAGCACTTCGATCGGCTCGAACGGACGGACGACGCGCAGTATCTCCTCGTGAAAAAAGCTCACCGGACGTACCGATACGAGCTCCAGCGACTGGAGCACGCGTAGCCGCCCGCCGTCTGAGCGGTCCCGTGCTCGTCGCTCACTCGTCGTCGCCCAACGATCGTTCGGCCTATTCGTGTTCCTCGCGGCGCTCTTCGGCCTCGGCTTCGTACTCCAGTTCGTCTTCGAGTTCTTCCTCGCGCTGTTCTGTCTCGGCGTCGTGGCCCTTCTTGTCTCGGCCTTCCCGTGTGTCCCCCATACTAGCGGTTAGGCGTCCAATCTGCCTAATCGTTTCGCGTGGGTTACCGAGCGCCCCGTCTTCTACTCCAGTTTGTCGTTCTTCCGTCGCGCTCTGAGATCCGCTCGAAACATGAGTATCGGGAGGACGACGAGCGCGGCGAACAGCGCGAGGAGCCCGAGCAGGGCGTGTGCGAGCACGGGGGCGAAACGGTCCGAGGGGGTCGGTCCGAGAGCCGCTAGACCGCTGATCGCGGGAGCGCCGCTGCGACCGTCACGACGCCGACAGCCCACGGCCCTCGCCCCGATAGCCACGCGCCGGCGAACGCCCCCACCGTACCGACGGCCACAATCGTCGCCTCCCACACCCTCATTCGAACGCGCCCGCCGGTCCCTCAGATCTTCACCGGTCGCTCCCCGTCTCGCCGCCAAACTGGCCATGCCGTCCGGCGAGCGTGATGCCACGGACACCGGTATGCCGTTTAGTACCACCTGTGTACCCGTCTCGACTTCGAGGACGAACGGTAAAACGATGGGGAGGTCCGGTCCCCACTTCGGACCGACACCGACATACTCCCCCCGGAACACCACTCCGTATGTACGTTGGACGGTTCATCGTCGTCGCGCCCGATCGTGCGGCCTACCGCGTCTCCTCGCGCTCGTTTCCGAACCGGCGGGTCATCGCGCGCGAGGGGGCGCTCACCGTCGCCCCGACCGAGGACGCCCCCGAGACGGACAACCCCTACATCTCGTACAACTGCCTCCGGACCACGACGGACGGCGAGCACGCGGTGATCGGCAACGGCACGCAGGTCGATCCGATCACGGAGAAACTCGACCTCGGCTACCCGCCGCGGGACGCGCTCGCCGAGTCGCTGCTCGCGCTCGACTACGAGAAGGACGACTACGACACGCCGCGGATCGCGGGTGTCGTCGGCGAGGAGAGCTACGTCGGGATCGTCCGCCGCGACGCCGTGCTCGTCGAGGCGGTGGCCGAACCGACGCTCGTCGCCACCTACGAGGCGGACGCGCCCGAACCGATCGAGTTGAACGCGACCGATCCCGACGCGATGGCCCGCGAACTCTACGACGCCGAGTTCGAGCACCCGGTCTGTGCGGCCGCGGTCGCCGCCGACGAGTCCGGCTTCGAGACCGGCTTTTATCACGGCGCGTAGCGACGATCCGGTATGCTCGTCGGCGTCCTCTCTGACATCCACGCCAACCGGATCGCGCTCGACGCGGTGCTCGACGACATGCCCGACGTGGACGCGATGGTCTGCGCGGGCGACGTCGTCGGCTACAACCCCTGGCCCGCCGAGTGCGTCGACGAGATGCGGTCTCACGACGTGCCGACGGTGATGGGGAATCACGACCGCGCCGTCGTCACCGAAACGGGGTTCGGCGGCAACGGGATGGCGGACGCCGGCGTTCGATACGCGCTGGACGTCCTCGACGACGATCGGATCGAGTGGCTCGCGGGGCTCCCGGAGTCGCGGTACTGCTTCGACGGACGAGTTCGGATCGTCCACGGCCACCCTGACGACCCGAACCGCTACACCTATCCGTCGCTGTTCTCCGCTCGCTTGCTCGGCGAGGAGGACGTGCTCATCATGGGGCACACGCACGTGCAAGCCCACGAGCGGTTCGATGAGGGGATCGTGTTGAATCCAGGCAGCGTCGGCCAGCCACGAGACGGGGAGCCGACGGCCGCCTACGCGCTCGTCGATCTGGAGGCGATGACCGTCTCCGAACGCCGCGTCGAGTACGACATCGAGTCCGTCATCGAGGAGATCGAGGCGGTCGGGCTCCCGGAGGCGACGGGTGCGCGGCTTCGGAAGGGCCGATGACCGCGCTCACCACTCCATGCCGCCGTTGACCGCGAGGATCTGCCCGGTCATGTAGCTGGAATCGTCGCTCGCGACGAACCGGACGATGCCCGCGACGTCCTCCGGCGTCGCGAACCGGTCCAGCGGAATCCGACGGCGGATCTTCTCTCTGACCCGATCGGGAACGATCTCGAGCATCCCGGTGTCGACGAAGCCGGGGGCGACGCAGTTTGCGGTGGAGCCCTCGGAGGCGAGTTCGAGCGCGAGGGTGCGGGTGAAGCCGAACAGCCCCGACTTCGTGGTCGCGTAGTTCGCCTGCCCGTAGTTGCCCTGCTGGCCCACCACGCTCGAAATATTGATCAACCGCCCCTCTGCCGCCGACCGGATATCGTCGAAGAAACAGTGCGTACAGTTGAACGTCCCACCGAGGTTGACATCGATGACGCGGTCCCAGTCTTCGCGGGTCATGTTCTCGAACTTCTTGTCCACCGTGATCCCCGCGTTGTTCACCAACACGTCCACCGCCCCGAACCGCTCGTGCACCGACTCGCACATCGACTCGACCTGGTCGTACTCGGAGATGTCCGCCTGCGCCGTGAGCGCGTCACCGCCTGCATCGACGATTGTCGCGGCGGTCGCCTCGGCCTCGGCTGCCGAGGAGCGGTAATTGACGACCACGTTCGCCCCACAGCGTCCGAGTTCCTCGGCGATCCCGCGGCCGATCCCGCGCGATCCACCGGTGACGAGACAGGTCTTCCCTTCGAGCATATCTCCCCTGTCGATGGGAGCGGCAAAAGGGTTGCTGATGCAATCTCCGCCCGTTCGTAGGGCGCACCGCAGCCAACCGACGGATTCGAGGCCCGCCTTTGGGCGGCGCTTCTCGTTTCTTCGGTGGAGAGCTATGGATCCCTGCGATCAGCCGTCCTCGTAACTCGATCGTATCGGCTTCGATCCGGACGCCACGCCGATCACTCGAGCGTGTCGTCGATCTGCGATTGGAACTCCTCGAGCCACTCGGAGTCCGATAGCTCCTCCATTCGATCGCGGAGGTGCGGCTTGCAGAGGCCGACCTTGATGTGGTCCTTCTCGACCGCGACCGCGGCCTCCTCGTCACAGTAGTGACACTGCATACTGCGCCGTATGCGGTCGAACGGTTTGAACCCAGCGTTCGCGTCATTCGACCGTCGGACGAACGGCGGACGGCTCCGCCGCGATCAGAGCGCGCCCCGGAACCGGCGGTACGCGTCGGCATCGAGTCCAGCCGCCCCCAACGTCTCGCCGTGGGCGTCGCTCCCGCCGGTCGCGACGAGGTCGTATCGCGCCATCGCACGCTCGATCGGCCGCGGGTCGATCTCGCGGTCGTACGGATAAAACCGCTCGACGGCATCCAGATTCACGCACAGCTTCAGCGCCTCCTTGGGATCGTCGTATCGGTACGGATGGGCGAGCGAGACGAGTCCACACGCGCTCTCCAACACGTCGAGCCCCTCGGAGAACGCCGGAATCGCTCTGGGTACGTAACACGGACCGCCGTCGCCGATGAGCGCCTCGAACGCGCCCGCGTAGTCGTACTCCGACACCGACGCGATCGCCTCCGCGATGTGCGGTCGGCCGAGTCCCGGCCGCGGTTCGATCGGCAGTTCGACGCCGAGATGGTCCTCGACCCCCGCGATTATCTCCCGGCCGCGCTCGATCCGATCCGCCTGTAACCGCTCGATCAACGCCTCCAAGGCCGGCGTTCGTCGCGCGCCGTAGCCGAGCAGATCAACCCGAAATTCGCCCGCATCGACCCGGAGTTCGATTCCGTGGACGACCGTCACGCCGCCGACCGTGGCGACCGGGGTCGAAAGATCGGGGTGCAACCGGTCGTGATCGGTGATCGCAACTGCGGAAACGTCGACGGCCTCGGCGACCGCGGGGAGCGTCTCGAGCGTCAGCGAGCCGTCAGAGTTCGTCGTGTGAACGTGGAGATCGGCGACGACCATGTCGTCCGGTTCGGTGCGAACCGGCAAAGCGCCGCCGCTTCGCCGCAACCATCATGGAATATAATGACACTAAATGTCCTTACCTCTGACCAATGAGTTTATAGCAAACATTCATGAAGGATCCTGAACTTTGGTGATGTATGCGAACACTCGCAGCTCTCAACGAACGGATCGACGCCCACAGCTATCCCGCGACGTCCGAGGAACTCATCGCCGCCTACGGCGACGTCGACCTCGAACTGCCGAACGGCGACGAGACGTTCGGCGACGCGCTGGGACGGCTCGGCGATACGACGTTCGAAGACGCCGAAGACGCGCGTCTCGCTGCGTACTCCGCCGTCTCCAAGGACGCGATCGGCCGACCGAACTACTCGGACCGCGACGCGCCATCGATCGGCGAGACGGGCCCCGAGCCGGTTTCTTTCTGAACGGGTTCACGATTTTAGACGCCGGGGACACCGAACGCCCCGATACCGAGGCCGAACACCGCGTTCAACACGAAGAGGATCACGAGCGCCGACAGCCACGCGACGAATCCGATGATCGCCGCTCGCGTCCAGCCGCCCGGATACCGCCAGTTGATCACGCCGACCCAGACGACGAGCGCGAGCAGCGTTCCGATCAGCGGAATCCACGAAAGCAGCGCCCAGCCGATCGAGCCGACGAGCGCCGTCACGACCGCGTGGCCGTAGTCCTGGACGTCGGCGACGAGGCTCGCGCTGACGCGGATGGCGAGTCAGCCGACGAGCAACGCGACGACGAAGGCGACGATCGAGCCGATGAACGCAGTGACCATTTCGCCACCCGGTACGCCCGGCTTTTATAACACAGTGCGGACCGCCCGTTCACAATTCAAGCCTGTAAAAGCCGGCGCAACACGTCGGCCGCATCGTCGAGCGCGTCGTCGAGCGCCTCGACGTCGGGACCGCCGCCCTGCGCGAAGTCCGGCGGGCCGCCGCCGCCGCCCCCGACGCGGCCGGCGAGTTCGCTCACGACCGCCCCCGCGTTGATGTCGACGCCGCTGGGCACCGCCACGACGAACGTCGCGCCGTCGAGACCGCTGCCAAGTACCGCGACGGAGCCGCTCTCGACGAGCGCGTTCGCCGTCGCCCGCAGTTCGTCCATGTCGGCATCGACTCGCTGGATGACGGCCGTCGCGTCCCCGAGATCGACCTCCTCACCGCCGCTGTCGCCCTCCGCGCGCACCGCTGCGAGCTGCTCTTTGAGCTCTTCGATGCGCTTGCCCCGCGCCTTCCACTCCTCGAAGAAGCGCGCCGCGGTCTCGGGGACCTCCTGCGGCGAGACGTCGAGCGTCTCCGCCGCCGCGTAGAGGGCGTCCTCGGTCCGCTGGGTCGCCTCGATCGCGGCGTCGCCGGCCGCGAAGACGATCCGCTCGACGCCGTCTTGGACGCGCTCGGTCGAGAGGATCTTGATCGTCCCGATGTCGCCCGTCCGGAGGACGTGCGTCCCGGCGCACGCCTGAACGTCCTCCGCAACGTGGATCAATCGCAGTTTCTCGCCCGGCGGAATCCCGCCCTGGTAGAGATCGAAGCCGTACTTGTCCTCGGCCTCCCGGCGCTCGGGCCACTCCTGTTTGACCGCGACGTTGTCGGTGACGATCTCGTTCGCGACGCGCTCGATGCGCTTTACCTGCTCGCGGGAGATGCGCTCGTAGTGTTGGATGTCGAACCGCGAGGACTCGACCCCCTTCTGTGCGCCCGCCTGCCGAACGTGTTCGCCGAGCACCTCGCGCGCCGCCGCGCCGATGATGTGCGTCGCGGTGTGGTGGGCCATCAGCCGTCGCCGTCTGGTCCTGTCGATCGCCCCGCGAACGAACTCGCCCTTCCCGGGATCGCCGTCCGCCCGGTGGAGGATGACGCCGTTCGATTCCTGGACGTCGAGCACCTCGACCGTCTCGTCGTCGCTCGATAGCGTTCCGACGTCGGCCGGCTGACCGCCGCCCTCGGGGTAGAACATCGTCTGATCGAGGACGATGTCGTAGCCGTCCTCGCGCTCGATGACGTCGAGAACGACCGCCTCGAACTCGGCTCGCTCCGGTTCCTCGTAGTAGAGCTTCTCCGTCTCCGGTAACTCGGCGACGCGCTCGTCGCCTGTAGCCGTCGGGCCGCCGCCGTCTTCTGCGTCGTCATCGCCGCTGTGTCGCGCCGCGACGAGCGAGTAGAAGTTGTCCGGGATCTCGACGGTTGCGCCGTGCTCTGCGGCGATCTCTTCGACCATGTCGGGTTGGATCCCGCGGCTGTCGTACAGCTCGATGATCTCTTCGAGGGGGATCGGCTCGTCGCGGTCGGCGTACTCGGCGGCGAGCCGTTCGACCTGTCGGCCGCCGCGTTCGAGCGTTTCGCGGTACTTCTCCAGCTCCGTGCGGACGATCTCGCGGATCGTATCGCGGTTCCTGTAGCCCAGTCGCTCGGCCTGCATGTCGACCAGCTCGTCGAGCGGCGCGTCCACGCCCACGGTGTCGGCCAGCCGCTTCGTTCGGCGCAGCACCATCCGGGTCAAATAGCCGGTGCCCACGTTCGAGGGGACGATCCCGTCGCCGAGCATGTACGCGAGCGTCCGGCAGTGATCGGCGATGGCGTAGATGTTCTCGAGCGGTTCGACGAGGTCGCGGAGCGTCCCGACGTCGACGCCCAGCGTCGCCGCAATCTCACCGCGTGCCGCCTCAACGTCGTCGACGTCGTCGATGTCGAGTTGGCCCGAGAGCCGCGCGGCCTTGCCGATCAGTTCGGCCTCCTCGTCGCTGTGTTCGATCCCGGCGTGCTCTTTCAGGAAGTCGATCATCTCCGGGTACACCGCCTCGTAGACGGTCGGCGTCCCCTGGGACATCCAGGTCCACCGCTCGAGCCCGTAGCCCGTGTCGACGATGTAGGTGTCCATGAACGAGTAGGTGTTCCCGTCTTTGAGCTCGTACTCGCCGCCGGGGTCCTGCTCCATGCACATGAAGACGAGGGTGGCGAGTTCGAGCCCGCGGTAGATGACCTCAATCGCCGGGCCGGCGTTGCCGCCGCCGACCCAGGGGTCCTCGATGTAGGTCACGTCCTCGACGTCGGCACCGAGGGAGTCGAGGAACTCATCGCAGTACCGCACCGTCTCGTTCTTCCAGTACACCTCGCCCTCGTAGGCGTACGTATCGGGGTTCTCGATGTCCTCACGCGCGTTGAACGCGTGGTGGGCCATCATCTCGAAGGCCATCGTGTGCCGCCCCGTCTTCCCGACGTTGTCAATGTCCTGCATGCGGATACACGGTTGCGAGACGCACAGCGGGTTCGCCGGCGGCGGCGTCTCACCGGACGTGACGAGCGGCTGAAAGTCGTAGATCGACGCCTGCGTCAACAGCACGTCGTCGCGCCAGCGGTTCGCCGCGACCGGGTACGGATCGATCCGCTCGTGGTCGTGGTCCTCGAAGAATGAGAGAAACGCCTCGCGCATCTCCTCTAGGCTGTACGGCTCGTCGAATCCCGGGTTGTCGATGAACTCGTATTCGGCACACGGCGGTTCACCGCATCGCTCCCGATCGTGATCCCGCGTCCAAAAGTGCGCCCCGCAGGAGGGACACTCCTTCCGCTCGAAGCCCTCTTGGTGGAAATACTCGAGTTGATATTCCTCGTCGAGTTCGCTCATTACACCCGTTTCGCCCGTGATCGGCTAAAGGGTTTTCGAGTGTCCAAAGAGATTCGACTCGTCGTGATCTCTCTTTTCGCCCGGTTCAGCCCATCTATCCGGATTAACGCCCCATCGAAACGCTCGTTTGACCGTCACTCGCCGCCGAGATCGGCGAGATCCGCCGCCGTTGGCTCGTCGGGGAGATCGTCGATACACGAAAAGCAGAGGAAGTACTCGCTGCCGTCGTCGAACGCCAGCGTCATTCCGCCGGTCCCGTCCGGGTCGGACGACCAGATGCCGGCGATCCCGCCGCCGATCGGGACGGCCGCACCGCAGGCGTCACACGGATCCGTGGCCATGGTCCGGTTTCGAACTGACGAGACAAAAGCCATCCGAGTCGGCGGTCGAGTCCGGTGATCGGCTCTCGCGCCGGCGGGGTCGCCACTAATCAGCCCACAAGAACTGACCGCGTGACGAGCCCGCCGCCGATACGTTATACAGACGCCACAGTGGCCCCGATCATCACATTGCCGACGATCTCAGTCGTCTCGCGGTCCGACCCGCGGGTCGTTTAAGATGGTACGGGCCGTGCGTTTGAGTATGCGCGTGCTCGTGACGGGGGCGACGGGTTTCGTCGGGAGCCGACTGCTCCCGACGTTGCTCGACCGGGGCCACGAGGTCGTCGCGTTGGTTCGAGACGCGACTCGGTACGACGGCCCCGACGACGTCGAACTGCTCGAGGGCGATCTCCTCGACCCGCCGATCGAGTTCCCGGCTGTCGACGCAGCCTACTACCTCGTTCACTCGATGGGTTCGGGGGACGACTTCGCGGCGCGCGATCGCCTCGCCGCCAGGACCTTCGTCGACGCGGCCGACGCCGCCGGCATCGGTCGCGTGATATACCTCGGCGGATTGGGCGACGACACCGACGAACTGTCGGCGCACCTCCGATCGCGGCGCGAAGTGGAACACACCCTCGAAACCGGAGATTTCGACCTGACGACGCTGCGAGCCGCGATCATCGTCGGGCACGGATCGGCGAGCTTCGAGTTGATCGTGCAACTGGCCGAGCGGTTGCCGGTCATGGTGACGCCGCGGTGGATTCAGACGAGATGTCAACCCATCTTCATCGACGACGTGGTCGCCTATCTCGTCGGCGTCTTGGAGACGCCGAAGACCGCGGGCGAGACCTTCGAGATCGGCGGCCAGGACGTGTTGACCTACCGCGAAATGCTCGAACACACGGCCGAACACCTCTCGGGTCGCCCGCCCTACATCGTCCCGGTTCCCGTTCTGTCGCCTCGGATCTCGGCGCTGTGGCTCCGGCTTCTCACCGACGTCCCGACGGGCGTCGCCCGCCCGCTCATCGCGGGACTCAGAAACACCGTCGTCGTCGAGGATCGGGGCATCGACGAGCATGTTGACGTCGAGTTGACCCCGTTCGACGAGGCGATCCGGTCGGCGCTCGCCGACCGGGGGAAGCGTTGATGGAGCCCGATCACGGCGAGACGTGGGCCTACGAGAGCATCATCGGCGCGCTGCCGGGTATCGATCTTTCGCCCGGCGGGGCGATCGCCATTCAACTCGCCGTCTTCGAAGTCGCCGTCCTCGGGCTTGGGTGGTACTACGACCTCCGAACCGCCGCCGTCGCCGGCACGGCCGCCGTCGTCGTCGCCGCGTTGGGGAGCGCGGAGATGCTCCGAATCAGCGCCGCCGCCCGTCAACCGGAGACGCCGGAACCCTACCGCCGCCTGCTGTTCGGGTCGAGCATCGAGGTCGTTCTCTCGGTGTTGGCGTTCGTCGCGCTCGTCACGCATCTGTTCGTCTTCGATCTCGGGAGCCCGGAGCCGCTCGTCGACACGCTCTTCGGGTCGGAGCCGCCGACGCTCGCGGTGTATCTCATGTTGCTCATCCTGTGGGACCTCTGCTATCGGATCGGCACGGGCTGGTGGGCGTCGATCGTCGGCCTGTGGCGATCGATTCGATATCGCTTCGACGCGCGGACGGCGGCGGTCCTCCGGCGGGCGGACCGCGAGGCCGTCGTGTTCGGCCTGCTCCAACTGCCGCTGTTGCCGTTTCTCACCGGGCAACCCGTGCTGTTCGCGGCGCTCGCGGCCCACGTCGCGGCGGTGCTCGTCGTCTCGGGATCGTCGCTCGTCTTGCTACGCCGTCGCGAGTACTGACGCCGCTATCTGACCCGCGTGTCGACCAGCCCGTAGGGCGTCCCCTCGCCGTCCTCGTTCGCCCGCTCGTAGACGACGTGGGCGGCGGCGACGTCCTGGATCGCCAGGCCAGTCGAATCGAACACCGTCACGCCGTCGTCGGGCGTCCGCCCCTCGCGCTTGCCGGCGACGATCTCACCCAGCTCGCCGTACAGATCGTCGTCGGTGAGGACTCCCTCGCGCCACGGGACGTTGATCTCCCCGGAGTGGGTGCACTGCTCGTAGTCGTCGATGACGAGCTTCGCCGCGGTGACGACGTCGACCGCGAGTTCGTTCTTGTCGGGCGCGTCCGCTCCCATCGCGTTGACGTGCGTGTGCTCGCCGAGGTCAGAAGCGTCGACGATCGGCGACTCGACGGGCGTGACCGTCGAGAGAACGTCGCAGGCGGCGGCCTCGGCGATCGACCCCCCGCGAACGTCGAACTCGTCGCCGAAGCGGGCGACGAATCGCTCGATTGCCGCCTCGCGCGTGTCGGCGACGACCACCGTCTCGATGTCCCGGACGATGCTGATCGCCTCCAGTTGCGTGTACGATTGGACGCCCGCCCCGACGATTCCCAGCGAACTCGCGTCCTCGACCGCGAGGTGGTCGGTCGCGACGGCGGCGGCCGCACCGGTTCGCTTGCGCGTCAGCGACGTCCCGTCCATCACCGCGAGCGGGAACGCGTTGCGGGGGTCGGAGTAGATCATCGTCCCCATCACCGTCGGCAGGTCGTACGCCTCGGGATTGTCCGTGTGGACGTTGACCCACTTGATCCCGGCGGCGTCCCAGTCCCCGGCGTCCATGTACGCCGGCATCGACCGGAAGTCCCCGTCGTACTGCGGGAGGTCGATGTAGGACTTCGCGGGCAGCTGAACGCGCCCGGCCTCGTAGGCGGCGAAGGCCTCCTCGACGGCGACGATGATCTCCACCATGTCGGCGTTCTCGTCGACGTCGTCGGGGTTCAACAGTAGCGTCTCCATGTGGAAAATTTCCGACTGGCAGTATTTATACTATCGGCACGGGTTTCGTCGCCACCCGCTGAATCGGCGGCGAGAACCTCGCATCCGGCGCCGGTGCTAGGTGTCTCTCCACCCCACCACTGCCGGGATGTACAATGTTACTTCGCGGGAACCGTGCATGCCGTGCACACCTCGGCCGTTACTCGAAGTCGTCGAGCGGCTTGCGTCTCGCCTGCTCGCAATACGTTCGGTACACCCCTTCGGCCCACGCCCGAACGTCCGCGTCGGTCGTTTCGAGCAGTGATCGGGGAAACCCCGCGTCGTCCTCCACGCCGATCTGGATGCGCCCGTCGTCGGCCAGCCCCAGATAGAACGGCAGATTGCGCTCGGCAACGAACAGCGTCGATCGCCCCGAGTCGATCATCTCTCGTACGTACGGGGCGAACTCGTCGGATTCGAACGTCGACTCGAGACTCGGCGACAGAATCGTCTCGGCTTCAAGTCAGCTTCCCGTGGTCTCCTCGGTGAGGGTTTTGGTCCCCTCGAGACCGACCGACGGGAGCAAAAACCGCAGTCGGTCCGCCGTACGGAGTATCTCGGTCTGCTTTCGCCCCGGCGCGTGGGGGTCGCCGTCGCGGAGGCGCGGAAAGTCGGGCGTGGACGCGTCGGTGGGCATCCAGCGCAGGAACTCCGACAGTTCCGACACCGTCCGAGCGGTGTCGAGCATTCCGGAGAATTCGTCGATAACGATCGGGCGATCGTCGTTCTGGGGGCGTCCAACTGCGTCCGGAGGTCGCACTGTGTCGCCGATTCGACATCGGCGAGGTGCTCCAGGATACCGACGCGCGATTCGGCCCGTGCCAGAAACCGGATCTGCTCGAGCGGGGTCGTTCCAGTCGTTTTCGGTGTCTCCGGCGTCGATTCGTCACTCATGTTCGTCCCGACGAAGCCACATCTGTCGGTTTTTATTGTGAACTACCCACACATATGAGTTGTGCACGTGATGCACATATTTGCCACGCTGGACGGATGCTGGAGAAGGGCGTCCACGGAAAGCGTTCGCACTCGTGTCGTCGGTTGTAGAAACACGTACGATTCGCAGCGGTGCGTTACCGGAATCGTTTCGGTTGAGGGCCGTGGCGGGGTTGCAGCCGGATCAACCGCGCGTCTTCGGCGTCGTCGGGCCGGTTGTTCGTCGGTGCTGTCGCGTCGGATGCTGTGTCTCGGGTTGCCATCGTGATCGTTTCGGGTGCCACAAACGGCATTGCCAGTTTCGGCTTCGCCCTCATCGGAACGATGGCGCTCGCGACGATGCTGGACCCCGCAACGGCCGTCGTGTTCATGATCGTCCCCATTCTCGCGGTGAACGTCTCGCTGGTGCGTGACCTCTCTCGGAGGGAGCTGCGGTCCTGCAGTCGGCGATTCTGGCCCGTGATCGCCGCTGCGCTGGTCGGAACGATCGCCGGCATGGCCGTCCTCGACAGCGTGCCGCAAGCCCCGCTCCGCCTTGGTCTCGGGGTCCTGACTCTGGGGTTCGTTTCGACCGCCCAACGCCGCGTTCCTCTCCCCGGTATATCGGAGACCGGTACCCGCGATGTCGCCAAGACGCGACTCGGAATGGCCGGCGTCGGTGCCGTCTCCGGCGTCGTGTTCGGCGGGACCAACGTCGGCGTCCAACTCATCGCGTACCTCCGGAGCTTCGATCTCTCGCACGGGCTGTTCGTCGGCGTCGTCGCGCTGGTGTTCTTGGGTCTCAACGGGATTCGGGTCGCCATCGCGGGCGCGTTCGGACTCTATCCGAACCCGATCCTCGCCGCGGCGTCCGCCGTCGCTGTTATCCCGGCGGTCGCCGGCGTCGCGATCGGAAAACGACTCCGGGCTGGGATCGATGAACGGTTTCGAAGAGCGCTGGTGCTCGGACTGCTGACCGTCGTCGGACTCCGATTGCTCACCGGTGGACTCGGCGTCACCTGAGATTGCCCGCTGCCGCACGATCGGCCGTGGGTCGGGGTTCCGTGGCCGCGCTCTCCCCGAGCATTCATATATCGAAACGCGGCCAGACGGCCCATGTCGATTCGAACCATCGCCGGGGACTGTCTCATTCACGCGTCCGGCCACCGCGAGCGAACCGTGCGCGGCCGAGTACTCACCATCGTCAAACCGGACAACACCGTGTTGGTCCACGACGTCGACGGCTATCAGCCGGTCGCGTGGCTGACCCGCCCCGAATCGCTCTCGATCACCCGCGATCCCCTGTGGCTCGTCGCCAGCGACGGGGCCGAGACGCTTCGAATCGAGGCCGTCGGCGACGTGGCGGTCGACGACCACGACGCCACGGCCGCCGGCACGCCGGTCGGGCCATGTCGCTGTGGGGGGACGCTGGTTCGGTCCGGAACGACCGTCGCGTGTCTCGACTGCGCCGAGCGGTTCGGGCTCCCGAGCGGGGCGTCGATGACCGACTCGACGTGCGACTGCGGCCTCCCGACGTTTCTGGTCGATCGCGGCGAGCGCTTCGAGCTGTGTCTGGATTACGCGTGTGGCTCCCTCCTCGACGCCGTCAGCGATCGGTTCGACCGCGAGTGGGACTGTCCGAACTGCGGCGGCGCGCTTCGGGTCCTCAGACGCGGTGGGCTCATCGCCGGCTGCGAGCGGTACCCCGACTGCGACACCGGGTTTGCCATCCCGGACGAGACGATCGGCGGCTCCTGTGGCTGCGGGCTGCCGCTGTTCGAGACCGCCAACGGCACGCGCTGTCTCGACAGCGCCTGTTCGAGCGCGGACGCCGCATGACGCGGCTCCTCCGCCGACTCGCCGGGCCGCCCGCGCCGACCGTAGCGGATATACGGGCGCGCGCGCCAGAGCCATTCATGCAAGGCCACCTGGCCGACGGACTCGTCGAGGTCGGCCCGAACGGTCGCGAGCGGTACTACGACTCCAGCGGCTACGGCCGCCCCCGCGGCGACGGTGTCGTCCTCGATCCAATCGAGGCCGCCCACCTGCTGTACCGCGGCGATCTCGACGCGGTCGACGGAGCCGGTCTCCAGGAGTTCCTCGCCGACAACGACGGGATCGTCGCCCGGTTTCTCGTCTACAAGGACCTCCGCCAGCGGGGTTTCTACGTCTCTCCGGCGCGCGAGGGGTGGGTCGCGGAGCCAACGGGCGTCGACTTCGTCGTCCACCCCCGCGGCGACGGGCCGTGGGACGGAACCGTCGAGTATCGGGTTCGCGTGGTCGGCGAACGCACCGCCGTATCGGTCGCCTCGCTCGGCGACGCCGTGTTGGCGGTCGTCGACGAGGAGAGCGAGCTGACGTATCTGGAGACTGACCGCCCGGCGATCGGCGGCGACAGCCTCCTCGAAACGCCTCCGGACGTCGAGGGAACGCTGCTCGGCGACCGCGCGATCTGTTGGAGTCCGCCCGCCGACCTCTACGAGCGCGGCTTCTACGGTCAGCCGCTCGACGGCGACGACGACGCCCTCCAGCTGTCGCTCCTGGAGGCGGCGTATCTCGCCGACCGCGGCGTCCTCTCCGTCGAGGGCGGGGCGGACGCGATCGAGTCCCGCGGCCGATCGGTCGAGGGCGACCGGTTCGGTCGACGGTTGACCGTCTACCGAACCCTCCGAGCCTGCGGTGTCGTCCCGAAGACCGGCTTCAAATTCGGCGCGGACTTTCGGACCTACGAGACGGTCGAACACGTCGACGAGCTCGGCCACTCCGAACTACTCGTTCGCGTCCTCGACGCTGACGCCGAGCGCTCGCCGCGCGACATCGCGCTCGACGTCCGACTCGCCCACGGCGTCAGAAAGCGGATGGTGTTCGCGCTCGTCGGGACCGATTCGGTTCGGTGGCTGTCGGTCGGTCGCTTGACGCCCTGAGGCGGCGGACGCGAGCCGCGGTCGGGACCGTCAGACCGTCTCGACGCCCCACGCGATTCGGTCCCACAGCCGCTCGTAGAGGTAGTACGTCCCGGTTTTCAGCACGTTTGCGGCGAGCCCGATGTTCACCGCGTCGCCGAGGTCCCCGACGACGACGAACGCGATCGTGACCGTGATCGCGAGCATGAACAGCCGATAGCAGAGCGTCTTGACGATCGCGCGCCGTCGCGCCTGCAACGCGGACCGAGAGAGGATCGTCGACGCCATGCGACACACACCGTTCCTCGTGCAATAAGTATCTATATAAAGTTACGTTTTGCCGATTAGTAACCATATTAAGTTTACATACCGCAGTGCAGCGTCCGGACGTAACGACCTTCGGTCCCCACCTCTCGACCGATCGGACGCCGTGTGAGCCAAACGAACGGTTTTTGAGCCGACCACCCCGACGCCCGTACATGGCAGACGACGGAACCCACGACCGAGAGGGCGCGCCGGCCGTTCGGAGTGACGGCGGGACGAAAGGAGCCGATACCGTGGCCCTCGACCCGTGGGGCTCCTCGACCGTCGACGATTACCGGAAGCTCTTCGAGGAGTTCGGCATCGAGTCCTTCGACGACGTGTTGCCGCGCGTGCCGACACCGCACTACCTGATGCGCCGCGGTGTCATCTTTGGTCACCGCAATTACCGGTCGGTCGCAGACGCGATGACGAACGGCGATCCGTTCGCCGTCCTGTCGGGGTTCATGCCGACCGGCGACCCCCACATCGGACACAAGCTGGTGTTCGACGAGCTGATCTGGCACCAAGAGCGCGGCGGGGACGCCTACGGGCTCATCGCGGATCTTGAGGCGCACGCCGCCCGCGGGCTGTCGTGGGACGAGATCGACGAGCACACCGAGAGCTATCTGCTGTCGCTCATCGCGCTCGGGTTCGACCCCGAGGAAGGCGAGCTCTACCGGCAGTCTACCAATCGTGACGTCCAGGACCTCGCCTTCGAACTCGGGACGAAGGCGAACTTCTCCGAACTCGGCGCGATCTACGACTTCGACGGCGAGACCGAGGTCTCCTACATGCAGTCGGTCGTCACCCAGATGGCCGATATCCTCTACCCGCAACTCGACGAGCCGAAGCCCACCGTCATCCCCGTCGGCCCGGACCAGGATCCCCACATGCGGCTCGCCCGCGATCTCGCCGGGCGGATGCGGTACTTCAAGGTGACCGAGGCGTACGCGAGCTTCGAGCTGGACGATCAAGAGCGCGCCCTCGTCACACGTGCTTACGAGGCGCTCGCTGCCGACGTCGACGATCCCGAAACCGACGTTCGGTGTACCGACGCCGCGGCGTGGCTCGACGCCGAACGCCCCGATTCGGCTTCGCTCGAAAGCACCATCGAAACGCTTGAGTCCGGTGGCAAAGAGCCGCTTCGGCCCCGCGTCCGCTTTCTCGATCGCAACGCGACCGACGACGCATTCGAGGCGCTCATCGAGGCCGTCGAGGGCGAAAAGCGCGTCTACGAGGGCCACGTCGACAGCTTCGATCTCGACCGCGAGGCGGCCGAGGAGCTCGCCCGTCAGGTGGAACTCGACCACGGCGGCTACGGCTTCCTCCCACCGTCGTCGATCTACCACCGGTTCATGTCCGGGCTGACGGGGGGAAAGATGTCCTCGTCGATCCCCGCGAGTCACATCAGCCTGCTCGACGACCCCGAAGACGGCTACGACAAGGTGAAATCCGCGACGACCGGCGGCCGCGAAACCGCCGAAGAACAGCGCGAGTTGGGCGGGGAGGCCGACGAGTGTCCCGTCTACGAGCTGTACGCGTATCTGCTGTCGGGCGACGACGACGAGTTCGCTACCCGCGTCTACGAGGAGTGTGTCGGGGGCGAGCGCCTCTGCGGCGGCTGCAAGGAGCAGGCCGCGGAGCTCATGGCCGAGTTCCTCGAAGCGCACCAAGAGAAACGCGAGGAGGCGAAGGACGTACTCGACGGGATCGACATCGAGTTGGACAGTCCGAGAAAGCGGTAGCCGAGTCCGGGTCGCGACGAATTACGGGTACTGCGGCAGTCGCCCCGACCGCGACGACCCCTCGACAAACGGGAGGTCGACGACCGCTGCCCCGACATCATCTCCGCCGACGCGAACTGTCAACTCCCCCGCTTCGAGTCCGTAGTCGACCAGCGCAAGCGCGATCGGCGCGTCGAGCGACGGGCTGTAGTCGGCGCGCGTGACCTCACCGACGTGCCCGTCGCCGTCGAACACCGCCGCTCCGCCCGTTGGAATCGCATCAAATTCGAGTTCGAGTCCGACGAGTCGGCGCGACGGCTGGCCGCGGTTCTCGATCTTCGAGACGACCTCCTGGCCGACGTAACAGCCCTTCTCGAAATCGAGGGCGTTCCGGAGGCCGAGCACGTTCGGAACAGTGCCCGCCAACTCAGTCTCGAAACGCGGCGTTCCGGCTTCGAGATACAGGTATTCGAGTGTTCGGTAGCCGAACGGCGCGGCGTTCAGCCCGTGGTTGATCAGCGCGTCGAAGACGTTCGCGGCGTCTGCGGCGGCGCAGATCACCTCGTAGCCCTCCTCGCCGGTCAGATCGTCCGTCCGGACGACGGTGACGCCCCAACCGCCGATCCGCCCGCGCACGAACGACAGTGGCTCGTCGGGCGAACTCGGGCCGGTGAGCACCGAGGCGACCTTCTCGGTCGCCTTCGGACCGTGGACGCCGAACACGCCGAAATCATCGCTCGCAGCCCGAACCGTGACGTCCTGAATGAACGTCTTTTCGTCCCACTCCTTGGCGAGTTCCGCCGCCGCCCCCGGCGGGACGAAACACAGCAGTTTCTCGTCGGCGTTGTAGACGTACAGTTCCGTCTCGATCCGCCCCTGGGGGTCGAGCAACAGCGCGTAGACGCCCCGGCTGTCCTCCTCGGGGACCCGGTTCGAGACGGCGTTGTCGACGAAATCGACCCGATCAGAACCGGTCACCTCGACGACGCCGTACCCCATCTCGATCGTTCCGACGACGTTTCTGACGGCCCGATGGACCCGTTCGGGCCGGCCGTAGTGGTCGACGACCCGACGACCGCCGCGTTCGGTGAACGTCGCGCCGTGGGATTCGTGTAGCTCCGAGACGACTGTCATTGTCGCCCCGAACGGTCCGGAGGGGTAAAACGACCGCGTCTCGGCGACGTCTACAGCCCGATTCGCTCGCGGATGTTGTCGAGAAGCGACGACCGTTCGTCGTCAGCGTCCGCCGAACTCGCGTCCGGGACGACGCGGTCGTGGGGGTAGATCCGCATCGGGCCGTCGTCGTTCTCGACGGTGATGAGTCCGGCCTCTTTGAGTTCCGCGAGCGCCGCCTCGAGCTCGTCGATGTCGACCTCGACGCCGCTTCGCAGCTCGAACACGGTCATTCCCTCGTCGGTTCGGTCGACGAGGGTGTCGAGCACTGCGACTTCCGTCTCGTCTCGATCGCGATACTCCCGCTTCGCCTGCATACACGCCGGTTCGACCGGCGTCGGCTTAACCGTTCGGCGGACGCGCGTTCGACGGGAGTGTCGTTCCGGGGCGCTCACGTTGCTCGCGCCCCGCTCCGCCACTCACGGCTCCTGTCGTCGCCGTTCGCCAATTCGTGTTCCTCGCTCTCGCTCGGAACACGCCGTTCGCGGGTCGCGTTGCTCCCCGCTCACCGTTCCGGGGCGCTCACGTTGCTCGCGCCCCGCCTTCGAAGCGTTTTTCTCCCACACCATCACACTCGTGGGTATGGATCGGGACGCCGCCGTCGAAGCCGTCGTCGCGTTGTTCGGCGTCGGGACACTCGCCGCGATCATCCTCTGGATCGGAACCACCTACTACGACGGCGCGCTGACCGATCAGGGAGGCCTCGCGCTAGTCGGCGCGATCGTCTTTTTCATCGTGTTCATGTCAGCGATCGGCCTCGGCCTCTCGCGACGCTACTGACGTTCGACCGTCCGCGCTCTCAGTATCCTCCCCCGCGAGTCACCGCGTTTCCGACTGACGACGCCAATCAGTGACCCGATCGTCGGGCGTCTGTCGGAGTTCCGTCTCGTAGTACGAGAGGGGGTGCCGGATCGTCTCGCAGGTGTCGTCCGCGTTGACGCAGTCACCGTACTCGTCCATCACGACGCACGAGGGGGGTGCGGCGACCGGTCCATCCTCGTCCGCCAGCCGATCGATCTGCGCGCGGACCGACCCGCGGTCGCTCTCCGGCACGTCGCACAGCGCGATCACGCCCTCCGCGTCGAGGCCGGTCGCGAGCAGAAACGACACCAGCGAGAACCGCGAGTGGTCGGTTAATCGGCCCAGCCCCCCGTCGTCGCGCGCCCGCGACAGGAGCGCGCGCATGCACGGCGGGAACAGCCCCGGCGTCACCGTCTCGAATGACATCGGCGGGTCGATGTCGGCGATCGAGCGCCGGAGCGACGCCAGCTCCGCCGACAGCGGCTCCTCGATCTCGGCAGGCACCGGGAGCGGAAGCCCATCCCGAACCCGCCGGCCGACCGCCTCCCGAAGCAGGGTGTACAGCGCCGGGCGTCCGACGGGTACCGTACCGTCCGAGAGGGGACGACGGGCGAGTCGCCACTGCGGCTCCTCCAGCGCGGCGGCGAGTTCGAGATACGCCGTCACGTCGAGGCCGAACCGGCCGTCGCCGATCGCCTCGACCCGCCCCGACAGGTCGAAATCGGCGAGCAGTCGATCGAGCGTCAACCGTTCGCCCCCGGCGCTCTTGAGTTCGAGATCCGCCTCGAAGTCCTCGACGAACCGCTCTCTCGCCGTCGCCGCCTCCGCCGCCGCGTACTTCTCGATCGCCCCCGGCACGTCGAGCAGCGAGACGAGCACGCGGGCGATGGGGTACGAGAGTAACTCCGCGCGGACGCTCCACAGCCGCGGCTCCTCGGCTGCGGTCGTCCCGTCCATCAACGCCCGTTCGACGCGCTCGTGGCCGCGCTCGACGGCCGGGCCGCCCGCCGCGACGAGCTCCGCGAGGTCGATTCCGGCGGCTTCGACGGCTGCCCGCGAGGCGTCCAGAAACGGGTATCGGGCGTGGAGCCGCTCCATACCCCCGCTATCGCCCCGGTGCCGATAAACGCACCGACCTGTTCGATCCGACCGCCCGGCGAGCGATACGCCTTTGGGCGGCGGCGACGACACACGAGCAACGTGCGCCTCAGGTACCGCTGTCCCGGCTGTCGGACGACGAGCAACCTCCACGACCCCGGTTGTGAGTTCGAGGGGACCGACCGTCGCCACATCGAGAAGGCCTACACCGACCTGTTGGGCCCGCTTTCGGCCCGCGAGTACGCCGACGAGGACGCGCTGCGCGCGGACGTGCCGGAGCGTTGGAGCGGCCTTCACTCGGCCGTGTTCGGTCGCCTCGAAAGCGATCAGCGGGTCGTCGAGGAGGACGGTTCGATACGGCTGTTGCCGCCGGAGGAGTACAAGGACCGCGTCTCGCGCCCGACGTTCGAACCGCTTCAGACGATCTACGAGGAGGGGAGCGTCTCGGGTGCGCACGACCACTCCGTGTTCGCCATGGTCGCGTTCTACGAGATGGTCGGCCTCTCTTGGGAGGAGGCCCGCGAGAACACGATCGAGTGGCTCGTGGAGTCGGGGACGTGGACTCGCGGCGGTTTCGAGGAGTCCTCGCCCGAGGAACTCGTCGACTCGAAGCGACACGTCTACGAGCAGGGGTATGGTTGGAAGCAGGCTGCCACCGAGGCGAAGGCCGTCATCGACCGCCGCGTCTCCGCCGCCGAGGAGTGAGGTCGGCGTTCGATTGTCAATTTATTTTGCATCGACGCAAACACTATCACGCCGGGAGCGGAGGTGTACGGTATGCGACGGTGGGACCCATGAGTGTGTCACGCGGTCCGCGCGACCGGGTGCAGATACTCGACGAGGAAGGGACGGTACGTGAGGGCGCGACGGTGCCCGACATCGACGACGACTCGATCGTCGAAATGTACCGCGAGATGCGGCTGGCTCGCCACTTCGACGGTCGCGCGGTCAGCCTCCAGCGACAGGGTCGGATGGGGACGTATCCGCCGCTGTCGGGACAGGAGGCCGCCCAGGTCGGCAGCGCGATGGCGCTCGACGACAGCGACTGGCTCTTCCCGAGCTACCGCGAACACGCGGCGGCACACGTCCGCGGCGTCGGCCTCGACCGGACGCTCCGCTACTGGATGGGCGACGAGCGCGGCAACGCCCACCGCGGGCTGAACGTCTTCCCCGTCGCGGTGCCGATCGCGACCCAGATACTGCACGCGACGGGCGCGTCGTGGGCGGCCGATCTGCGCGGCGACGACGCGGCGTTCCTCTGTTACTTCGGGGACGGCGCGACGAGCGAGGGTGACTTCCACGAGGGGCTGAACTTCGCCGGCGTCTTCGACCTGCCGGCGATCTTCTTCTGTAACAACAACCAGTGGGCAATCTCGGTCCCCAGAGAGCGCCAGTCGGCCTCCGAAACGCTCGCTCAGAAGGCCCATGCCTACGGGTTCGAGGGTGTGCAGGTCGACGGGATGGACCCGCTCGCGGTGTATCAGGTGACGCGCGACGCCGTCACGAAGGCGAACGATCCGGAGGCGGCGAGCGACGAGAGCCCGGGCCGCGCGACCCGGCCGACGCTCATCGAGGCGGTGCAGTACCGCTTCGGCGCGCACACCACGGCGGACGACCCCTCAGTCTACCGCGACGACGACGAGGTCGAACGCTGGCGACAGAAGGATCCGATTCCGAGACTGGAGACGTACCTCCGCGATCGGGGGCTGCTCGACGACGAATCGGTCGACGCGATCGGCCAGTCGGTCGAAGACGAGGTCGCAGAGGCGATCGAGGCCGCCGAAAGCACTTCCCGTCCGGAACCGAGCGATATGTTCGACAACGTGTTCGCCGAACGGACGGATCCGGTGGCCGCCCAGGCGGCCCATCTCGAACAGCTACGCGAGCGCTACGGCGACGAGGAACTACTGGAATGAGTACGCAATCATCCGATACCGATACCGAGACAGAGACGCAGAGTTTGACGCTGGTACAGGCGGTCCGCGACGGGCTGCGAAGCGAGATGGAACGCGACGAGGACGTGCTCGTTCTCGGCGAGGACGTCGGCAAGAACGGCGGCGTTTTCCGCGCCACCG
>NZ_QKNX01000004.1 GCF_005239135.1 Natronomonas salsuginis
ATCGGGATGGAGCTGTCGACGATGCTCGCGAAGCTCGGGACCGAGGTGACGGTTGTCGAGATGCTCGACGACATCCTGCCGGGGTACGACGAGGACGTCACGCGACTGGTTCGCAAGCGCGCCGAGGGGTTGGGGATCGAGTTCCACTTTGGGGAGGCCGCCCAGGGGTGGGAGGAAGTAGCTGCCGCGGCGCGGGTGAGGACCGAGACGGAGGACGGCGAGGGCCGCGAGTACACGGCCGAACGCGTCCTCGTCGCCGTCGGCCGCCAGCCCGCCTCCGATACCTGCAACGTCGAGGCCGCCGGCGTCGAGTCGACCGACCGAGGGGTCATCGAGACGGACGACGCGGCGCGGACGACCGTCGAACACATTTACGCGGTGGGCGACGTGGCCGGGGAGCCGATGTTGGCGCACACGGCGTACCGGGAGGGCCACGTTGCCGCGGAGGTGATCGCGGGGGAGCCGTCGCGGCTGGATTATCAGGCGATTCCGGCGGCCGTCTTCACGGATCCGGAGATCGGGACCGTGGGATTGAGCGCCGCGGAGGCCGAGGCGGAGGGGTTCGAGCCGGTGGTCGGTGAGATGCCGTTCCGAGCGTCGGGGCGGGCGCTGACGCTCGGTATCGAGGGGGGGTTCGTGCGGATCGTCGCCGACGCTGAGACGGAGTTCGTGTTGGGCGGGCAGATCGTCGGGCCGGAAGCGTCGGAGCTGATCGCCGAGGTCGGACTGGCGATCGAGATGGGGGCGCGCCTCGAGGACATCGCGGCGACGATCCACACGCATCCGACGCTGTCGGAGGCGGTCGGGGAGGCGGCGGCGAACGCGCGCGGTGCGGCGACCCACACGCTCAACCGGTAGCGACGTCACGCCGATCTCTCCTGTGTACTCGGTAAATAGGCTTAATTTAGCGTTCCGGATTCATGTGCTTGTCGTAGATCAGCTTCTAACGCTTGTTTTTTGTCGAGTAGTTTGTTCGGAATTTGCTCGAAGAGTCGATCATCATTAATTCGATACGCCGGCCCACCGACGCCAAGGGCTCCGAAGACCGAGCCGTCCGGATAAGTAATCGCTACCCCGACCGACCGCATTCCTTTGACCAACTCTTCATCGGTTATTCCGAACCCTTGCTCCCGTACTTTGTTAATTTCGTTTAACAGAGTCTCTCGATCAGTGATCGTACTACTCGTCGACGCTGGAAGCCCCCATCGATCGATGATCTCGTTCACTCGATACCTCGGTAATTCTGCGAGTACAGCCTTCCCGCCAGCCGAATTATGCAGGTCGAAACGGCGTCCGACCTGAAAGTTCGGATCCTCGATACTTTCGACGTCATTATAGATGGTGAATAACTTCCCCTGCTCTTGGACAGTGAAATCCGCGCCTTCTCCCAACTCGTCGGCTATCTGGAATACGTATTTGCGAGCAAGCGGATAATATTTGTTCCTCGATTTGGCACATTCACCGAGATGTAACAATTGAAGCCCGAGGACGTACTCTGGGCCGTGTTTGACCAACAACCCGGATTTTTCTAGAGTAAATAAATACCCGTACGCTGTACTCTTTGCCATATCGAACTGCTCGATCACGTCGTCCATTCGAACACCTCCCGATTCCTTCACGAATTCAACTATCTCGAGAGAGTTCTCTAATGTTTTTAATTTCCGGCCCTCTGGATCGCCAGACATCCTAATACATCAATAGCATACTGCGGGATAAAGGTTCTTCGTCGTGTCTTCTCCGATATAATTTAAAATGTAGGTTGGGGCACTGGGTACTGTTTAGATAAGCAGTTTGAGAAACGAGCAGATCAATGGTTTAGGTGTTCATGCTCAACCAAGATCTGCTCAAAGAAGCGTTAGATACGGCGAATGTTGAATGTTGGGAGCATGAGCGGGGCGGTGTTCAGATAAGAATGAAGAGTGAGGCGGTTCGTTTTCTGAGTGATCTATGCCCGAAAACGACCGCCTCAACGGCTGTTTGGACGAGATCGAGTTAGGTTTTGTGGAACGAGAAGCGACACCGAAATTTCTGATGAAGCTCGGTATTCAACTCCATCTTGCCGGTCTATCACGTTCGAATACTGTTTCTATTCTTGAACTATTCGGTGTCAATCGCGCTCAATCTATCGTACACAACTGGGTTCACAAGGCAGAACTACAGCCCGAATCTGGTCGAAATCCGGATCACGTCGCCGTCGACAAGACTGTGATCCAACTCAATAACGAGCAGTATTGGCTGTACGCTGCTGCCGATCCGAAACAAACGAATTACTTCATACACGGCTTGAACCAACCACAAACAGCGTAATCGCTCACACGTTCTTTGCTGAACTCCGCGAGAAACACGACGTTGGCAACGCCGTGTTTCTCGTTGATGGTTCGCACTCGTTGAAAGATGCCTGTCGCCGACACGGCCTCAATTTCAGACACGAAAAACATGGAAATCGGAACAGTATTGAACGTATCTTTCGAGAGATAAAACGACGAACTACCAGCTTCTCAAACTGTTTCAGCAACGCCGAAGCAGAAACTGCTGACGATTGGCTTCGATCTTTCGCCTTCGCATGGAATCAGCTTATCTGAACACTACCGTGAGCGGACGGCGACGCCTGTTCGGGCGTTCGCCGTCCGTCCCCAAGCGACCGGTTGTTCTCTTCGAGGGATACAAGAAATTCTTCGACTCTTCGGCGTGGAACGCTCTCACTAAGCGATCTGGAAATGGGTACATCAAGTTGCTGACAGCGTTCTCGACCCACCTGAGGCGAAGCCGAAGCGGGTCGCGGTTGACGAAACCGCTGTCAACATTAACGGCGAGCTGTGTTGGGTGTATGCTGCAATAGACCTTGACTCAAAATTTATTCTCGACGCTGAATTGTTCGGACGACATGGCACTGATCCGGCGGCTGCGTTTCTTCATCGCCTTGCCGAGAAACACGATCTCTCTGAGACCGTGTTTCTCGTCGACGGATTCGGATATGAGACTGTGTTTGCCCGATTAGGATTGAGCGGTCGGCGGAACTATACCGGCCGAAACCTCATCGAAACGTGGTTTCAAATCTTGGAACAACGTATCGACCGCTTCTACCACTCATGGGTGGACAGTCGGCGAAGCGTTCGACAATGGATTGAACAATTTGTACACTATTATAATCACCAACGACCCCATCAATCACTTCAAAATCGACCGCCAGTTGAAATCCTTAACTAGACAGTCCTAGATTGGATATTTGTCACTTTACGAATATTAAAAATGTCTAATTATACTTGTTTGAGGGACGAGAAGGCCGTTGAGTTGGTTCAGTATGATGCTCGTGAACTCGAATCAATGAGTGCTTTGTGGCGGCTTTAGAAGAATAGTGGAAGCAGGTGCAGGGTCATATTGGAACGAATAAGCAAGTGAGGGTGATTTCAGCCGATTCATAACAAATATAAATTGCCTCGACGATCGTCACGACAGGGCCGAGTTAGATCGTGCGGGGCGAGAGTGAACGACATCGAGCGAACTGATGGAGCTCAACGCTCCCTTCTACGTGCCAAAAATATCTATTTTGAATACAATTAATTAATTATATGATTTTGTGTCGAGCCCTCATAAAAATGCGTTACTTACGGGTGCAAAAAGTCGATCCAGCTCGCTAGCGACGCCTACCTGAACGTCGTTGCGCTCGATGAAACAGTGGAACAAATCAACGGCTAAACGTTTTGGCTGTTTACAGTTCTCGCCCCGGAACAAATACACTTCTGCAGGCACGTTATTTATAATAACGACAACGGCATTAACACTGCAACCTCTGCGGTGACTTCGCAAGAAACACGACGTTGAAAATACCGGGTCTCTCGTTGATTATGCGCAGTATCTCGCGGTTGTATTACAGGTCTCTGTACTCAGATCTTAGGCGATTCAGTATATATTCTAAACATCTTTGAGCATGTATTTTGATATATCTGATGACATACGTAGTCGTTTACAAACAGCTTTAGTCACGTCGATCGCAATACTGGCGAAACGTGGTTGCGAGGCTTCGCAGTCTGAGGAACTCGCGTAATTGAACACGATGCACTATATTGTGTATAGTTGACAATTCTTATACTAGTTTGCCAATTGGCTATGATTGTTCCTATTGTGGGGCCGTTCGAGCACCAACGAGACGAGCGTCCTAGCCGACGACTGAGCGCCGACGCCCTCGACACTCAAATCCTGCTTTCACAATCATTCACTTTCTTACCCTGGTCCGACAAACGTTCGGCGGAGCCGCCCTGAATCCGGCTCCGTGATACCATGGATATCGACCAGTTCAAATCCCAACACGCTCCCACCGACTCGGACGACACGTTCCAACTGGAGAACAGCTACACGCTCGACGTCGCCGTCGACGGCTCCGTGATGGCGAAAGCTGGCTCGATGATCGCTTACACGGGCGATCTCTCCTTCACCGGGTAGGCGACGCCCGAAGGCGGTCTCACCGGCTTTCTCAAAGAGGCCGCGACCGGCGAAGGTACTCCCATCATGAACGTCGAGGGCGACGGACACGTCTACCTCGCCGACCACGAGAAGAAGGTGCAGACCCTCTATTTGGACGCCGGCGACGCACTCACCGTCAACGGCGAGGATATCCTCGCGTTCGAGTCACAAATTTCCTATGAGATCAGCTCCATCGACAGCCTCGCGGGGGCGCTCGCGGGCGGCTTCACCAATGTCTATCTAGAGGGCCCCGGACACGTCGCGATCACCACCCACGGCGATCCGGTCGTCTTCGAACCGCCCGTCACGACCGATCCGAGCGCGACCGTCGCGTGGAACAACACCGCCCCGAACGTCGAGGTCAACCGGAACCTCTCAGACATGATCGGCCAAGAGTCCGGCGAACGCTTCCAGATGACGTTCGGCGGGACGGACGGGTTCGTCGTCGTCCAGCCGTACGAGGAACACTGACTTCCGCGCTAGTCGCCTCACGCACCGGTCAAAAGAGGTCGAGCACGTCCAACACCCGTTCGATGTACGCGTCGTACTTCCCATCGGTCCGCTCCTCGTCAGCGTCCGCGCTCTTCGGCTTGTCGTCGGCCACGCGGCGCGCTTCGAGCGTGCCGAGGGTGAATCTTCCGCGATCCCCCGCTCCGGTCGAAACCGCGTTCACGTGCGGATGATCGACGGCGATGTACGCCGATCGAACGGCGCGGTATCCGCGTTCGATCGCGACGGCTCGTTCGCTCCCACCGATTATATGTACCGCTCACCCATATCCGCGAACGTGAAGGGGTACGTCGACCGGACGGTGGCGATTGTACGCGGCGTCGCCGCTGGCGCGCGGTCCGATCGCGTGACGTTCATCGCCGCGGGGTTGGCCTACTACGCGTTCATCTCCCTCATCCCGCTGTTGCTGTTGGTGCTCGTCGTCACCTCCCTGTTCGGCGATTCCCAACTCGTCGGAACCTTCGTCGCCGCGATCACGAACGCCCTCGGCGACGAGGCCGGCCTGGCGATCGCCAACGCCCTCAGCGGAGCGGCTGGTCGCGGCGGCGCGACGGTCTTCGGTGTCGCGGCTCTGCTGTGGTCTGGGCTCAAACTCTTCCGAGGGCTCGACGTCGCCTTCTCCGAGGTGTACGGCCACCCGGGACCGAAATCATTCGTCGCCCAGATCCGAAACGCCGTCGTTACGCTCGGCGGCGTCGGCGTCGCCGTGACCGCGACGGTCGTCGTCGGCTCGCTCATCGCCGGACTGGGCATCGGCTCGATCGTCGAGACACCCACTGGGATCGGACTCGTCGGCAACGTCGGGCTCGTCGTCGGGCTCTCTGCGGCCTTCCTGCCGCTGTACTACGTCCTCCCCGGCGTCGACCTCCCCGTTCGTGAGGCGATCCCGGGAGCGGTGTTCGCCGCGATCGGCTGGACCGCACTCCAGACGGGGTTTCGCATCTACGTGACCGTCGCCGGCAGCTACGAGGCCTACGGCGTCATCGGCGGCGTCCTGTTGCTCGTCACCTTCCTGTATTTCGGCGCGCTCGTCCTCCTCGTGGGGGCCGTCCTCAACGCCGTGTTGGCCGGGCGGGCGGACGAGCGGACCGGACTCGCTGCTCCACCCGAGGAATCGACGCCCGAACCGACCGCGGTACTCTCAAGAATTATGACACGTGACCGACCAGACGACGAGGCATCGGCCGAGGAACTCCGCGACGAACTCGAACAGCTGTACGACGAACTCGACCGGTTCGAAGACCGGATCGACGATCGGACGATCCACCGCGAGGAGATCGAGCGCGACCTCAAGCGCTACGTCCGCGCCCGAATCCGCCGCGGAAAGGCCCGCGGCTGGGGGCCGTACCTCGTTCTCCTGTACGGCACCGCGATGACGCTCGGGGCCTTCTATTTCCTGTCGAGCGGCTGGGCGATTCTCGCCATGCTCGTCATCTGGCTGTCGACGCTCGGTCTCTACGCGCTGATGCTCGTCGTCGGAACCACCGTGACGGTCGCCGGCCTTCCGGGACGATTGAAGGACCGCTTCGACAGCCGATGACCCGGGAGCTCGGTGCGGTCGAGTTCGCCGCTGGACTGCCCGATTCGGTCGTCGTCGCGGCGGCGCTCGTGACGGCGCTCGGCGACGTCTGGTTCGTCTTCTTGCTGCTCGGGACGCTGTACTGGTTCGGGACCGCGCTCCCGGCTCGCCTCTCGCTCTCGCGTCGTCGCGCCGCCTTCGCCATCGCGCTGGCGTTCGGCGGCCTCGCCGCGACGACGGCGCTCAAAGAGACGTTCCGGTTCCCCAGGCCGCCCGGCGCGGCCGAACCGGCCGCAGCCGGTCTGATACCGGACGCGCTGCTCCCACTGTACGCCGAGATCGGGGCGTCGTCGGGCTTCGGCTTCCCCAGCGGCCACGCCGTCTCGGCGGTCGTCGTCTACGGCGGGCTCGCGCTGTTGATCGGTAGCACTCGGAGCTACGCCGTCGGCGCGGCGCTCTGCGCCGTGCTCCCGCTCACTCGGGTCGTCCTCGGGGTACACTATCTCGTCGACATTCTCGCCGGGGTGGCGTTCGGGGCGGCGTACCTCGGCCTCGTCCACCGGCTCTGTGGTCGCGGTTCAAATCCGGGACGGGCGATGATGATCGCGCTCGTCGTCGCGGTCGTCGGGGCCGGCGTGGGCTACACAGCCGACACGATGCTCGCGTTGGGCGGCGCGCTCGGCGCTCGGATGGCGTGGGGGGCCATTGGCGGCGCAGTCCTGGACGAGTCCGCGACGCGACTCGGCGGCGCGCTCGGGGCGGCGGTCGGGCTCGCGTTCGCCGGACTCTTCGCCGTCGTCTACGCCGTCGATCCGGCCCCCTATCTCTCCTTTATCGGGATGTTCGTCGTCATCTGGGGCGTTCTGGCCGCGCCGCTGGCCGGCGAGTCGCTCGCCCGACGCGTCTGAATCGGTCGGCAACTCTTAGGAAGATACTTCCGACTCGCGCGACGTATTATGTGGTATGAGTGAGTTCACAGTACGGGGTCGCTATCCCGCCCGCTACGGACAACAGGCGTTCGAGACGACGGTCGACGCACCCAACGAGAACGTGGCCGAGGAGCGCGTCTACGCGAACTTTGGCTCTCAGCACGGACTGAAACGAACCCAGATCGAGATCGACGGGGTGGACGCATGAGCCTCGGTGGCGGCGGCGGTCAGATGCAGCAGCTCCAAGAGCAGATGCAGGCGCTCGAACAGGAGAAACAGGCGATCCAAGCCGAGGTTCAGAACCTCCGCGGCGAGCAGGGCGAGATCGACGAGGCGATTGAGGCGATCGAGACGCTTGAGACCGGTTCGACGGTGCAGGTGCCGGTCGGCGGCGACGCGTACGTCCGCGCAGAGATCCAGGACATCGACGAGGTCATCGTCACGCTCGGCGGCGGCTACGCAGCCGAACGCGACAGCGACGGGGCGATCGACTCCCTCGAGGACAAACAGGACGCGCTGGACGACCGCATCGAGGAGCTGCAGGGTGAGATCGAGAAGGTCGAATCCGAGACCGCCAACCTCGAGGCCAAAGCCCAACAGGCCCAACAGCAGCAGATGCAGCAGATGCAACAGCAGATGCAACAACAGCAGGACGACGAGTAGGGGCCGATGTTCGACGGACTGAAAGAAAAGCTCGGCCGGTTCAAGAGCGACGTCGAGGCCGAGGCGGAGACAGAGGCGGAAACGGAAGCCGACGCTGACGCGGCGGCCGACGCCGACAGCGTTGCGACCGGGTCCGCCGAGCCGGACGCGACCGGCACAGACGACTCGGATGACGACGGCCCCGGGCTGGCCAAGAAGGCCGCCCTCGCCGCGACCGGCCGGACGATCATCACCGAGGAGGAGCTCGAAGCGCCGCTGGAGGCGCTCGAACTCGAACTGCTGAGCGGCGACGTCGAGATGGGCGTCGCCCGCGAGATCACCGAACGCATCCGCGAGCAGCTCGTCGGCGACACCCGAAAGCAGGTCGAATCGGGCGAGCAGGTGATCGAGCGGGCGATCGGCGACGCGCTGCGCGAGGTCATCGGCGTCGGCCAGTTCGACTTCGAAGACCGGATCGCCACGGCGGATAAACCGGTCGTCATTGTCTTCACCGGCGTCAACGGCGTCGGCAAGACGACCTCGATCGCGAAGCTCTCGCGGTGGCTCGAAGAACGTGGCTACTCGTCGGTGATGGCCAACGGCGACACCTACCGGGCCGGCGCGAACGAGCAGATCGAAGAGCACGCCGAGGCGCTCGGCACGAAGATCATCACCCACCAGCAGGGCGGCGACCCCGCGGCGGTCATCTACGATGCTGTCGAGTACGCGGAGGCGAACGACATCGATGTCGTGTTGGGCGACACCGCCGGCCGTCTCCACACCTCCAACGACCTGATGGCCCAACTGGAGAAGATCGACCGCGTCGTCGATCCGGACATGACGCTGTTCGTCGACGAGGCGGTCGCCGGCCAGGACGCGACGAACCGCGCGCGGGAGTTCAACGACGCCGCTGAGATCGACGGCGCAATCTTGACGAAGGCCGACGCCGACTCACAGGGCGGCGCGGCGATCTCGATCGCTCACGTCACGGGCAAGCCGATCCTCTTTCTCGGCACCGGACAGGGCTACGACGACCTCGATCGGTTCGACCCCGACGAGATCGTCGACCGACTCCTCCGCGACGAGGCGTGAGCCGTGCGTGACAGCACCGCAATCGCGGCGGTGCTCGTCGCCGTCGCGGCCGTCGTCACCGGACTCTGGTTCGTCACGGCGGAACTGTCGGCCGACGACCCGCCCGACGCGATGTTCGAGGTAATGGGCGACGCCTCGGCCGGCGAACTCACCGTCCAACACGTGGGCGGCGATTCGGTCGGCTCCGAATCGCTCCGAATCCTCGTCTACGAGGATCGGCCTATCGTCCCCGACCGGACGGTCCACGGGACGATCTGGGAGACGGAGACGGGGCTGATTCGGCCCGACAACCGAATCACGTTGGAGGATCGGCGGTTCGAGCCCGGACAGCGACTCGTCGTGCGCTGGTTCGGCGACGACGGGCAGGAGTCGATCTACGAGACGACGATCTGAGCCGGCGCTACTTGCCCTCCCAGTAGTCCACGTTCGAGTCCATCGGGTAGTAGCCATAGATCGTCCGCTCCTCGCGGCCGCCGGGTGGGGACTCGACGAAGACGCTCAGCTTTTCCGAGTCCGGGCGCACCGTCACTTCGGGATCGTTTATCATCGAGAACACGAGACATCGGAGCGGTTCCTCGGCGTCGTTGGCGATCTTGTGCCCGCCGCTTCCGCCCGCTGGGAACGCGACGTACTCGCCTGCGGTGAGTCGATGCGTCTCGTCGGCCAATCGGAGCGTTCCCGTCCCCAAGAGCACGTACGCGGCCTCCTCGTTCGCGGTGTGGTAGTGATAGGGCAACGACTCCTCGCCCGACGGGAGTTCGTAGAGGCTACAGCCGAGCCCCTCGCCTCCCGCGGCCTCGCCCAGTTGTTTCCGTCGGACGCTCATCTCCCCGCTCCCGATCTCCGTCCGCTCGATCTAGTCTTCGTTCACAAAGGTGCAAGGAGGAAGCCCACGGCTTTAGCCGTGGGAGGAATCCGACTGGTCCCATAGCATACCCGAGGCGTGCCGAGTAGATGAAAACCGAGGCCGCCCCGATTTCGCTCGCGTCAGAAAACCCCCAAACCTATCTCCCCCTGCAAAGTATGCCCATACCATGCCTGCCGAGTCATTCACGCTCGCGGCCGCACAGATCGAACCGGTCTACCACGACAAGGAGGGGACGCTGGATAAGACCTGCAGATACATCGAGAAGGCCGGAAAACAGGACGTCGACCTCGTCGTCTTCCCGGAGACGTACTTCCCCGGCTACCCGTACTGGCGTGGGAGCGTCTCCATCCCGCGATGGACTGACCTGATGGTCGATCTCCAAAAGAACAGCCTCTCGGTCGACGACGAGGCCATGGACGTCCTCGGCGACGCGATCGACGACGCCAACCTCAACGTCGCCCTCGGCACGAACGAACTCAGTGACCGCGCAGGTAGCGAGACGCTGTACAACTCGATCTTCTACTTTGATCGCCACGGCGAGCTGATGGGCCGCCACCGGAAGCTGATGCCGACCCAGGAGGAACGGGCGATCTGGGGCCGCGGCGATCCGTCGAGTCTCGCCACCTACAACACGGACATGGGGACGCTCGGCGGGCTGATCTGCTATGAGAACCACATGCTGCTGCCCAAGGCGGCGCTGGCGGCGATGGGCGAGGAGATACACGCGGCCGTCTGGCCGGGGTTTTGGGAGCAACACGGCCATCCGGGCGACAAGACTCGCGCCGAGAGCGCAGACGCCATCGAGACGTGTGATCAGTACCCCGCGATGCGCGAGTACGCCTTCAGCACGCAGTCGTTCGTCGCCGCCTGTTCGGCGTACATGGGCGACGACGTCCCCGAGGGGTTCTCCGAGGACGAACTCGGATGGAACATCGCTGCCGGCGGGAGCATGCTCATCAACCCCGCCGGGATCGTCAAGGCCGGGCCGCTCATCGGCGAGGAGGGGCTGTTGACCGCCGACTTCGAGCGCGACGAGCGCCGGGCGACGAAGGCATACTTCGACGCGATGGGCCACTACAGCCGGTGGGACGCGGTCTCGCTCGACGTCAGCGACGAGACGCTCTCGCCGTTCTCCGAGGGGTCACGCGGCCACCACGGGCGCTGTCTCTCCGCCGCGGCCGCCCAGGAGATCGCCGAGGAGTACGAGATCCCGATCGACGCCGTCGAGGACGTCGCCGACGCGGTGTCCGAACGGAACGTCTGAGAAAGGGGCTTTTCAGCTACTCGTCGTCCGATTCGGTTTTCCCGTCCGCGAGGTCCGCCTCGATCGCCTCCGGGTCCCGCTCGATGGGGTCACCGTGGCCGCCGCCGCCGGGCGTCCGCACGGTGATCGTCGTGTCCGCGGGCACGTCGACGGTCGTCTTCGCGCCGACCGCCTCGCCGTCGATCAGGTTCTCACCCGTCGCGCCCGGCCCGCCGCCGTCGATCCCCTGCGGCGCGAACCGTCTGCGCTCGGTTAGAAGCGACACCGTCGCCTCCACTTCAGTTCGGACCGTCCGTTCGAGACCTAACCCGCCGCGGAACCGACCCTCGCCGCCGCTTCCGGGCCGGAAGGCGTACCGCTCGACGAACAGCGGATACTCCGCCTCGAGCGATTCAATCGGCGTGTTGAGCGTGTTCGTCATCCCGACCTGCACGCCGTCCATCCCGTCCTTCGCCGCCCGGCCGCCGAACCCGCCGCCGATCGTCTCGTAGTAGGCGAACGAGCCGTCTCGGCCGCCGATGGTGAGGTTGTTCATCGTCCCCTGACTCGCCGCCGGCACGCGCTCGGGGGCCGCCGCCCCGAACGCCGCGAGCGTCACGTCGGTGACGCGCTGGCTCGTCTCGACGTTGCCGCCGACGACCGCGGCCGGCGGGGTCGGATTCAACACCGACCCCTCGGGCGCGTCGACCGTTATCGGCGCGTAACAGCCAGCGTTCGGCGGGATCTCCGGATCGGTCACGCAGCGAACGACGAAGTAGACCGCGCTCTTCGCGACCGCTCGCGGCGCGTTGAGGTTGCCGTCCACCTGCGCGCCCGTTCCGGCGAAATCGACGGTCAGCTCGTCGCCGTCGATCGTCACGCCCGCGACGATCGGGATCTCCGTCTCCGTGATCCCATCGCCCTCGAGGGCGTCCTCGGCCTCGTAGACGCCGTCCGGGAGCGATTCGATCTCCGCGGTGATCCGCTCGCGCGAGTACTCGATCACGGCATCGAACGACCGGACGACGAGCTCGAAGCCGTGCTCGTCGATCAGGTCCCCGAGGCGTCGCTCGGCCCGCTCGTTCGCCGCAAGCTGCGCGCGGAGGTCCGCCCGCCGCTCCGTCGGGTTTCGAACGTTCGCGAGGAGCAGATCGAACACCTCCTCGTTCCGCTCGCCGGCGTCGACCAGCCGCGTCGGGGGGATCCGAAGCCCCTCCTGGTAGATCTCTCTCGCGCCCGCGGGCATGCTCCCCGGCGTCATCCCGCCGACATCGGCGTGATGAGCGCGGGAGACGGCGAAGCCGATGATTTCGCCGTTTCGCTCCATCGCCGAGACGAGCGTCACGTCGGGCAGGTGCGTCCCGCCCGCGAACGGGTCGTTGACCGCGAACACGTCGCCGGGTTCGGGATCGCGGTCGAGGACGGCCTCGACGGCCTCTGGCATTGCGCCGAGGTGGACCGGGATGTGTTCGGCCTGCGCGACGAGCCGGCCGTCGGCGTCGAACAGCGCCGTCGAGCAGTCCTGTCGCTCCTTGATGTTCGGCGAGTACGCCCCGCGGATCAGCACCTGCCCCATCTCCTCGGCGATGCCTTCGAGCTGGTTTCTGAGCACTTCGAGCGTAATGGCGTCGATTTGATCGGTCATCGGTCTGCCTCCGTGTCAGCGGCGTCATCCGCCACCCGTTCCAACGAGAGCGCGCCGTCCGTGCGGATTCGCCCGCGCCAGCCCGGTTGGACGACGGTCGTGCTCTCGGCGCGTTCGAGGATCGCCGGTCCCTCGATCTCGGTGCCCGGTGCCATCGCGGCTCGGTCGTAGACACCCGTCTCAACCGTTCCCACATCGGGGAACACCGCTTCTCTGGTGTCGATCACGCCGTCGCCGCCACCCGCTCTGGAGACGGACGGTGGTTCGGTGCCGATGGCTGCGGTCACCCGCAGCGTGACCGCTTCGACCGGCGCGTCGAGCCGATAGCCGTAGGCGCGCTCGTGCGCCGCCTCGAACCGCTCGGCGACTCGCTCGGGGTCGAACGTCTCGACGGGGACGGTCAACTCGAAGCTCTGACCGGCGTACCGGCAGTCGGCGGCCCGTTCGAGTCGAGCCTCGTCGGGGTCGGACACGGCTTCGATGACGGTCGATTCGAGGTCGCCGTACACCGCGATCCCCTCACTGGGATCCGACGCCCCGAGCGGGAGTCGAACCGTCCGGAGCGTGTCGTGCGTCTCGTCGGCCGCGAGCAGCCCGTACGCTGAGAGGACGCCGGCCGGCCCCGGGATGACGACGCGTTCGATGTCGAGACGATCCGCGAGCGCGGTCGCGTGCATCGGTCCCGCGCCGCCGAAGGCGACCAGCCCGAAGCTCCGCGGGTCGTGGCCGCGCTCGACGGTCACCGAACGGATCGCCCGCGTCATCGTCGCGTTCGCCACACGGTAGACGCCCCGGGCGGCGTCCTCGGCGTCCTCGAGGCCGGCCTCGTCGGCGAGGCGCTCGAGCGCCGCGTGGGCGGCGTCGGCGTCGATCGTCAACTCGCCCCCCAGCGCCGCCTCCGAGCCAATGTAGCCCAACACGACGTTCGCGTCGGTGACGGTCGGTCGCTCGCCGCCGTGGCCGTAACAGGCTGGACCGGGGTCCGCGCCGGCCGACTCGGGGCCCACGCGGAGCGCGCCGCCCGCGTCGACCCATGCGATCGAGCCGCCACCCGCACCGACCGTCTCGATGTCGACCATCGGCGTCCGGATCGGGACGCCGCCGATCTCGGTGTCGGAGCTCCGCTCGGCGTCGCCGTCGCGGACGAGGCTCACGTCGCTGGAGGTGCCACCCATGTCGAAGGTGACGACGCCGGCCCGCTCGGAGCCGGCGGTCGTGGCGGCCCCCACGACGCCCGCGGCGGGCCCCGAGAGGACGGTCGTGACGGCCTGTGAGCGGACCGTTTCGATGTCCGCGACGCCGCCGTTGGACTTCATGATTCGTGGCTCCGGCAGCCCCTCCTCGCGCGAGCGGTCGAGGAGTCGACCCAGGTAGCCGCCGATCCCCGGGGCGACGTAGGCGTCGGCGACGGTTGTCGCCGTCCGCTCGAACTCGCGGAACTCCGAGAGAACCTCGTGGGACGCCGAGATGGGCACGTCGAGCTCCTCGCGGAGCGTCTCCGTCACCACTCGCTCGTTCTCCGGGTGCGCGTACGCGTGGAGCAGGCTGACTGCGACGCTCTCAGCGCCCGTCGATTCGATCGCCGCCGCGACGTCTCGAACCTCGTCCTCGTCAACGGGGACGTCTATGCCTTCAGGTGTCGCCCGTTCGTCGAGTTCGAACCGGCGGCGTCGCGGCACGAGCGGCGTCGGCTTGTCGACGTCGAGGTCGTATAGGTCGGGGCGGGCCTGCCGACCAATCTCGAGGACGTCCCGGAAGCCGGCCGTCGTGACGAGCGCGGTCTCGGCGCCCGCGCGTTCGAGTAAGGCGTTCACGGAGACGGTCATCGCGTGCGCGAAGTGGTCGACGCTCTCCGGCTCGATCCCGGCCTCGTCACAGGCCTTCCGGATGCCGTCGAGGACGCCGACGCTCTGATCGCCCGTCGTCGGTACCTTCGCCGTCACCAGATCGTCGTCGACGACGAGCGCTACGTCGGTAAACGTGCCGCCGACGTCGACGCCGATCCGTGCATCTGTCATGCAACACCCTGCGGCGTCCGGGGTATAGTATCCACCGCTGTCTGTGAACGGGACGGACCGAAAACGCTTCCGAGCGTCGAACCAGATTCCCAGCAGTTTCTCGCCGACACCGCATCGAACGAGCGTCGTATCGATGGCGAATATCTGTGAAAAGCTGGTTGGTATCTCTCTTATCTTGCACGATGGTCACGCCAGTCTGCGCGGTCGACGAATCGATGTACGACAGCGGCCTAGCTCGGAGGATTAAAAGCGGGGTGGGGGGTGGGGATGCACCCAAACGGGTGCGTATGCGCATTAAAACCCCGTCTATATCAATCTTCTGGCAAAGCCGCTTTCTGCTGGTACTTTCTCGGTGCAGTTTATAAATACGCCGTCGAGGCGTATATAATCGCCCGACAGGGCTATGTTCGCCACGGCGGTACGTCGACGCGTGACGAGCACCGATCCACGCGCCGCACCGGAGGTGCGTACGGCCGTCCGCGCCGACCTCCTCTCGGTGTTTCGAATCGAGAAGCGCTCGTTCGGTCAGCCGTGGCCGTACGCGGCGTTCGAGGGGTTTCTCGGCGCGCCCGGGTTCTTGGTCGCCGAGGTCGACGACTCGATCACCGGCTACGTGGTCGGTGACACCGTCGACGCCTACGGTGCCCCGGTCGGGCATATAAAGGACCTCGCGGTCGCCCCCGAACACCGCCGGCGTGGCATCGGCCGGACGCTGCTGTCGCGCGGTCTCGTCGCCCTCGCGTCCGCCGGCGTCGACCGCGTCAAACTCGAGGTCAGGCGGACCAACGAGGCCGCCCGATCGCTGTACGCCGAATTCGGCTTCGAACCACACCACGTTGTTCCAGCGTACTACGACGACGGCGAGGACGCTTTTGTCATGGTCAAACACTTCTAACGGCCGCCGTGCGCAGGCGTTTTGACGCTGGCGCGCCGACGGCCGGTATGGGATACGCCTGCCCCGTCTGTTCGGATCCGCAAGCCGACGCGGGACACCTCGCGAACCACCTCGCGTTCACCGCGATGCTGCGCGCCGACGGCCACGAGGCGTGGCTCGACGAACACGCCGCCGGATGGAGCGACATGGGCGAGCGTGAACTCGCGGCCGTCATCGCGGATCTGGTTGAGGAGACGGAGTTCCCGCAACTGTTCGAGGACACCGTCGGCGGCCTTGATGAGAACTCGGAGCCGCTCGAAGAACGCTCCGGGGCGCTGTTCGACGACGGGCCGGGGCACGACCACGCCGGCCACCACCACGACCACGGCGCTCACGACCGCGACCACGACGACCGCCGCGATTCGGCCGGCCCGGTCGACACCTCGGGTCCGATGGACGCCGAGACGGCCGAGGTACTGGAGGAGGCGAGAGAGATGACGCGTCGGATGCGCGAACCCCCCGCCGACGAGTCCGCGGAGGCTGCCGACGGCGACGCTGCGGGCGACGCGGACGGCGCTTCGGGAGACCGCGATGACGAGTGAAAACGCCGCCGAATCCGGCGACGTGGAGCGTCGCGGTTCCGTCACACCGGACTCGTGGGCCGACGCCGAGGCCCGATACGACGCGCTCGGTCCCACCGCTCAAGCCGTCGTCCGCGAGGTCGCGCGCGCGATGGCGTTCGACCGCGAGGAGTACGACGAGCGGGTCACGGGCAACGTCGTCGAGACGGCCCGGCAGGCGCTGTTCGCCGAGACGCTCGCTGTTCGAGTGGGATCGCGCGCGGCGTTCGACGCGTGGCGCGAGACGTACCCCGACGACGTCCGCGTCGCCGGCAGCGACAACGTCGACCGCGTCGCCTGGCACGTTTCGCCCGCCGCGGGGGCCGCTGTCGCTGCGACGTTCCAAAACGAGCCGGACGCGGCGGTCGCGACGGTGCGCCGGATGGCGTTCAATCGCCTGTACCGCGAGCGGTTGACCACGGGTGGGGCGGAGTGACCGACGACGCCGACGATGGGACTCGAAGGTCCACCTCGACCCTCGACCTGAGTCCCACGGAACACGAGTGGCCGGTGCTCGAATCGGTCGTCGAGTACGAGACGGGGTGGTACACCGGCGGGTACGATCTCGTCGAACTCCCCGACGGGCGGACGAAGCGCTACTACTGGGCCGAACTGCCGCCCGCGGTGGTCGTCGTCGCCGTCGTCGACGATCCGTCCGGCTTCGGGCTCCCCGTTCCCGAGACGGACGCGCCCGCCGGCCCCGCGGTCGTGATGGTCGAGCAGTACCGGCCGCCGATCGGCGAGCTCTGCTACGAACTCCCGGCCGGGATCGTCGAAGGCGACGAGGGCTACGCCGACGCCGCCGCGCGTGAACTCGAAGAGGAGGTCGGACTCGTCCCCGAGTCGATCGAGCTCCTCGAGGACTTTTGGTGTTCGACCGGCGTGCTCAGACACCCCCGTGGGATCGTGTGGGCCGAGGGGTTCAGCCGCGGCGAGCGGAAACTCGACGGGAGCGAGTTCCTCGACGTGGTCACCGTTCCGGTCGAGGGGGCGCTCGACGTCGCGCGGCGCGATCCGGCCAACGACGCGACCATCGAGGGGCTGCTGTTGGCGCGCGCCGACGGCCACCTCTGACCGCGACGACAATTTCTATAAGCCCTCCAGGGCGTACGAACGGTATGGACGGCGAAATCACCGCCGAAGAACTCCGGGAACTGCTCGATTCGGACGTCGATCTCTGTATCGTCGACATCAGGTCACCAGGGCAGTTCCGCCGCAGGCACATCCCCGGCAGCGAGAACGTCCCGTTTCCGGAGCTGACGGCTCGGATCGAGGAGTTCCCCGAGCGCGACCGCGTCGTGACGGTCTGTCCGCACGGCCAATCGAGCGTGCAGGCGGCGCGGCTCATCGCCTCCTACGAGGGGTTCGACGGGCGCGTCGAGTCGCTCAAACCCGGCATCGACGGGTGGCCCTACGACCTCGAAACGGACGCGGAGCCGACGGCTACCTCGGCGGACGGTCCGGACGCACCGTTTTAATTCGGTACCGAATCGCGCCTCCTCGACGGAGCACAAGTCCTCCAAACCGACCGTGTGTCGTTTCGCTGCGCTCACAGCGGCGGCTTCCCAGCGAGAAATTTGCACAGAAAAGGAGGTCGATGGCGGTTAGAGGGCGTTAGGCGACATTGAACCCCTTCTCCCGAAGGAACTCCTCGATCCGACCGAGGTGGTTGCCCTGGAGTTCGATCGAGCCGTCCTCGACGGTGCCGCCGCAGGCGAACTTCGATTTGAGATCCGACGATAACGAATCCATGTCGACGTCCCGCGGATCGAACCCTTCGATGACCGTTACCTCCTTACCGTATCGGCGCTCGTCGATGCGGATGTTGATCTCCTGAGACTCCTTGGCGACGTCCTCGCAGACGCAGAGCTCCTCAGGGAGTCCACACGTCGAGCAGACTTCCGACATTACAGTTCGCGTTACACGACGGCTGTATTAAACACTATCGGGACCCCCTGCCGGGCTTTCGCAGCCGGCCGGCCAGTTTCGACCGGTCCGCGCGCACCGCGTCGAGATCCACCCGAACGCGGGCAGCCGCCGTCTCGTCGACGCCGGGGCCGTAGCGTGCGCGTTCGTACGCCCGTTCGATCCGCCGCAGGCGCTCGTCGGCGTCGGCGAAGAACTGCCTCGGCGTCTCGCCCGGTGGTTTCGCCCGTCCGTCTCGCGATTCGAGGTAGACGGCGCGGCGATACGCACCCGCCACGACCGCCTCGGGCGACCCCTTCGGCAGTCGGCGGAGCCACCACTCGCGGTACAGTCGGGTCACCACACCGCTGCGACGAGCGCCCACGAGCGCGAGTATCGCGACGCCGAGTCCGAACCCGAGTTGCTCACCGCTCGGTAGCGGGACCGACGCCAACGGCGACGTCGACTCCCCGTCGGCGTCCGCCTCCCGGTCGCCGATGTCGGGTCCGTCAGCCACGGTCGCCGTCGGTTCTTCACCCCCAGCGGCGGGCGTTTCGGTCCCCGTCTGTTCGGGCGTTTCCGTCCCCGATTCGGGGTCCGTTTCGGTTCCGTTCGTCGTCCCATCGGCTGAGAGGCCGCTACCCGCTCCCGCGCTCTCGCTTCCGTCGCGGACCTGTTGTGCGGCCTCCTCGCGCGGTTCCGAGGGTGTGGGGTCGAACTCGATCCAGCCGTGTTCGGGGAAATACACCTCGACCCACGCGTGCGAATCGTAGCCGCGGACGACCCACTCGTCGTCGCCGACCTGCTCGCCGGGCGTGTAGCCGACCGCCATCCGCGCGGGGATCCCCTGCGTTCTGAGCATCGCCGTCATCGTCGTCGCGAAGTACGTACAGTAGCCCGCGGCCATCTCGAAGAGGAACGCGTCGGCGATGTCACCGCGCGGTCGATCGACGTCGAGACTGTACTCGTACTCCGTGCGGAACCAGTATTCGAGGACGCGAGCGGTGTCGTAGGGGTTCTCGGCGTTCGCGGTGAGTTGGTCCGTTCGCTGTGTGACTCGATCCGGCATGTCGGTCGGGAGCTGGGTGTATCGAGACTCGACGTCGTCCGGATAGTCCGTCCCCGCGTTTCGGAGTTCGTCCGCGGACGCCACGGGGATTTCGCTTTCGACGGTGTACGACTCGCCCGCCTGTAGCGTGCTGGTCGGCTCGAAACTCCCGCCCGGCGTGACCTGCACCGGCACCGGGACGCCGTCGATCCGGATCGGTTCTCTCGCCGCCGGAAGCGTCGCGATCGTGGACTCCGCCGTGTACTCCTGTTCGAGTCGCCGCGTGTCACCGGGTGGCCCCGGAAGCCGACCGTCGTATCCGCTCGACGACCCGCTCCGAACCCAGCCGCCCCCCGTGTAGCGATCGTACGTCCCGACTCGCCAGTAAGCGGGCTCGTCGGCCTCGACGGTGTATCGCCGCTCGGAGGTGAGTTCGACGGGGCCGGTGACGGCGACGCTGTCCCCGGCGTACACCAGGCTCGATTCGATCGTCGACCCGGACTCCCCGAAGTCGCTCTCGGGAAGCACCGCTCCGATCGCCCCTGGGACGACGCCGACGAAGAGCGTCAGCGTGACCATCGCGGCGACGGCGACGGCGACGGTGTCGACGTTCCCGAACCGCTCGCCGCGGCGCTCACAGTCCCCGATCGCGACGGCGATAGCGACGCCGACCACTCCCACGAACGTCTCGCCGTTGGTCGCGTCGCCGGTCAGGACGACGAGTCCCAACGCGACACCGCCCACCACGCTCGCGGCGACGTATCGCCGCCGGACGGCGAGATACCACGTCAGAAACACCGGTCCGGGGGCGATCGCCAGCGCCCACACGTCGGCGTTGACGATCCGGAGTACCGACAGCCCCGAGAGCAACGCCGTGATGTCGTCGAGAATCGGTTCGGCGAGCACGAGGAAACTGCCGCCTCCCGGTAGCGATCTGATGTACAGATACGTCCCGACGGTTCCGGCCGCCACCGAGACGACCGTCGCCGTCCGGGGACGGATCACCCGCGCGGCGACCGTTCCGACGACGACCGAGCCCACCACCGCGTAATACAGCGGCGTCGGATCGCCGGTAATGACGCTGATCCGGTGTAACACCGATAGAAACGCGCCGAGAACGACGACGATGCCACCGAGCGCGATGGCTCGCAGCAGCGGCAATCGTCCGACGGCGGCGGACGCGCCGCCGACGATCCTCGCTCTCGGGTCAGCGACGCTCATGCGATCGTCCCCGTCTCGGTCGGTGCGATCGATTCCGTACGCTCTTGGCGATTCGAGTCCCGCTCGGGTCCGATCTCGAGTCGCCGGCCGGCCACCGTGGCGGTCACGTCGTCACCCTGCCCGCGAACGTACACGTCTGCTCGGTCGCGCTCTCCCGCGGCCACCGTCCCGCCGCCAGTCCGCGCGAGCAGTCGAAGCGCGGTGACCGACCCGCCCGGACGGCTCGTACACTCCCCGTCGGCGACGACGACGGTGGCGGTGCGACCCATCGCGTCCAACCGGGTGAGGAGGCTCGTGACGGCCGACGCCATCGCGTCGGCGTCGTCCGAATCGGATTCGCCGACGATCATGACGCGGTCGCGCGTCGTGCGTCCCCCGTACTCGGCGACGAGGAACTCCTCGTCGGGTCGCTTCGCGCTCGCCCGCCAGTGGATGTCGCCCATCGTATCCTCGGTGGTGTACTCGCGCAACCGCTCGAACATCGATCGATCGGTACCGCCACCGCCGCTCGTGAGCCGGGACAGCGCTCGCGCCTCGACGTCGTACACGGTCGGATACACGAGGACGGTCTCGGCTTCCTCCTCCCCAGTGACCGCCGAGAACAGCCCGAACGAGTCCGAGATCCGACACCGAGCCGGTCCGACGCGGTGTTCGCCGCGGCGATCGAGTTCGACGGTGTACTCGAACTGACCGCCGTGACCGATCGCTTCAGTCACGGGATTCGTGGTCCCCTCGGGTACCGCGAGTCCGTCTCCCACCGGTTCGACGACGGTGCAGGGCGCGCTTGACTCGACGGTGACGCGCACCGTTCGGCGGTCGCCCGGGAAGCCGGCGTCGATACTGGCTCGGTCGACCTTCGGGGCGTCCGCCCGAAGCGTCTGTACCGCACCGATGAGGAGCGCGGACGCACCCGGGACGACGACGGCACCGAGCGAACGCATACCGAACGCGCTCCCGAGCGCGAGCGCGAGGCCGACGACGGCCGCGGCTCCGAGCCCCCGCCGCGTCGGTCGAAGCTGTCGGAGGGCCGCCATCGCTACCCCTCGACCGGCACCGTTTCGAGCGCGTTCGAGACGAGCGATTCGGCGTCGGGGTCGCCCGGGCGCGTCCGTATCCGGTGGGCGAACACCACGGATGCGGCCGCCTGTACGTCGTCGGGGATCACATACGACCGTCCGTCGAGGATCGCTCGTCCCTGCGCCGTGCGGACCAGCGCGATAGAGCCGCGGGGACTGACGCCCAACTCGGCGTTCTCCCGCGTGTAGCGGGCGAGGCGAGTGACGTACTCTCGGATCGGCTCGCTGACGTCGACCGAAGCGGTCGTCGCCCGGATCGCGCGAAGATCGTCGACCGAGGCGACCGGGGTGAGCGCCCCGATCGCGTGCCCGCCGATCGCCCGTTCGATGATCGCCGTTTCGTCGTCGGCGTTCGGATAGCCGAGACGCAGTTTCAGCATGAACCGATCCAGCTCCGCTGCGGGGAGTTCGTACGTCCGCTCGCGCTCGATCGAGTTCTGCGTCGCGATAACGACGAACGGGGACGAGATCCCGTGCGTGCGGCCGTCGACGGTGACCTGCTGTTCCTCCATGGCTTCGAGCATCGCCGCCTGGGTCTTCGGCGGGGCGCGATTGATCTCGTCGCCCAACACGACGTTCGCGAAGATCGGCCCGGGGCGGAACTCGAACTCCTCGGTTTTCCGGTCGTAGACGTTCGTCCCCGTGATGTCAGCGGGCAACAGATCCGGGGTGAACTGCACGCGCTTGAACGAGCAGTCGAACGACGACGCGATGGCGCGCGCGAGCATCGTCTTTCCGACGCCGGGGACGTCCTCCAAGAGAATGTGTCCTCCACCGAGCAGTCCCGCAACGAGCTGTTCGATCGACGCTCGGTTGCCGACGATAACGCTCCCGGCATTCTCGATGACCGCCCGCGCGACGTCGCCGGCCCACTCCGCGTCGGCCGGTCGCCCGTCACCGCCCACGGTCCGCGGATCGGTCGCATCCGTCATGGACTAAACACGATCGGCCGACCGATCGGACGGTCACTCCGCGGCTCCGGTGCATCGCTGCGTGTCATTACCGACCGAACGGGTCCCACGGACGTAAGCACTACGGCGGTACACGTCGGGTCGCCGGGCGTCCGGTCGATCGAGACGATCGCGCTATCTGACGGTGAACACCGGCTCGGAGACGCTCTCGCTCTTACACGTCGGGCATCTCGACGGCCGATTGATCAGCGAATCGAACCCGTCGAACCCGCAGTCGCGACACTCGGGTGGTGCCGCGAGCAGCCGTTCGTCGGTTCCGTCGAGCGACTTCGAGATGTGTTCGACGTGCGTCAGCGCCGCCGCGGTCGTGATCTCGAACTCGGTCGCGATCTGGCCGGCTTCGGCGGGTCGCTCGCGGAGAAACGAGGCGATGCGCTGTCGGGTGGTCCGCTCTGCACCCTGCATACTCCGCGTTCGAGGTCACTGCACAAAACGGTACTGCCGACACCGGCGGTTCGCGGCCGTTCACCGCCCCCGCACCGCCGGAGATCACTCGCCGTTCGTCAACTGGGTGTGCGCACCGATGAGCGCGCCGGCGAGGTCGATGTCCTCGATGCGGGTCCCCTCGTCGATGATCGTCTCGTGGATCTCACAGCCGTCGATCGTCGCGCCCTCGAAGACGATCGATCGGTCGAGCGTCGAGTCAACGATCTCCGCGTCGGCCATCACGTGGACGTTCTCGCCGATCGTCGACCGCTCGACTGTCGCCGATTCGGCGATCACGCTGTCGCCGTTCAGCTCCCAGGCGATCGCCTCGAGGTACGACCGCGGCGTCCCGATGTCGAACCACGGCTCCTCGAAGGTGAACGCGTGGACCGGCTCGCGGCTCTGGAGCCACTGGAGGAACCACCCGGGCTCGTCGGGGTTGTGCCCGTCCTTGAGGTACTCCTCGAATCGGAGCGACCTTCGTGGGAAGCCGTAGCAGGCGATCGAGACGAGCGTGCTGTTCGGCTCCTCGGGTTTCTCCTGGAACTCGACGACACGGTCGCCGTCGAGTTCGACGAGTCCGTAGGATTTTGCCTTCTCCCGGTCCCCCACGTCGTACGCCGCGAGCGCGGCGCTCCCGCGATCCTCGAAGAAGTCCACGAAGTCGGACAGATCGAAGCCAATGAGATTGTCGCCCGCCACGACGAGGAGGTCGTCGTCGATCCCCTCGCGGTCGACGAGCTGCCGAAGCGCGCCGACGACGCCGAACTTCTCGTCTTCCTCGACCGTCTCTTCGACCGAGAGAACCGGCTTCTCGAACGCGCTCTCTGCCAAATGCCTCTCGAACTCCTCGGCGAACCGCTCGTTCGTCGAGACGTACACCTCTTCGATCCGATCGTCGGCTTCGAGCGCGCCGAAGATTCGGTCGATGACCGTCGTCTCGCCGATCGGTAACAGCATCTTCGGCCGATGCTTCGTGATGGGCCACAGCCGCGTCGCATAGCCCCCCGCGAGTACGACAGCTTTCATTACCCCGACAGACAGAGCGAGCGGGTAAGTGCTTTTTTGTCTCGCCCACGCATTTATATACGATCGTGGGGCCATCGACGGCATGCCCTGACCGAGGCGGCGGCCCGCCCAGGCGGTTGCGGGAGCGTGGGCACCTCCCGATGCGACCGGACTCGATCGGCGTCGATTCCGCGAGCACGGCACACGGGTCGCCACGATCGAGCGTGCCGTCTGTTCGCCAGTCCACCCGACACCCCGCTCACCGACTATCGGAATCGCCCAGCCATGCGTCCGTGATCTGCAAACTTCCTCGAACTCCGTCGAATTCGGTCTCGTATTCGAGGCGAATCGGCCGCTCCATGTGCGGCCCGTCGGTGACAAGCGTCTCGAACTCCCCGCCTTCACCGAGAATGTGGATCCCGTAGGCCTCGTTGAGTTCTTCCAGCTCCGCGAACGCCTCGGCGTCCAATCGCCGACCGAGCCACGACTCGTCGAGCCCCGCCGCGGCGACCCTGACGATCGTGATCTCGAAGCCTGCATCGAGCATCGAGTCGGCCAACTCACGGGGGTTCGCCCGCCACAGCGGCGCGAACAGCTCCGCGTCGAGCCGCTCGCACATCGCCTCGATCCGATCGGTCTGGTAGCTGCTCTCGATCGCGCCGGCGGTGACGCCGCCGATCCCGCCTAGCTCCTCGGCCAGCGCTTCGAGCGCGGCTTCGAGCGGTTCGAGTTCGCGGTCGCCACGAGCGCCCGAATCCTCGTCGTCGGTGGCGCCCGCCTCGAAGTCGGCCGGTCGAACGTCGACCAGCGGGATCCCGATGCTCTCGGCCGCGAGTTCGGCCAGCTCGGTCGCCGGCATGTGGTACATGAACGACTCGCCCGACGGATGGACGGTGACGAGTCGTTCGACGGGAGCGTCGCGCTCCAGCGCTCGATACAGCGCCCACGCCGAGTCCTTCCCACCCGAAAAGAGGCTCACCCACGGATCCATACGATGGCTATTCGATCGGTGAGTAAATGGCCGTCGGTTGGTCTACTCGGGAAACTCCTCGAACGGCCGGTCGTTCGCCATCCGCGAGGTGAATGCGACGCCGATCAGACTGACGAGGATACCCGCCGCGACGTAGACCACGAGCCGACCCCAAATCGAGACGATGAATCCGTCGACCGAGACCGCCCCGGCCGTGACGGCCGGAACGACGACCGGATCGAGGAGGTCGGCGCGCTCGAGGAAGTAGCCGGTGAACCCACGAACGACGAGCCCGACCGCGACGATGCCGAACGGCAGGTTCATCAGCGCGCTCGATACGCCGTCTTCGGCCAACAGCTCGTCGATGAGCCGCCCCGTCGCCGCGGTGAGCGCGGCCACGGCGAACCACGGGACGCTGTAGAAGAGGAATCGCAGGCCGATCAACAACTCCGCGGTCTCGTCCGTCCCGGCCGCGCTGATCCCGCCCGCGAAGACGCCGATGAGCGCCAGTCCGGCGCCGACGACATACGTGACCAGCGATACCTGCCCCGAGTAGAACCCGTCGCGAATGACCGCCGGAAGTCTCGACACGAGTGAGTCGATCCCGAGGCCCTTGTAGAGCAAGAACATCCCGATGACGCCGACGATGGCCGACAGCGCGACCGCGACGTTGTCGGCGAGAAAGAGCAGGATCGGGAATGCCAGGAGTGCGGCACCGATCGGGACGAGAACCGTTCCCCGTAGCTGTTCGTCGCCGAGAAACTGCTTCAGCAGGTAGTAGGTCGACTGGATGTCGTGCGACTGACGGACGACGACGCGGTCGACCGCGTCGACGCGGATTCGGCTTTCGATGACCGGGACGAGCCGTTCGTCGCCGGCCGAGTCGATGACGACGACCGCGGCATCGAGGTCGTACTCTCCGATCAGCTGATCGATGCCGCGGGCGACCTCTCGGTCGGTTTTGATCCCCTCGCCGTCGCCCGGAATGACCGCGACGACCGTCTCCTCGCCGCCGTCGCTGAGATCACGAGCCACGTGGAGCGTCTCGAGCAGACAGTTGACGCGGCTGTCCTCGGGGTCCTCGAGGCCGATATCCGTGACGAGCGCCTGCACGGCCTCCCACCCGACCGTGGTGCCGTCGTGTCGACCTCCCCTGTCGCGATCGACGTACACGACTAGCGTACTCACGAGGGACCATTTCGCGGCGGTGGGCAAAAAGATTCAGGGGGTCGGTGCGTCGAGGCCGCTTCGTTCACACGCCGGTCGAGTACCGGAGGATCCCGGCGATCCCGCCGAACGCTGTCAGGAGCTGTTCGCCCTTCTCGAAGTCCGTCGAGATGAACTTCACGTCCGAGCCGCGCTGTTCGGCCAGTTCGATGAGGTGGTCGATCGCGTCCTCGCGCTCGATCACCTCGGCCTCCTGTCCGTTCTCGCAGGTGTGCGTCGGCGTGTTCGCCCGCCGGTCGACGAGTTCGTACTCGTCGCGCTCGCCGCACTCGTAGGTGACGACGTCCTGACGAAGGTCTTCGCTGATGAGGAGGCGATCGACCGAGCCCATGACCAGATTCCGCCGCGTCGCGTCGAACCCGTAGGTCGCCTTGCCGCCGTCGTGGAGCTGCTCGAAGAACTCCTCCATCTCGGATTTGTCCTTCATCACCTCCGTCTCGGCCAGCACGTCTTCGGCGGCGTCGACGAGGTCGTACAGCCCCGATTCGTCGGTGTAGGAGACGTCGAACTTCCCGAGCACCATGTCGCCGATCTCGTGGTGGAGATACTCGCCGTCGAGGAACTCATCCTTCGTCGGCGATGGCCCGCCGACCAACACGCCGTCCATCTCGTGGCGCTTCGGGACGAACAGGTCGTTCGCCATCCCCGCGACCTCCTGATAGAAGTTGTCGATGGCCTCGAGTCGGAGGCGGGCGAACCGCTGGGCCGACTGGCCACCCTTTCGCTGCTTGCCGGGCACGAGCGAGGAGGCCGACTTGACCGGCTCGACACGCTTGCCCTTCAGCCAGCCGACGTTCGCCTCCCGGCGATCGAGGACGACGAGGCCGTACAGCCCCTTGTCGCCCAGCATCTCCTGGAGCGGCTCGGTCAAAAAGTGCGAATCGCAGTGATAGCGGAACGACTCGATGGGGTCCGGCGGCGATTCGAGCACCTCAGTCACCATCGTCGTCTGGCCGCCACCCGAATCGACCGCGCCCGAGAAGAGAACCATTCCGTTCTCCGGTGGATGCACGTCGTAGTACTTCAGCCGGTCCTTGATGCTCTTCAAGGCGTCCTGCACCGCGGTTCTGGTCTGTTTGGACTTGATGTTCGACGCCTCGCTGTGTTCCTGTGTGACGTGCGCGACTACGTCGCTTATCAGCCGGTCCTCCGGGATGTAGATCGAGACGAGCTGGGTTCCCGAGCCCGAGTAGTCGTCGAGCTCTTCGATCACCTTCTGGAACTCGTATTTTTGTTTGTCGGACGGCTCTCCGTCGTCTTCGCTCATTGGGGGCCCTTGATGCCGGGGCGGTAAAACTCCGTCCTTTGTCCCTCGAACGCGAGTGCCGAAGCCGGCTGAAGCGCTCAACCGTTGAGGCTGATGTACTTCGTCTCGATGATCCGGTCGTCGGCTTCGAGCTCCCGTCGCGCTTCCTCCGGAACCTCCTGATCGATGTTGTAGACGGTGAGCGCTTCGCCGCCGTCGACCTCGCGGGCGTTGAACATCCCCGCAATGTTCACGTCGTACTTGCCCATCACGGTCCCGATGTGGCCGATGACGCCGGGTTCGTCGGTGTTGCGCGCGACCATCATCTGCCCGCCGGGGATCGCGTCGACCCGGTAGCCGTCGATGCGGACGATGCGGGCGTCATCGTCCGCAAACAGCGTGCCGCAGACGCCGATCTCGTCCTCGCCGTCGCTCACCGTGACGGTGACGAGCGACTGGAAGTCCTCGGACTGACGCCGTTTCGTCTCCGAGACCTCGATGCCTCGCTCCTCGGCGATCCGCGGGGCGTTGACCGCGTTGACCTGCCACTCGAGCGGCTGAAAGACGCCCTTGAGCGCCGACGCGGTGACAATCTCGACGTCCTCCTCGGCGATGTCGCCCTCGTACGTGATCTCGACGCGCTCGACGCGGCTGTCGAGCAGTTGGACGGCGGTCTTGCCGGCCGTCTCGGCGAGATCGATGTAGGGTTCGACCCGCGGGAACGCCGACTCGTCCATCGACGGCGCGTTCAGCGCGTTCATTACGGGTTCGCCGTTGAACGCGGCGAGCACCTGTTCGGCCGTCGAGACCGCGACGTTCTCTTGGGCCGCCTCGGTCGACGCGCCGAGGTGCGGCGTGACGATGACGTCCTCGACGTCGAGCAGCGGGCTGTCTTTGGGCAGCGGTTCCTCCGCGAAGACGTCGAGAGCGGCCCCGGCGACGATACCGTCCTCGACGGCCTCGGCGAGCGCCGCCTCGTCGATGATTCCGCCCCGGGCGCAGTTGACGACGTAGCCGCCCTCCATCTCGGCGAGCTCGGTCTCGCCGATCAAGTTCGCCGTCTCCGGCGTCAACGGCGTGTGGATGGTCAGCACGTCGGCGCGTTTGAGCGTCGTCTCCAGATCCGCGAGCTCTGCGCCGAGCTGTTCGGCGCGCTCCTCGGAGATGTACGGATCGAACGCGACGAGGTCCATCCCGATCGAGTCGAGCTTCTTTGCGACCTCCTGGCCGACCCGTCCGAGACCGACGATGCCGAGCGTCTTGCCGTTGAGCTCCGTGCCGAGGAACTCGCCTTTCGCCCACTCACCCGCTTTGAGGCGGGCGTGCGCCTGCGGGACGGAGCGCGCGGTGGCGAACGCCATCGCGACGGTGTGTTCGGCGGCCGCCCGAACGTTGCCTTCGGGCGCGTTCGCGACGATGACGCCCTGATCCGTCGCCGCCTCGATATCGATGTTGTCCACGCCGATGCCGGCCCGTCCGACGATGACGAGTTCGGGCGCGGCTTCGAGCACCTCCCTCGTGACTTCGGTCCCCGAGCGGACGATGAGCGCGTTCGCATCGGCGACCGCGTCGAGCAGTTCGTCGCCCTCGACGTCGTAGGCCGTGACGACCTCGTGATCGGTGTCCCGGAGGACATCGATCCCGGCGTCCGCGATGGGATCCGTGACCAGTACCTTCATGCGCGTACACTCCCGTCCGTCAGGGATAACGCTTTCTTCATCGATCCGCCTGAGCGGCGTTTTTCGACGAAATAAACCCACATATATGCATACTTTTTAACAACCATAGCTCTCTATACTCAGAATTGTGCGACTATCTCGACCCCGACGGTAGATCCTTGGGTCGCCCCGGCGATACGGGCTTATAGCTCTGGATCCCGGACTGACGCTCGCGGGCCTCATCCATGCGAACGTTGGGCGGCCTCCGCGAGAGGGCGATCGGATCGAGATCGGCCCGATAGCGCTGACGATGCTCGACCCGACCGAGACGCGTCTCCGGCGCATTCGGCTCGAGTGGAGCGAGCGAACCGGCTAATCGGGTGCCACGCGACCCCCGCCCACGACCGAGTACGATAACCCCTATGACCCCCCGCGACGCAGGACGAGTATGCTCATCGCGTTCGACTTCGACGGGACGCTCTCGGACTCTGAGATGACGGTGCTGCTCGGCGAGGAAGCCGGCGTCGCCGACGAGATCGACGAGATCACCGAACGGGCGATGAACGACGAGATCTCCTACGCCGAGAGCCTCTACGCCCGCGCGGAACTGCTCGACGGCCTCGAGGAGCCCCACGTCGAGGTGGGCTTCGATCGCGTCAGTTTGCGCCCTGGCAGCGCCGACGTGATCGAGGCGCTCTCGGCGGCCGGCCACCACGTCGCCATCCTAACCGGCGGCTTCGATCGCGGCGTCGAGAAGGCCCTCGACGCGGCGGGGACCTCCGTCGATACGATCGTCGCCAACCGACTGCCGATCCGAAACGGGAAGCTGACCGGGAACGCCGAGGGGCCCCTCATCGAGGGGACGAAAGACGACGCGCTCGCAGCTCTCGCCGAGGACCTCGACATCCCGATGGCCGACACCGTGGCGATCGGCGACGGCGCGAACGACCTCCCGATGCTCGAAGTCGCGGGGCTCGCAGTCGGGTACGAGCCGAAACCGGCCGTCGAACCGCACTGCGACGTGCTCGTCTCCTCGATGGCGGAACTGCGCGAGGTCCTGGAAACGGAAGGCGTGCTATAATCTCGACTCGCGGCGACTGTCCGTCTGACGCAACTTTATTCCAACCCGAAACGTGGAGAACGCATGAGCGTTCGCCGAATCGTGTTTGCGCCGCTGTATCTGCTCGCCGACTGGACCGACGACAATCCGATCAGCGCGCTCGGCGCGGTGGTAGCATTGGGTGCGCTCGCCGCGCTGCTCGTCTCCACGTCGCTCAGTAGTGGGGCAATTTCCGGCGGGCTAGCACTCGATTCGACGACTGCGGAACGGTTCGTCGACACCGCGATCGAGCGACCGGCCTACCTCGCGGCCGCCGTCGTTGGCCTCACGATGGTGGTGTTTTACGACGGGTAGACGGTAGCCGTCCCGCCGCCTCCGCCCCTCAGTTCGTCGCCGCCTTGATCGCCTGATCGAGGTCCTCGATGATGCGGTCGGTGTCCTCCAGGCCGACCGACAGTCGGATCAGGTCGTCCGTCACGCCGCTGGCTTGCTTTTCCTCGTCGGTGAGCTGTTGGTGCGTCGTCGACCCCGGGTGGATGATGAGCGTCTTCGCGTCGCCGACGTTCGCGAGCAGGCTCGCGAGTTCGACGTTGTTGACGGTCTTTCTGGCGGCTTCGTAGCCGTCCTCGAGTCCGAACGTGATCATGCCGCCGTAGCCGCCGTCGAGGTACTTCGTCGCCTCCTCGTGGGTCTCGTGGTTCTCGAGGCCGGGGTAGGTGACCCACGACGTCTCGGGGTGGTCCTGCAGGAACTCCGCGACGGCCATCGCGTTCTCGCAGTGGCGCTCCATTCGCATCGGCAGCGATTCGAGCCCCTGAATCGTGGCCCACGCGTCGAACGGGGCCTGCTGGTTGCCGAGGTCGCGGAGCCCGCGCGTCCGGGCGGCGTAGGCGAAGGCGGCCTCGCCGAACACTTCGGAGAAGTTGATGCCGTGGTAGGCGGGGTTCGACTTCGCGACTTCGGGGAACCGGTCGGCGTGTTCGTCCCACGGGAAGTTCCCGCCGTCGACGAGGACCCCGCCGATCGTCGTCCCGGAGCCGTGGATCCACTTGGTCGTCGAGTTCCACACGAGGTTCGCGCCGTGCTCGATCGGCTGACACAGCGCGGGCGTCGCGAAGGTGTTGTCGACGAACAGCGGGACGCCCGCGTCCTCGGCGATCTCGGCGAGCCGTTCGAAGTCGGGCGTCACGAGCGCCGGGTTGCCGATCGTCTCACAGTGGATGAACGCGGTGTCCTCGTCGACGGCCTCCTCGTAGGCGTCGTAATCGAGCGTGTCGACGAACCGGGTCTCGACGCCCCGGCGCTCGACGGTGTGCGTGAGGTAGGTGTAGGTGCCGCCGTACAACGACGACGCCGAGACGATGTTGTCGCCGGCGCTCGCGAGAATGAACGTCGCCAGGTCGAACGACGCCATCCCCGACGATGTGGCGAGCGCGGCGATTCCGCCCTCCAGCGTCGCGATGCGTTTTTCCAGCACCGCGTTGGTCGGGTTCATGATCCGCGAGTAGATATTGCCCACTTCTTGGAGTCCGAAGAGGTTCGCCGCGTGCTCGGCGTCCTCAAACTCGTAGGATGTCGTCTGATAGATCGGCGGGGCTCTCGCGCCCGTGGTCGGATCGGCCTCTTGGCCTGCGTGCAACGCGTTCGTGTAGAGGTCGTCTCTGTCGAACATACGAATGAGACGCACCGCGTCGGTGTTAATACCTAGTATCGATGGCAACCCTGGCCGATATCGGTGACGTAGCCTCACAGGCTCTCGACGATCAAACCGGCGGTTCGAGCGGGCGACCGACGCGGTAGAGCCGCACTCGACGGCGCAGTATCCGCCAGAGCCCGACTACGATGGCTGCTCCAGCGGCGTTCGCGAGCACGTCGCTGACGCTCGAGTATCGACGCGGCAACGCGAGCTGGAGGAGTTCCATCGCGGCCCCACGCCGATCGCGACGAGAAAGACGATCGCCAGCACCTGCCAGTCGGGCCGGGGGCTGTCAGCGAGCGCGTAGCCGAGAACCAGTGCGACCCCGGCGTAGGCTCACCCACCGAGGTATCGACAGGGTCGAAATCGGCTGTAAGTTGGTCGCCGAAGGCGTTGGTGAGCGTGGCGTGCCACTGGTTCATCAGATCGATCGTCGGCGTCACGACGAGCGTGCTCACGCCGGCGTCGGCGATGGCCTGGAGACCGAGAAAGGTCTTCCCGCTCCCCGTCGGGAGCACGACACTCCCTTGACGTCCGTGGTTGATCCAGGCGTTGAGGGCGGCCTGTTGGTAGTCACGCGGTTCGATGTGAAGTGCCGGCGTAAGTTCGAGGTCTGGGTAGCCCCGGGCAGCATCCTCGCAGGCTGCACCGAATCCATCGAGGAGTGTGGCTTGGTCGTCGTTGCCCGTCCATGTGCCGGCCCATTCGAGGAGGGCTCGATATCGATATGCCTGTGTGCGATGCTCGTCGATGCGGTCGTCCCACTCCGCGTGGGGCACATTCTCGGTCGCGTCACGGAGTAGGAGAGTTCCGTCGTCGAGTTCGATCCGCATTCGCTATGTAGATGTATGCGACCGGCCGGATTCAATCTGTGGGTCGCGTTTGAGTGGTTCCTGTGACTTGAGCTGAAGGCTTCGGTGCCTCATACTCTTCCCTCGAAACCGGGTGTCGTAGAAACCCGATAAAATGGTTCCACTATCATCGGTCAGTGCCTTGCCCGAACAGTTGAGGTTCTTCGCGTCCTATTGGTAGTAGAAACCCGTGTCATCTACAACAAACAACTACGATATCGTGGTCTGGGGAGCCACAGGATTCGCTGGCCAACTCGTCGCCGAACATCTCACCAGTCACTACCCCGCTGCTGAACTGTCTGTTGCTATTGGTGGTCGAAATGAATCTGAGCTCCGCCGACTCGCAGAAGGGCTTGCAGATGAGTCTGATCGAGAGGAGATCGCCATTGTTGTCGGTGATGCCACCAAACCGGCGAGCCTCCGTGAGATGGCCAGCCAAACGAAGGTCGTCTGTACGACAGTCGGGCCCTACACGACATACGGGACACCACTCGTCGAAGCCTGCATTGAGGCTGGAACCGACTACTGTGATCTCACCGGGGAGATTAATTGGGTCCGAGAGATGATCGACCGCTATCACGACGATGCTGTGGCTGCCGACGTGAAAATCGTCCACAGCTGTGGGTTCGATTCGATCCCATCCGACCTCGGGGTCAAACTGCTGCAATCGTACGCTACCGAGGCGTTTGGAGACCCTTGTGAGTTCGTTCGTATCTATCTCGAAGATGGAGAGGGTGGGGTGAGTGGCGGAACCTTAGCCAGTGCGGCCGAATTATTCGAAGCCGCTGCAACTGATCCGATTGCCCGAGAAACAGTATCGAATCCGTACTCGTTGGCTCCACCGGGCGAACGCTCCGGTGTCGATACAGGCGAACAACGACGACCACAGCGAGATTCCATTCGCTCGATATGGACGGCTCCCTCGCCGATGGCAGCCGTCAACGAACGGGTGATCCGACGGAGCAATGCCCTCTTGGAGTATCCGTGGGGCCGAGAGTTTCGGTGTACAGAGGTCGTTCCAACCAGTTCTGGGATCGGCGGTGCCGCAGCAGCTGGCGGGATCGCACTCGGCTTGGGTGTCGGAACCGCTGCGATGAAGAGTCGGCTGCTTCGGCGTGGATTGCGTCGGTTCGTGTTCCCTGAGCCGGGCACAGGGCCCTCGGAAGCGAAGATTAAATCAGGTCACTTCTTGATTCGTGTCATCGGCCGAGGGACAACGACCGATGGGCCGTTCACTGTGGTAAGTGAGATCGGAGCCGAACTGGATCCTGGCTATGGCGCAACCGCCCGGATGCTCGGAGAGGCTGGGATGTGCTTGCTGCGGGGTGAGACGGAGTCACCGCTAGACGGTGGCATTCTGACGCCCGCTTCGGGGATTGGTGATCCACTCGGTGATCGACTTCGGGATGTTGGCTTCACCGTGACCGCTGGTGCGTGGCAATGAGCTCGTGACGTTGCCCGTTACGCCGAATCGTTGGCTGAGCACAAGGAGCGGAACCCCCGGCTCGAAGAAGCGTCAGATGACCCCGACACCGTAGACCGTCCCGAAGATCTCCCGGAAGACGTCCCGACAAAAACGACGGTCACCATCAAGGAGATCAACGATAACCGCTACTACTACTGGCAGTGGCGGGAGGGAGACAAAATCAAGTCCAAGTGCAAGGGTCCAGTCAGTCCCAACGAGTAGGAGGGATAGCTAGCGTGGAATTGAATGGACGATCTCTCGTGTACGAGATGAAATCCCCAAGAGGATAGACAAAATCGAGGGGGATAAGAGCTCGTCATCAAACGAGAGGAGCCGCGAACGGATAAAAAAGCCGGTAATGGGTCCATACACGAAATTCGAGCTAGCGTACGTTCTCTCAGAAGGGACTGATCCAGAGGGTGTTGAGGCTGATCTCGGTGCATTCACTGATGCCGATCGTGACCGGCGACGGTGAGATGGCACGGAAGACGATTGGAAGCCTCAAGGGGGTCGAAGCCCGCGACGCGCCCGTAGTCGCGGTGACGGACGGCCAATCCGACGTCGAGCGCTACGCCGACCACGTGCTTCGGGTGCCGGAGACCTATCCCCAGGCCGCGGCGGTGCTCGCGAACGTCCAGTTACAGTTGGCGTCGTATCACGTCGCGAACCGACGCGGTCGATCGACAAGCGTCGGAACCTCGACAAGAGCGTGACGGTGGAGTGGGCGGACGTTCGAATCCCGACTGAACAACATCGGTAGCACTGTGTCGTGTGTCGACCGAGTCGAGAGGCGACCCTGAGTGTTCGACGCCCTATGGCAAGGGAAGCGGAGGTCAGCCAACAAGAAATCGGGTGGCTGGTGTGAAAGCTGGTGATCGAACAGTCAGTGAACGACGGTGCCGTCTTTGAGGACTGTCTCGACGAGCGCGCCGTCGTACTTGTACGGCAGGTGTCTGTACGTCGGTGCATCGAGGACGACCAGGTCGCCGGGTGCACCAGTGCGAAGGGTACCGCGGCCGTCAGTGCGGTCGAGTGCAGCGGCACCACGTTCAGTGATGCCGCGAATCGCCTGAGCGGGCGTCATCCCGACGCCGACGCAGGCGAGCGTCGCCGCGAATCCGAGCGTCGGCGCGTAGCAGTTGGGGTTGAAGTCGGTCGCAATTGCCGGAATCGTTCCGCGCTCCTCGAAGGGTGCAAGCCTCGGATACTCACCGTCGAGTCCGAAGGCAGTTCCCGGGAGGAACGTGGGGGTGACGCCGTTGTCGACGAGGCTGGCCGCGTCCTCGGGCGTCGACTGGAGCAGGTGGTCGGCGCTGGCTGCCGACAGTTCCGCGGCGAGCTGTGACCCACCGAGGCGGGCGAACTCGTCGGCGTGAATCTTCGGGGTGAGGCCGTGTTCCTGCCCAGCGGTGAGGATGCGACGGGACTGCTCGACGGAGAAGACGTCGGCTTCACAGAACACGTCACAGAACTCGGCGATGCCCTGGTCTGCCACCGTGGGAAGCTGCTCGGTGACGACCGACTCCGTGTATGCCTCGCTGGTAGTGTCGTCGGGGACAGCGTGTGCGCCCATGAATGTCGGGACGAGGCCGACGGGGTGGTTCTCGTTCACTCGGTCGATGACAGCGAGCATCCGGAGTTCAATGTCGGTGTCCAGTCCGTAGCCGGATTTTACCTCCGCTGTGGTCGTCCCGTTTGCAAGCATCACGTCGAGGTGGGTACGGAGTTGGGCTGCGAGTTCGCCGTCGGTCGCCTCGCGGACGTTGCGGACGGTGCGGAGAATGCCACCGCCATCGGCGAGAATTTCTTGGTAGGACTTGCCCGCGAGTTTGGCCTCGAACTCGTCGGAGCGGTCGCCGACGAACAGCGCGTGGGTGTGGGAGTCGACGAAGCCGGGGAGGATGCAGTTCCCGCTGGCGTCGACGGCTGTCTCGGCGTTTGCAGGCGGGTACTCGGCGGTAATCTCCGCCGACGGCCCGACGGCACTGACCGTCCCGTCCTCGATGACCACGGCCGCGCCGGTCTCGGTCTGGAGCGTCTCGCTGTCCTCGTCGGCCGGGCCCGTGACGATCTCAGTGGCGTCGTGAACGACGGTGTAGGTCATGCGTGCCCCCTGAAAGCGACTTGCGTCGATGTCATTCGCCCTCAGTTGCGTCTCGCATCGGGATTGGGACGTCGGACTCGTTGGCCTCCGCAAGCGCCTCCTCGTAGCCAGCGTCCGCGTGGCGGATGACTCCCATTCCTGGGTCGGTGGTGAAGACGCGACGGGCTTTCTCGGCGGCCATCTCCGAGCCGTCGAGGACGACGTGGTTGTTCGTGTGCAGCGAGTTGCCGATGCCGACGCCCGCGTCGTTGCTCGTGAGTTTCGTCCCCTGCTCGATGTGCAACTCGACCCAGGAGTCCCAGTGCGCCGCATCGATGGTGTCCTCGCCCGCAAAGCCGATGCGCTCCAAGTGAGTGGCGAGGGAGACCCCCTCGTCGTCGGTCAGTGAGAGCGCTTCGGATGCCGTACGTTGTCCTGTCGCCACTGACGAACCGAGCGTGCCGACACCGAAGCGAGCGCCCTCCTCTTCGGTGAAACAAACGACCTCGATCGGGCGGGCGGGAGAGACCTCTGCCGCCTGCATGGCGCGGACGCTCTCGAGTGCGCCATAGGTTCCCAGCGGCCCGTCGAAAATCCCACCGCGGGGGACGGAATCGAAATGGCTGCCGACGGCGACCGGGGCAGCATCCGGGTCACAACTCGGAGGTATCCAGCGACCGACGATGTTGCCAACGGCGTCGACGCGGACGGAGAGACCTGCCGCGGAGAGTCGCTCGACGAATCGCTCTCTCACTTGCTTGTCTGCGTCGCTGCCGGTGAGGACGGTTCGAGCCGGCCCCTCGCTCGCATCGACCGCCCCGAACTGCGCGTTCGCCTCGATATCCGCACGCAGACGCGCCGCGTCAACGTTCATGTTCCAATACTCTGTGTAGCCACTGATAAAGGCGCAACCACCGTGTGGGCGGTCTGCCCTATTCGAGCTCCGCTGGGTTCGCGTTTGTGCTGAGGATGGCGAGAGAGAGGCAAACAGGTCACCACATCTCAAACACATCGCGCTCAACCGTGTCGATTCGCTCGGCCAGCTCATCGACACGGAGTTCTTCGCCCGCGTAGGTCACTTGTCGATTGCTGCGGAGCGGGCCAATCCAGTCCTTGCCGTACGATTCGATCTGTTTGGGGAGGTCGGAGTCGTGAGCGAACCACGAATCGAAGAGGTAGGTATCCGCAGGCACACCTACCTCTTCTTCGAGCTCCGTAACGATCTCTCTGGCTAGATCGTATTTCGTATCGCGGTCGTCGTCCTCGTCATCTTGCTGTTCGTAGAGGCGGAAGGTGAGCGGCTAGGCGGTTTTGTCGTCAGCGTAGAAGGCGTAGATGAGGTCTTGGCCCCAGACAGTGTCACCTTCAGCGTGATCGTAGAACCGGCCGACGCCGGGGACTTCGTCCCCGGCTTTCTCGGTGATCGTGTCGTCAAGGATGATGTAGCCATCTTTCGACCAGCGCGTTTCACCGTGTTTCTGAAGCTCTTCGAGGCGTTCGTGGTTGAACTCCTGGTCGTCCCAATCGGACTCGGTGAGGAACTTATCGAGAGCGCGTTTTCCGCTGGCTGGAAGAACTTCGCGTGCGATGCCCGCCACAGGTCTTGTTGCTGGCCGCAACAAGACCTGTAGCGTAGGTTTTGGCGTGGTGTCGTTGTGCTGGAGACAGCGACTCGAACACACGCGTACACGACAGGAAGCCCGTGATCGGCATCATCCGTCTTTGCCACCGCCTACGTCACGCTCTACTTCAACGTGCAAAGCTGAGTTATTTACTGAATCGTGTAGGAGTCTGCCTGTCATCTAGAGTGCGTCGGCGTCGTCGGCTTCCTCCCACGACTGAAGTCGTGGTTTTCGGTCTTACTATTCTATGAGCGAATCGGGTGGCACGAATCGACCGTCAGTCGGCGGGCTGTTCGAGAGGATCTCATCACCCGACTCACCTGGTCGGCCTCGCTGACAACTGATCGCAGTCACGACGTGCCGGTCGACAACCCAGATACGTTCAGGGTAAAACCTGCTCGAAAGCTCCGGATGCACTGACCTAGGCGAGTTAACCAACAATTCTCTGAGTCCGGGGCTATTGTTGGTTAATATCGTGCTTCTCTCGAAGCCAACAGCCGACACCCAGTACGCTACTCTTATCGGGAAACTATTCCCCTAAGTAAGAACTATATCCTTCAACCTACAATCTCGAGTATGTCCGAAACAGACGCCGCCGATGGGCCGCCCCCCTTCGATGACGCGTTTAGTAGCGACGACGTCGAACAACGCATCTACGGCACCATCCTGCAGACCCGCGAGCCGACGACTGCAACCGCGATCGCCGACAGCGTCGACTGTGACCCCAAGACCGCCCGGAAGTACCTTGGCTGGTTCGACGATTTGGGAATCGTCACTCGACACGATGGCCATCCGGCCACCTACGAACGAAATGACGCATATTTTGAGTGGCGACGCATCAATCAGCTCGCAGCCGACCAGTCCGTCGAGGACCTGCAGGATCGCGTTCGTGAGCTGACGACGCGCATCACCGAGTACGAGGCGACGTACGACGCCGCGTCACCGGCCGCAGTCGACGCCGTCGCCGCTGCAGAGGACAGCGACGAGCGGACCATCGACGACGTGTACAGCGACCTCGGCGACTGGGCGACTGCCCGCGAGGAGCGCGACCGCTACGAACGCGCCCGCCAGCAACGCACGAGTGGCGAGCGCGAACAGGCGTCCGGGTAGCCCGCTCGATGGTGCCACCGACAGGCGATGGTGGGAGTCCTGCCCCCATCGATCGTTCCATCCTCGAGTTCCTCCAGACGCGGCTCCAAGCGACGAGGCAAGTCTCACGAGCAACCGTCACGGATACAAGCGGTCATCTGGAACTCCACGTCGTCTTTGCCCCGTCGTACTACCCAGCAGCCGTCGACGAGGCGCAGTTGACGGTCCGTTGGTACACAAACGACGATTTCAAACTCCACTATCGAGAGCAGCACCCGGACCACGCCTGGGAGTGCCGGTGGGACCGACACCCGAATCCGCACAATACACGAGACCACTTCCATCCCCCGCCCACCACCCCGACGCCCGGCCAGGACGCATCGTGGCCAGACGACCATCGTGACGTCGTTGCGCTCGTCCTCGACGAGATCGAAGACCGGATCACAGCCCTTTGGAGCGAGTAATATACCCGGCGTTCCTCGCTCAGTCCGAAAACAGGCTCGTGTGGACCGGCGCGAACTCGTCGCCCTCGTCGGTTTCGACGGTGTCGGAGACGGCCTTCCCGCGGATGCCGTCCTCCAGGAAGTCCGCGACGGGCGGGCCGACCCGATCGGGTTCGACGAGGAACGCGTCGTGGCCGTGATCGGAGTCGATGACGTGGTGGGCGGTGTCGGCGTCGGTCTCGCGGAACGACGCCGCGAGCGCCTCCGACTGCTCGACGGTGAAGTGCCAATCGCCGGTGAACGAGAGCAGCAACGCCTCGCCGTCGAACGCGGCGAGCGCGTCCGCGTCGTCGTCGTAGCCCGAGGCGAGATCGTAGTTGTCCATCGCCCGCGTCAAGTACAGATACGAGTTAGCGTCGAAGCGCGTCGCGAACTTCTCACCCTGATAGTCGAGGTAAGACTCGACCTCCCGATAGGGAAAGAAGCCGGCGGCGGGGTCCATCTGGAACGTGTCGCGCCCGGCGTCCATACCCGCGGAGCGCCGACCGAACTTGTCGTCCATCGACGACTTCGAGAGGTACATCACGTGGCCGATCTGGCGGGCGAGCGCGAGCCCCTCGGTCGGCGGTTCGCCCCCGTAGTAGTCGCCGCCGTTCCACTTCGGATCCGTGGTGATCGCCCGCTGGGCGATCGCGTCGAGGGCGAGACACTGGGGGTCGAGGCGGGCCGCCGCGGCGATCACGACGACACGGTCGGCGTGATCCGGGTGGCGTTTGGCCCACTCCAGCACGTTCATGCCGCCGACGGAACCGCCGACGACGGCGTGAAGGTTCGGGATGCCGAGGTGGTCGAGCAGGCGGCGCTGCGCGCGCGTCCAGTCGGTGACCGTCACCGCCGGGAACCGGGTCCCCCACGGCTCGCCCGTCTCGGGATCGATCGTCGGCGGGCCCGAGGAGCCGTAGCACGAGCCGGGGATATTGGCGCAGACGACGTAGTAGTCGGTCGTGTCGACGGCCTTGCCCGGCCCGACGATGTCGTCCCACCAGGCGTGTGCCTGCCCTGCGGTGTCGGTGCGGCGGCGGCCGCCCGCGACGTGTGCGCTGCCTGTGAGGGCGTGACACACCAAGACGGCGTTGTCGCCGGTGAACTCACCATAGGCCTCGTAGGCGATCTCGAGGTCGGGGATCGACTCGCCACACTCGAAGGTGAACTCCCCCAGCGAGGCGGTTTCGGGCCCGTCGCTCATAGTGCCCCCTCGAGGTCAGCGATGATATCTCCCACGTTCTCGATGCCGACCGACAGTCGGACCATCTCGGGGGCGACGCCGCCAGCTCGCTGTTCGGCCTCGCTCAGTTGCGCGTGCGTCGTCGAGGCGGGGTGGACGATCAACGTCCGGGCGTCGCCGATGTTAGCGAGGAACTTCGCCACTGCCGTTTCCTCGCACAGCCGCTTTGCGGCCTCGTAGCCGCCTTCGAGGCCGAGCGCGACCATACCGCTGTAGCCTCCCTCGAGGTATCTCGACGCGAGGTCGTGCGTCTCGTGGTGTTCGAGGCCGGGGTAGGCGACCCATGAGACGGCGGGGTGCTCGTCGAGGTACTCGGCGACGGCCAGCGCGTTCTCGCAGTGGCGCTCCATTCGCAGCGGGAGCGTCTCGACGCCCTGCATCGTCACCCACGCGTCGAAGGGTGACTGCTGATCGCCGAGGCTCCGGGCCCCGCGCTGGCGGGCGGCCATCGTCAGCGCGCGATCGCCGAAGCGTTCGGTGAACGTCACGCCGCCGAAGGCGGGGTTCGGGGCGGCGATCTCGGGGTACTTCTCTGGGTGCGATTCGAACGGGAAGGAGCCGTCAGTGACGAGGATGCCGCCGAGGGTCGTCCCGGAGCCGTGGATCCACTTCGTCGTCGAGTCCCACACGATGTCCGCGCCGTGTTCGAGCGGCCGACAGAGCGCGGGCGTCGCGAAAGTGTTGTCGACGAACAGCGGGACGCCCGCCTCGTGGGCCACCTCGGCGATCTCCTCGAGCGGCGGCGTCACGAGCGACGGGTTGGCGACCGTCTCGCAGTGGACGTAGGCGGTGTCCTCATCGATCGCCTCGGCGTACGCGTCGGGGTCGAGCGTGTCGACAAACCGGGCCCCGATTCCGCGGCGAGCGGCGGTGTGAGAGAGGTACGCGTGGGTACCGCCGTACACCGAGGACGCACAGACGACGTTGTCGCCGGCCTCGGCGAGGACGAGCGTCGCGGCGTCGAGTGCGCCCATCCCGGAGGCAGTCGCGAGCGCGTCGACGCCGCCTTCGAGCGAGGCGAGCCGCTTCTCGAGAGCGCGAACCGTCGGATTCGAGATGCGGGAGTAGACGTTGCCCTCGTCCTCGAGCGCGTATCGGGCAGCCGCGGTCTCCGCGTCGGGAAACTCGTAGGAACTCGTCTGATAGATCGGCGGCGCGGCGGCCCCTGTCGTCGGATCGGGGCCCTGTCCGACGTGGAGACATCGCGTGCCGAAGCCCAGCTCCTCCTCGGTGGTCATGTATGTGGTGCATATATCTCTACATATCTATAACTGTGAGTTACGGCAAGAATTGCCTTACGGTCGGCTGATCAGATCCCACGCCACCCGGCGAGGCCGAGCGCGGCCCCGATACCGCCGAGAACGACCGCAGCGTACAGGCGAATCGCCGGTTCGTCGATCGAGACGGACGCCAGCGCCGCCACGCCGAGAAACAGTGCGCCGCCGATCAGGAGAACCGTCTGGACCGCCCGATCTGGCGGTTCGATCGCCGGGTCAGCGTCGACGCCCGCGTCGAGTCGATCGAGTACGGCCTCCCGTTTCGACCGGGGAACGACGAACAACCGCGGGACGAACAGGCCGGTCCGTTCGACGTACGAGAGCCAGACGACGGTGTGATCTCCCAGGCGAGCCGACCTGACGCGTCGAAGGCGTGCCAGCGGAACCTCGGTGCGGTTGATAGCGAGCCCCTCGCCGTCGAGTTCTCCCCGCGTCGTGGCCATGGCGACGAGGATCGGCGAGAAGACGCAGACCACGACCAGCCAGTAGACGACCTCGAACGGGACGCCGACGACCACCAGTCCGAGGATCACGACCGCCCCCGATGCGGCGGCGATCGAGACGCTCCGAACGCTGAACGGAAACCCCTCCGCTCCCGCGAACTCCGCAGTGCTCGGCCGCTGCTCTGGATCGGTGAGCATCGGCCACAGGTACGCCAGCGAGAACGGCCCGCCGATGACGAGCAGCAGCAGCAAAACCAGGCCGGGGCCCGAAAACAGCACCGTCGGGTTGGTGACCACGAACACGAGTCCCGCGCCGAGCACCAACAACAACGCGCCGCCCAGCGCGGCCGGCGAGAGGTGGGCGACGGTGCGGAGAGGCCGGGAGGTCGAGGCGTCGATCGACCACTCGAGGGAGGGCATGGTCGGAATACAGCGCGTTAGCGCTTAATCGCGGCGCTTGACCTCGTGGCGACCGAAGCCGTATCGAAGCCGGTTCGCGAGCCGCCGGGAGAACTTCCCGTCCTCGACGCGCGAGTCGAATCGCTCCCCGAGCGCCTCGTAGATGAGCGGGACGGCGACCTCCTGTTCGAGCGCCTCTTTGACGGTCCACGTTCCCGTCGAGCCGCCCGCGACGTGGTCGTCGACGTCGCCCAAATCGGAGCCCTCCTCGCGGAACGCCTCCTCGCAGAGTTCGAGCAGCCACGAGCGGATCACCGCGCCGTTGTTCCACGTGCGGGCCACCGACTCCATGTCGAGATCGTACCGGCCCTCGCTGAGCAGCTCGAACCCCTCGCCGTACGTCTGCATGAGCGCGTACTCGACGCCGTTGTGGACCATCTTGACGTAGTGGCCCGACCCCTGCGGCCCCATCCGGTCGTGGCCGTCGGGTCCGGTCGCGACGGCATCGAAGACCGGCACCAGCGCCTCGTAGGCCTCGGCGGGCCCGCCGATCATGAGCGAGAAGCCGAGCTCTGCCCCCGCGGGACCGCCGGAGGTCCCGCAGTCGAGATACGCCGCCGAGAGCGACTCGCCGCGCTCGATCGACCGCTCGAAGTGCGAGTTCCCGCCATCGACGACGACGTCAGCCTCGTCGAGGAGCGGATCGAGTTCCGCGAGCGTCGCGTCGACGGCGTCGCCCGCGGGCACCATCAGCCAGATCCGCTTGTTCTCGGGGAGCGTTTCGACGAGTTCCTCGATCGAGTCTGCGGGGGTCGCGCCGGCCGCTGCGGCCGCGTCGACCGCCTCGGAATCGAGGTCGAACGCGACCACGTCGTGGCCGTCGCCCAGCACGCGGTCGACGACGATCCGTCCCATCCGGCCGAGGCCGATCACACCCAGTTGCATACCCGTGGGTCGACGGCCCGGTAGGTGAGGGTTGTGATTCGCTCGGTCGTTACAGCCCGAACCGAGCGACCGTTCGATACGTCGGCCCGTCTCCGGTCAGCGTGCTCTCCTTCAGTCGGAGTTCGTCGATGTGAACGGGTCCGACCTCGGGCGGGTCTTCGCGGAGGAACGCTTGCACGTCGGCCTTCGCCGCCGCGTGCTCCATCCGGGCGAGCGTGACGTGCGGCGTGAACTCGTGGCTTTCCGCGTCGTATCCGAGCGCCGTCGTTTCGGCTTCGAGGCGGCGGTGTAACGCCGTCAGCGGTTCGGCCCCTCGCCCGACGCCGAGCCAGACGACGCGGATGTACGCCGTCGAGGGAAACGCGCCGACGCGATCGAACGTCGCCTCGAACGCCCCGACATCCGCCTCGTCGATCGCCGCGTCGATCGCGTCCGAGAGGGCGTCGAGATCGTGGTCGCCGTCGCCGAGAAACTTCATCGTCACGTGGGCGTCCGCGGAATCCGTGAGACGAAGTCCCGAAAGCTCCGCGAGCGGTGCTTGGAGCCGGTCGATCTCCTTCCCGAGCCCGCCCAGATCGACGCTGACGAACAGTCGCATACTCCCGTTTGGGCCGAAGCGAAAATACACTCGTTGACGATGCCCGAACTGCGGGCCGAGCCGTCTGTCTCCCCCGCGCGATCAGCACCCGCCGACCGAGCCCGACGTCGATCCGTCGCGAGCGGTCACCCGGTTTCCTCGACTCGGATCGGGAACATCCCGTCCTCCAGCGTCTTGTCCTCGAGGCGGCGAAGCTCGCGGTCGGACGTCCGGAGCTTCGCGACGTGGTTCCCCGCGAGTTCGCCGGCCGGACTCTTGAAACAGGTCGGGCCACAGGCGATGAGTATCTCCTGATCGTTTCGGTATCCCGGATACAGCAGAATGTCTCCCCTCGAGGGGTAAACCGTGTGGTTCTCTCGCGGTATCTCCGGCAACTCGATCTCGTCGATGTTGATCTACGTCGCGTGTCCGCTCCAGCGAACGTGCATCAGGTCCGACTCGAGCGGTAGGATCTCCCGGAGCGCCGCGACGGATTCCGGTGCCGCCTCCTCGAGGAGGTCCGCGACGTATCGCTGCCCGTCGACTCGTAGTTCGATCTGACTCATCAATTCGACCGTCTCCGACCGGTTATTTAAAATTTCGTCACACGTGACGCCGTGGCGGACAATACCCGACTACGCACGCCCGCGGCACGCTTTAGTTCGTGCCTCGTGACCTTCCGATATGTCGTTCGATCCAGATGCGGTGGCGACCGTCACCGTCGATTCCTACGGAACGCTCGTCGACCCCTCCGCGGCGGTCGACGCGCTCGACGCCCACGTCGAGGACACGGATTCGATCTCCGATCTCTGGCGGACCAAATCGATCGAGTACACGATGGTCGGCAACTTCGTCGATGCTTATCAGCCGTTCTACGACATGAACCGCGACGCGCTTCGCTACGCGCTCTCGGCCCACGGCGTCGACCTCGACGACGAAACCGTCGAGGAGATCCTCGCCGTCTACCACGAACTGGAGGTCTTCGAGGACGTTCGCGACGGCATCGAGCGCCTGATCGACGGCGGCTACCCGGTGTACGTCGTCTCGAACGGCAATCCGGAGATGCTCGACTCGATGGTCGACCACGCGGAGATCGGCGATCTCATCGAGGACGCGATCAGCGCCCACGAGGTCCGGACGTTCAAACCCGACGTCGAGATTTACCGCCACGCCGCCGCGCGGACTGGGACGCCGATCGAATCGATCGCCCACGTCGCCGGCCCGCCGTTCGATATTCAAGGATCCAAACACGCCGGCATGCAGGGCGTACGACTCGACCGGACCGGCGACCCGTGGGGATCGTTCGGGGCGGAGCCGGATCTGACCGTCGAGAGCTTCTACGAGTTCGCGGACGCGCTGGGCGTGTAAGCCGAGCGCGTCGGACGCGCCGCTGATGCTGCGACGCCCGCCGAAACGCGGCTCCGATGGTTTATATACCAACAGGCGGCCAGACCGCCTATGAGCTGATCGATGGCCGGCAGTCCGCCAGGGCGGGAGTGCGGCGTACGGACTGTCGGACGGAGGCGCCGCCTGTTCGCAATCGGATAACCGTTCGGGGAGCCGCGCCGCCGGTCGAGACGCTCGTTCGCCGCCACGGTCATGTTCCGAGGCCGGAGCGGGAGAGCGCCGAACACTGATCGGGCTCCGTCAGTCGAGCCCGAGTATCTCTCTCGCCTGCGCCGGCGTCGCGACCGCCCGCTCCAGCGTCCCGGCCAGCTCCGCCGCCCGCGCGACGAGCTGTTCGTTCCCGGTCGCCAACTCGCCGCGACGGTAGTAGACGTTGTCCTCTAGCCCGACGCGGACGTGCCCGCCCAGTATCGTCCCGAGCGCCGCGAACGGCAGCTGATGGGGACCGAACCCGAGCGTGTTGAAGATCGTGCCTTCCGGGAGGTTACGGAGAATCGAGGAGAAAGCCTCGCGCGTTAGCGCGGGGATGAATCCGACACTACCCTTCACAGTCCACCGTTCGATGGCACGGCTGGATATTCCACGCTGAGCAAATACACAGCTTCAAGTAAGTTGACCTACATAGGTTACGTATGGCGAAACAGGTCGTTACTCGCACCTATACTGCTTCCATACGGAACCAGTCTCGGGTGCAAGACGACCTTGATTCGCTCGGGTTCGCAGCCAGTAAGATCTGGAACGTCGGACGGTGGACGTGTAGTCGGATCTGGGATGAAATCGATCACATTCCCAACCACAACGAGCTCACCACGTACCTCAAAACCCACGACCGCTATGATGATCTGCATTCGCAGTCAAGTCAGCGAGTCCTTCAAGAACTCGCTGAGGCGTTCAACGGCTGGTACGGCAAACGACGTAACGGAGACACGAGAGCGAACCCGCCCGGCTATCGTAAACACGGCGATGAACACCCTCGTTCCACAGTCACGTTCAAAGCCGCTGGCTTCAAACTCGACACCCAGTACAACCGCGTCCGACTCTCAAAAGGATCGAACCTGAAAGAGTACTGGTCGGATTTTGTCCTGTGTACGTACCAAACTCGTCCCGACGTTGACCTCTCCGCCGTGGAGAACGTCCAACAAGCCAAGATTGTGTGGACGGGCGACGAGTGGGAACTACACTTCGTCTGTAAGGTCGAAATCGATGTGACTGAAGCTCCCGGTGAGAAGACTGTGGGTGTTGATCTCGGGATCAACAACTTTGCCGCGCTCGCCTACGAGGACGGCCACAGCGAGCTGTACCCGCTGAACTGTTTGAAGCAGGACGACTACTACTTCAGCAAGCGAATCGCTCGGTGTGACGGCTCGAACTCCGAGCAGGCCACCCGGCTGAACCACAAGAAGTCGGCTCGCCGTACCCACTATTTCCATACGCTCTCGAAACACATTGTTGAACGGTGTGTTGAGGAAGACGTTGGAACGATCGTAGTGGGAGATCTCTCGGGAGTCCGCGAAGATGACGACGCTAACGAGTCGAAAAACTGGGGGAAACACGGCAACCTCGACTTGCACTCGTGGGCATTCGACCGGTTCACCGACCTCCTCGAATACAAGGCGGAGATGGAAGGTATCACCGTCGAAGAAGCCTCCGAGGAGGACACGTCGAAGTCGTGTTCTTGCTGTGGTCGCAAACGTGACTCGAACCGTGTCGAACGTGGGTTATACGTGTGCGATGAATGCGGTACAGTGGCGAACGCTGACGTGAACGGGGCCGAGAATATCCGACAAAAAGTATCTCCGAGTCCCGCCACGGATGGCGGTGATAGGAGTAACGGCTGGTTGGCACAGCCATCGACGTTCCTGTTTGACAACGAAACTGGTGTATTCGCACCTCAAGAACAGGTTACGTCGTAAACCACAATATCCCAACCTAGCGGCGCGGTGCCGTGGGAATCCTCGCGCTTCAGCGCGGGGAGGATGTCAACATCCGCGTGTAGTGGTTAAAACCCCGCGCGTCGTTCCGAGACCGAAAGTCGACGAGGAGTGACGCTCGAACGCGCGTCCCGGAGCCGAAACGCCGATAGCTCAGGAGCCAGTACCGATCACCGACCGATCACTTCACCGCCCATGACGCCAGCTATCACCGATCGATCAATACTCGCGGCTTCCACCCTCGTCGCGACCGTCGCGACCGCCGGAAGCCTCTACTTCAGCGACGTGATGGGACTCGTCCCCTGCGAACTGTGCTGGTTCCAGCGTATGGGGATGTACCCGCTGGTCGTCGTGTTGGCCGTCGCGACGTACGAGGATCGGATCGCAGCTTGGCGAGCAGCGCTGCCGCTGTCCGTCGGGGGTGCGGTCGTCGCGGCGTATCACTCCGCTTTGCAGTTACGGTCGGGGGGAACCTGCTCGCTTGGTGGCGGGTGCGGCAGCGTCCAGTACGAACTGTTCGGAATACTCTCGATCCCAAATCTGTCGCTGCTCGCGTTCGCGTTGATTTCCGTCGGCCTCGCGGCAGGTGCGCTTCGGGATCGGTAGCGCGCGGCTGGAACGCTCCGTACACCGATCGCTCGCTGTCCCGATCACCGCACGGCGCGAATCAACTCGATCAACTCGTCGCGAAGGTACACCCGATCGATCCTCGGCGTCCGAACCCCTACCGCATCGAGACGCGCCTCCAGCCCGTGCGTCGGATACGCGCCGCCGGCGATCCGGAACGATCCGTCCGTCACCCACACCGCGAGCCACCCCTCCGCGTCGATCCGTTCGGGACCGCGCTCCGCTGCGATCGGTAGGTGCGCGGTGAACTGTCGGAGCCGAGTCCGATCGCCGGATTCGGTTCGGACCCGTTCGCGCCGTCCGCTTTCGACGCCCTCGAACCCACGCCCCTCGAGTTCGTCGACGAACGTCCGCCGCGCCTGCCTCGCGACGGTCGGACGGATCGACACGGTCCCGACCATCGGTGCCAACGGCGGTCGAAACGACAGCGCCGTGGCGAAGAAAAAGCGCCACGACCCGCCGTCGCCGTCGTCACCGACCCGGTCGTCGACCTCGGCGTCGCCAACGATCGCCGCCACGCCGGCCGCTTCGATCGCCGCCCGCAGGTCAGCATCGTCGTACAGCAGCGTGCGCCCGGTCACCTCCATCCCCGGCATCCGAAAGACCGTCCGCTCGCGCTTCGATCGCAGCTCCCAGCCGTCGGCGAGCAGTCGGTCGTGCGGGACCGACGGATAGCCATCCGCGCTCCCGGTCACGGGATTCTCCCCCACCGGCCTCCGATCGCCTCGAACATACCACGCGTTGTGGCTTCGAGGGTATGAATCTGTGCGACGTCCGGTTCGATTAGTCGTCCTGTGCGTCGACGACGGCGACGCCGGCGAGGTTGACGATATGCTTCCAGCCGTTTCCCGCTCGGGGTTCACGTTCGCTCACCGTCGCGGCAAACTCCTGGACCGAAAAGGCCGCTCGGCCCGATGGGCCTCGCGGTCAGTCGTCCTGTGCATCGACGACGGCGACGCCGGCGAGGTTGACGATATCTTTGACCTCGTCGCCGCGCTGGAGGACGTGGACGGGTTTGTCCATGCCGACGAGCATCGGGCCGATGGCTTCGGCTCCGCCGAGTCGCTGCAAGAGCTTGTACGCGATGTTGCCCGCCTCCAGGTTCGGAAACACCAACACGTTCGCCGGCTCGTCGAGTTCCGCGAAGGGGTAGTCCTCGGTCAACAGCTCCTCGACGACGGCGGTGTCGGCCTGCATTTCGCCGTCCACTGGGAAGTCGACCGTCGAGTCCTCGCGCAGCAGCCGGGCCGCCTCCCGCGGTTTGTACGTTCCCTCGTTGTCGACCGTCCCGAAGTCGGAGTACGACAGCATCGCCACGCTCGGGTTGACGTTGAACTGCCGGGCGAGCTCGGCGGTGTGTCTGGCGACCTCCGCGAGCACGTGCTCGTCGGGGGCCTGATTGACGGTGGCGTCGGCGACGAAGACGACGCGGTTTTTGAACGTCAGCATGTACACGCCCGCGGCGTACTCCGAATCGGCGTCCGTGCCGACGATCTGCAATGGCGGCCGAAGCGCCGTCGGATAGTGGTTCGTCAGCCCGGTAAGCATCGCGTCGGCGTCGCCCATCTCCACCATCACGCTCGCCAGATAGTTGCCGTTGTGGACTAGCCCCTCGGCTTCCCGTCGGGTGACGCCCTTCCGCTGGCGGAGCTCGTACAGTCGGTCGGCATACGGCGATAGTTCGTCGCTCACCGGATCGACGATCTCCGGTTCGAAGTCCAATCCGAGCTCGGCCGACTGCTCCCAGATCGATCGCTTGTCGCCGATAAGCACGGGTTCGGCGATCGACTGCTCGATCAACTGATACGCGGCTCGGATCATCTTCGGGTCGTCGCCCTCGGCGAGGACGAGGCGTTTGGGATCGCTTTTGGCCTTGTTGAGCACGACCCGCATCATCTCTCTGGACTTCCCCAACCGCGCCTCCAGTTCCTCGCGGTACGCGTCGAGGTCGAGTTCCTCGCGCGCGACGCCGCTTTCCATCGCGGCCCCCGCGACGGCCCCCGACACCTCGAACAGTACACGCGAATCGAGCGGTTTGGGGATGATGTACTCGGGGCCGAACTGCAGCGGTTGGTCGCCGTAGGCTTTGACGACGGCGTCGGGGACGTCCTGTTTGGCGAGGTCGGCCAGCGCCTCGGCGGCCGCCACTTTCATCTCCTCGTTGATCTCCGTCGCCCGCACGTCGAGCGCGCCGCGGAAGATGAACGGGAAGCCGAGTACGTTGTTCACCTGATTCGGATAATCCGAGCGTCCCGTTGCCATGATCACCGTGTCGTCGCGCGCGTTCTTGGCCGTCTCGTAATCGATCTCTGGCTCCGGATTCGCCATGGCGAAGATGATGGGGTCATCGGCCATCGAGCGGACCATCTCCTCGGAGACGATCCCGCCGACCGACAGCCCGACGAACACGTCCGCACCCGCCATCGCGTCCGCCAACTCCCCGCCCGTCGGACTCGCGAACGCCTCGACGTAGGTGTGTGGATCGCCGTCCGCGACCCGAGCCTCGGTGATGATGCCGTCGATGTCGCACATGGTGACGTTGTCGGCCCGGACGCCGAGCGACCGGTAGAAGTGTGCCGTCGCGGTCGCGGCTGCCCCCGCGCCGGAGAAGACGATCTGGAGTTCGTCGAGCGATTTGCCGGTGATCTCGGCGGCGTTCAACAGCGCCGCCCCGGAGATGATCGCCGTGCCGTGTTGGTCGTCGTGAAACACCGGGATGTCCATCTCCTCACGCAGCCGTGACTCGATCTCAAAACACTCCGGTGCTTTGATGTCTTCGAGGTTGATCCCCCCGAACGTCGGCTCCATTCGCGCGACCGATTCGGCGAACTCGGTCGGATCGTCCTCGTCTATCTCGATGTCGAAGACGTCGATGTCAGCGAAGCGCTTGAACAATACGCCCTTGCCCTCCATCACGGGTTTGGATGCTTGCGCGCCGATATCGCCGAGACCCAATACAGCGGTCCCGTTCGAGACGACGCCGACCATGTTCCCTTTGCTCGTGTAGGTGTACGCCTCCTCGGGAGTTTTTGCGATCTCGTTGCACGGGGCCGCAACGCCCGGTGAGTACGCCAGCGACAGATCCCGTTGGGTGTTCGTCGGCTTCGTGGTCGAAATTTCGATCTTTCCCGGCGGGTCGATCCGGTGATACTCCAGTGAATCCTCGTCCAATCCCATATCGATATTCGCAACGTGCAGCCTAAAGAGTGATCGCTTCTCGAATCCGCCATTGTCGGCGCATATTCCGTGCGTATCGATCGCACATGTCTGGAAAATCGGACGGATGTTGAGACTTCGATTCACCGGTCGTCGACGTGGAATTCGAAGCGCACGCCGCCGTCCTCGCCGCCGGTGATCCGGATGGGCCAGCCGTGGCTGTCGGCGACCGCGTCGACGATCGCGAGCCTGATGCCGGCCCCATCGCCGCCTAAGTAGCCGGATTTCAGCACCGCGTCGAGTTCGGATTCGGGGATCCCGGGACCGTCGTCCTCGACGTAGAAGCCATCGTCGAGCCGATCCAACGCGGCGGCTGGCCCGGGGGCCGTGACGACATCGAAGTCCTCCCGCTCGAGGTACTCCGCCGAGAGCGACCGGAACGCGTCGTCGGCCCGCAGAACGCGAATTTCGGGAGCCGAACGGGTGTGTTTTCCGAATCCGCAGTTAAACCTTCGCGTCTTTTCGCCCCGGTCGATCGACGGTCGTCTCGCCCCGTCGGCTCGCAGCCGAGTCAGGGCCGGGTGACCAACACGACTGCGATTGCCCCGGCCGTCGCCGCGATGCCTGCGAGGACGACGAACATGACCGAGACGGAGGCGTACGTCAACACCGTCCCCGTGATGGCGGCCCCGAGCGCGCCGATGCCGAAGATCGCGAGGTACGTGTACCCGAACGACAGTCCCCGAGACTCGGGGACGGAGTACTTCGTGATCGTCGCCTGCGTGAGCGGCTGCATCGCGAACAGCGTGAATCCGAGGGCGACGCTCGCGACGACCAGCCCGCCGAGTCCCGCCCGGGCGGCCGGAACGAAGGCCAACGCGATAACGCACAGCGACGACAGCATGACGATCAGTCCGCGGTCGGGTTCGATCCGTTCGGTGAGTCGCCCGCCGAGATACTGACCGCCGATCCCGACGGTGAGCAACCCCGCGTAGAGGTAGCTCGACAGGTCGAACTCCTCGGCGACCGCGCTGTCCGGATCGAAGAGCCCGAGTCGGACGTCGCCCACCGCCGCGGTGAGAAAGTCCCCGAGCAGATCCGGCAGGAACGTCAGCGCCCCCCGGTAGTACAGCCCGTTCAGCGCGACGACGACGAACACGAGCGCGAACCCGGCGGTGAAAAGCGTCCGGCTCTGGTCGACGAACGCCGAGAGGCTCTCGGGGCCCGTGCTTTTGTCGAGCGTCTCCGCGTCGCGCTCGTCGATCGCCGCCGTCGGGTCGAACTCGATCCGAAGCCCGACGGCCGCGGCGACGAGCGCCGGCGCGGCCAACAGCATGGCGACGGTCTGCCAATCGAACGCCAAGAGCAACAGCGCCGTCACGAGCGGGCCGCCCGCGATCCCGGCGTTGCCGGCCATCCCGTGGAAGGCGAAGCCGCGACCGCGGTCGACGACGCCGTTGCTGATGAGCGTGAGCCCCGCCGGGTGATAGACGCTCGCGGAGATCCCCCACAGCGCGAGCGCGACGGCGATTCCGGGGATGCTCGGTGCGACGCTCAAGACGAGGAACGACAGCCCCATACCGGCGAGACAGCCGACGACGAGCGTCCGAGAGCCGTAGCGATCGACCAACAGCCCGCCCGGTAGCGCGCCGACGCCGAAGAGGCCGTAGCCGACCGCGACGACGGTGCCCAACAACGCCGCCGTCGTCGAGAACTCCAACAGCCAGATCGTCATCAGGATCGGGATCGACAGCTCGTAGATGTGGACCATCCCGTGCCCCGCCATCACGAAGCCGACGATCGACCTGTCGTTTCCGTTCACGCTCGCGCTACTGCGAAGACGATGTTAGACCATTCGGTTTCTCGACGTGTCTCGGTCGCGCCATCTCTTTTGGCGGCGCGAACAAGGTCACCGGAGGTGAGCACCGGTGAGGTTGACCTCGCATCGCTCGGCGTCGTACCCTGCCGCCGAGAGCCCATCGTCGAGCGCGAAGACGGTTTCGCCGAGCATCGCCATCGCCGCCTCCCCGCCCGCTTCGGAGACCGCACGGATGGCCTCCTCGACCGGCGACGTCAGGAGATCGGCTTCCCGTGCGAACCGCCGCGAGACTTCCATGAACGTCTCGACGGACGGCTCGGCGACGAGCGTCGACAGCGCCCGCGTCCCCGCAGCGGTCAACTCCTCGGTGTCGCCCGTCAGGATCTCTGCCGTCGACAGTTCGCCGAAGTTGACGTACTCGATCGACCGGCGGTCGGGGAGCCCGTCCATCGCGCCGTGTGCCGGCGCACCGGGTTCGAGCCGGATCGGGAAGCCGCCGCGCGCCTGTCCGACGACGTCACCGAGTCCGGTGCCGGCCTGCACTTCCGCGCCGTGGGCGATCGTGACGAGCTCATTCTCGGAGAGCGCGCGGGCAAAGACGGCGTTCGTCGCGAGCGCGGTCCCGAGCGCGGCCGCCCCCGACACGCCGAAGCCCGCCCCGAGCGGGAGGTCGGTCTCGACGGCGACGTGGGCGGTCGCTCGAAGCGCGCCGAGCACGCGGTCGACGGCCTCGATCGTCGCGGGCTCGCCGTTGAGTTCGAGGCCGTCACCGGGTTCGAGTCGGACCACGACGCCCTCGTCGACGGTGACGCCGGCCCCGCGCGAGCCGGCAATCGTGGGATCGTCGTCCGGGTGGGCGCTGAAAAACCCGGTCACGTGTCCGGGAACGAACGCGCCCGCCGAGTGTGCCATGGCGTGGGCTCGGAGATGAAGCGAGTTAAACGTGGCTAAGCGCGTCGATCGCGGCGCAGTCACGAAGGTAAACCGTTTTGATGCGGGTGGACCAAGACGTGGATAGAACACTCGTGGCTGATCACACAGAGGAACCGGCGTCCGGCGGTGCGGTGCTCGTCCCCGTCGGTGAGTCGGTGACACTGCGGAACACGGTCTCGTACGCGATCGAGGCCGCCGACGAGGCCGGACTCGACGCGGTCCACTTTGTCGCGCCGGTCGCGTGGCACGACATCAGCGACGTCGAGGCCGAGGTCAGAGAGCGGACCGAGTCGCTTTTGACTCGCGTCTCGGCGTGGGTCGACGAGGACGTGCCCGAGGGATCGCCGGCCGCCGAAACGGCGATCATCGGCGAGGACGAGTACCTGTTCAGCCCCGACGACTACGCCGACGTGCTCGCTGGGTACGCCGACGAGCACGGAATCGACCGCATCATCGTCGACCCCGAGTTCAGCCCCGGCGGCAACGTCCCGCTGTTGCGTCCGATGGAGGTCGCCCTCGCCGCGCGCGGGTTCGAGGTGTCGGAAGCGCCGACGCGACGCACCGTCCGTCGCTCACGGCTGACGCGGGCGGGCGGCGCGCTGCAGTTCGGGCTGCTGTTCGGCGTCTCGTTTCTGTTTTATCAGCTGCTCGGCGGCTTCGCCGTCGTGACCGGCGATAGCTACGATCTCGCCTACGAACTCGTCACGGGCACGCTCACCGCCGGGATCGTGGCGGGCGCGCTGTACACCGTGACGCTCTCCGAGCGGGTCCGAATCGGACGGCTCGCGATACAACTCGCGAGGTTCGCGCTGTTCGTTCCGTATCTCCTCTACGAGATCGTCGTTTCGAACCTCTACATCACGTACATAGTCCTCCACCCGAACCTCCCGATTGATCCCCGGATGACTCGGGTTCGATCGGCGGTGTGGGGCGGTCCCGCGGTGACGACGCTCGCGAACAGTATCACCCTCACGCCGGGAACGCTCACGGTCCGAACTCGCGGACAGTACCTCTACGTTCACGGCCTCTTCGAGGGCGCACGCGATGGGATCGCCGACGGTGCGCTCGAACGCGCCGTCCGGTTCGTCTTCTACGGGCGACGGGCGATGACGATCCCCGGTCCGGCCGAGCGCGGCGACTACGAGGAGCTACAGAGTCCCCGAGCCGATGACGCGACGAAGGAGGGGAAAGACGAGTCCTGATGTTGACGCCCATCTTTCTCGGGGCGGCAGCCGTCCTCGTCGTCCTCGCGCTCGTTGTGCTCTACCGGGCCGTCGTGGGGCCGACGATGCAGGATCGCGTCGTCGCGGTCAACGTCCTCGGGACGAAGACCGTCCTCATCCTGGCGCTGTTGGCGGTGGCGCTCGACAGCGAGTCCTTCATCGACATCGCGCTCGTCTACGCGCTGTTGAACTTCCTCATGGCGGTCGCCATCTCGAAGTTCACGGTCAAGCGGGGGGGCGTCATATGAACGATCTCCGCCTCGCGGCGATCCTCGTGCTACTCGCCGCCGGGGTCTTCTTCACGCTCGTCTCCGTCGTCGGCGTGATCCGGCTGCCGGACGTCTACTCGCGCGCCCACACCGCCTCGCAGACGGACACGCTCGGCGCAGGACTCGTCGTGGCATCCGTCGTACTCGCCTACGGCGTCGATTCCGGCGTCATCAAAGCGGTGTTGTTGCTCGTGTTCATCTTCATCACCAACCCGACTGCGGCGCACGCGATCGCACGGGCCGCGTACGAAGAGGGTATCGAACCGTGGACCGAGGGGGACGACAGACGATGAGCGCGGTCGGCTTCGCGCTCGCTGGGTTCGTCGTCGTCACCGCGGTCGCGACCGCGCTGTTGCGCGACACGCTCGCGGTCATCATCGTCTTCGCGGCGTACAGCCTCGGCATGGCGCTTTTGTACTCGCTGTTGCTCGCGCCGGACGTCGCGCTCACCGAGGCCGCGATCGGTGCCGGCGTGACGACGATCCTGTTGCTCGTGACGATCACGAAGACGACGCGGCCGCGAACCGAGGAGATCTTCGCGTCGGTCAACTGGCCCGCCGCGACCGTCTCCGTCGGGCTGGCCGCCGTCCTCCTCGCGATCACCGGTGCGATCCCCGTCGAGAACTTCCTCGGCGGCACGACGCCTGTGACGGGGGCGGCCGGGACGCCCGGTGAGGCCGTCACCGGTCACTACCTCGCGTCGTCGTACGCGGAGACCGGCGTCACGAACGCCGTCACGGCCGTGCTCGCCGGCTACCGCGGCTTCGATACGTTCGGGGAGGCCGTCGTTGTCTTCTCGGCGGGCGTCGCTGTCGTCCTCGTTCTCCGACGGGGTGAGTTCCTGTGAGCGACGTCGACGCAGCCCCGGATGTCGACACCCGATCCGGGGCCGCGGCCGCCGCCGCATCGGAGTCGGCCTCGGACGACGCCGAACAGGCCGCTCCCGAGTTCGATCCCGACCGACCCTACACGGAAAGCGAGATCATCATGACCGCCGTCCGCGTCGTCACGCCGTTCGTCCTCACGTACGGCTTCTTTATGACCTTCCACGGCGCCGATTCGCCGGGCGGCGGCTTTCAGGGCGGCGCGCTCGTCGCCGTCGTCGTCTTCATGCTCGCCTTCGCCTTCGGCATCCGTCCCACGCGTGAATGGGTCGGGAGCGGGGTGATGACCGGACTCGCCGCCGGCGGCGTCATCGTCTTCGCGTCGGTCGGTCTCGGCGCGCTCGGGCTGGGTGGGGCCTTCCTCGAATACGGCCGCTACGCGCGCTTCATCGGTCCCGACGCCACGAAGTGGGGCATGGAGGCCATCGAGATCGGCGGCGTCGCCCCGATCGTCGCCGGCGTCATCATGGGGCTGTTCTTTCTCACCGCCGCCGGCTACGAACTCGACGGGGGTGACGAGGAGTGAGTCTCCTCGCCCAGTCTGCCGTCGAGTTCCTATCGACGAGATACGCGTACGTGACGGTCGTACTCCTGCTCGCGATCGGGCTGTACATGATGATCGCGAGCCCGAACCTCGTCAAGAAGATCATCGGGCTGAACCTCTTTCAGAGCGCGATCTTCCTGTTTTTCATCGCCATGGCGTACGCCGATGGCGGATCGATACCCGTCATTCCGACGGAGGGCGGCGCGGTCGGCGAGTACGCCAGCCCGCTGCCGCAGGTCATCGTGCTCACCGCTATCGTCGTCGGCGTCAGCCTCACCGCCGTGGCGCTCGCGCTGATCGTCAGGCTCTACGCGGCGTACGGCACCCTCAACGAGGAGACGATCCGGGAGGTCGCGAATGAGTAATCCCGAACTCGCCCTGTTGATCGCGATCCCGATCATCGCGGCGACGCTGCCGCTGCTCGCGGGGCTGAAGTTCGAGGCGGTCGGCTGGCCGATCGCCGCGCTCACCGCCGGCGTCGAACTCGCGCTCGCCGGCAGCGTCGTCAGCCGGGTGGTCGCCGAGGGGCGATTCGTTCACAACCTCGGGGGCTACCCGCGGACTTACGGGATCGAGCTGGTTGTCGACGAGTTCTCGGCGGTCGTGATCTCGTTGATCGCCGTCGTGACGCTCGTCGTCGTCGCGTACGCTCGGCGCGGCGGCCCCCGCGAGAACGCCTTCTACAGCGCCTTCTTGTTGCTCCTCGGCGGGCTGATGGGCGTCGGCCTCACGGGCGACGTGTTCAACATGTTCGTCTTCCTCGAGATCGTCGGCCTCGCGACCTACGCGCTGGTCGCCGCGGACAGATCGGCGCGGGCCGCGCTCGCGTCGCTGAAATATCTCATCGTCGGCACCGCCGGCGCGTCGCTGTACCTCGTCGGCGTCGGCTTCCTCCTCGTCGCTACGGGGACGCTGAACATGACCGATCTCGCCGCGACGATCCCGGAGACGGTGGGCTACACCGATCCGCTGATCGTCGCCTCCTTCTGCTTCGTCGCCGTCGGCCTGTCGGTGAAGGCGGCGATCTTCCCGTTGCACACGTGGATCTCCGACGCCTACGCTGAGTCGCCGGACACGGTCACCGCCTACATCTCCGGGCTCGCCTCGACGCTCGGCGCGTACGCGCTGGCGCGGCTCGTCTACGCGGTGTACACGCCCGCGTTCTTCGAGGCGGTGCCGCTCGCGGGCGACGCGCTCGTGGCGTTCGCGACGGTCAGCATCGTCGCCGGCTCCGTGCTCGCGGTGATCCAATCGGACGTCAAGCGCATGCTGGCGTACTCGTCGGTCGCGCAGTTCGGCATGATCGTCGCCGCCTTTGGACTCGCCACGGAACAGGCGCTTGTGGGCGGGATCGTCCACCTCGTCGGCCACGGGCTGATGAAGACCGCCCTCTTTCTCGGTGTCGGCGTCATCGCCTCAGCGTACGGGATCAGAACCGTTCGGCAGTACGCCAATCTCGGCTACCGCTCGCCGGTGGCCGTCGCGGCGATCGCGGCGCTGCTTCTCGGCCTGGTCGGCGTTCCGCCCTCGATCGGCTTCCTTGGCAAGTGGTACATCGCCTGGGGCGCGATCGAGGCGGGCGCGCCGATCGTCGCCGCCGTCGTCCTGTTCAGCACGCTGTTGACGCTTCTGTACGTCGCTCGCCTGCTGGAGACGATGTACTTCCAGCCGGCCGACGACATCGAGGGCGCGGTGACGGCCGACGGTCGCGGTGTCCGATTGCTGTCGGATGGCGGCTCGGGTGACGACGACGACGAGCGCCCGGTTTCGTTCGGCATGGTGTTCGTCGTCGCCGCCCTCTCGGTCGCTGCGGTCGCGCTCGGGTTCGCGGGGCCCGTCTTCGAAGCGTTCCTCGACCCGTTCTTGGAGGCCGTACTATGATCGACACCTTCCCCCTCTACGCCGTGTTGGTATCGCTCGTCGGAATGTTCTGCATCTTGGCCGCCCACCGCCGACCGAACCTTCGCGAAGCCGTCACGATCATCACGGCGTTCGCGAAGTTCGCGATCGTCGCCGCGATGTTGCCGGGCGTCCTCGCCGGCGAGACGTACGTCTTCTCGGCGGGCGAGTTCGTCGCCGGGATCGAGTTCGTCCTCCGCGCCGATTCGCTCGGCATGCTCTTTGCGTTCCTCGCGAGCCTGCTGTGGATCGTCACCTCCTTTTACAGCATCGGCTACATGCGCGGACTGGACGAGCACGGCCAGACCCGCTATTTCGCCTCCTTCGCCGCCTCCCTGTCGGCGACGATGGGGATCGCCTTCGCCGGCAACCTCGTGACGATCTTCCTGTTTTACGAGCTGCTCTCGGTGGCGACGTACCCGCTCGTCGCCCACGACGAGACCGCCGAGGCGCGCTCGGCGGGCCGGAAGTACCTCGCGTACACCATGTTCGGCGGCGGCGTGTTGGTCCTCGCCGGAACCGTCTTGGTCTTTTGGCTCGCCGGCACGGTCACGTTCACCCCCGGCGGGATCGAGGGCCTGGCCGCGGTCGCGAACTCGAACGGGACGGCGGTCCAGGTCGCGTACCTCCTCCTCGCGGTCGGCTTCGGTGTCAAGGCCGGGCTGATGCCGCTGCACCAGTGGCTGCCGACTGCGATGGTCGCGCCGACGCCCGTCTCGGGGCTGCTCCACGCCGTCGCGGTCGTCAAGTCCGGGGCGTTCGGCGTCGCCCGCGTGACCCTCGACGTGTTCGGCCCCGAGGTGGCCTACCAGCTGGGGATGGGCCTCGTCATCTCCGTACTCGCCGCGTTCACGCTGCTCGCGGCGTCGTTCATCGCGCTCCGAAAAGATCACCTCAAACAGCGCCTCGCGTACTCGACGGTTTCGCAGCTCTCGTACATCGTGCTCGGGCTGGGGCTGTTCGGCCCCTACGGGCTGATCGGCGCGCTCTTGCACATCCCCGCCCACGCGTTCATGAAGCTCACCCTGTTCTTCTGTGCGGGCGCGGTCCACGTCGAGACGCACACCGATCACATCTCCGAGATGGCGGGTATCGGCAAGCGGATGCCGGTCGTCTTCGGGGCCTTCGCGCTCGCCGCCGCCGGGATGGCGGGCATCCCGCTCTTTGCGGGCTTCGTCTCGAAGTACTACCTGCTCATCGGCGGCATCGAGATGGGGGCGACCCTCACGCCCGTCGGCTACTATCTCGCGGGGGCGCTGTTGGTCTCCGGCGTGCTCAACATCGCGTACTTCTGGCCGGTCGTCTACACGGCCTTCTTCGAGGCCGAGGACGACCACGATGCCAAACCGCTCGTGGACTTCCGCCTTGGCGGCGAGCGGCGGTCGATACTGCCCGCGACCGACGGCGGACGACCGATCGACGACGCCGAGGACTCGACGGCGGACGGCAACCAAGATGCCAGATCGGCAGACGCTGACGCCGACGAGTCGCCAGACATCGACCCTGCGGACCTCCAGCCGGACTTCTCGAGCACGGCGGAACGTCGCGATTACAGCGAGCCCGCGCCGCTCGTCGACGGCGAGTACGCGGTCGATCGAAAGCCGAGCGATCACACAGTGTCCGACGACGAAGACCACGCTGTCCACGACGATAGCCGCGCGGATCACGACTCACACGCCGACCACGACACCCACCACGAGGGGCCGCCGCCCGGCGGCTGGCGGCGACTCACGCCCGCCGAGGCGCTCCGCGGCGAGGAGACGACGTGGTTCATGCTCGCCCCGATCCTCGCGGCGGTGACCGGCGCGATCCTGGTGGGGATCGTCCCCTACGAGGTCGTGTTCCTCGAACTCGTCGAGGTCATCGTCGAGGGCGTCCTCGCGGGCACGGAGGTGGCCCCGTGATCGAGTCCGTTCCGCCGTTCGCGTACGTGCTCTTTGCGGCGTTCGCTGTCGCGATCCTGCCGCGGTTGCCGGGTCATCTGCTCGCGGGGCTCGCGACGGCGGCGGTCGGCGTGCAGGCGCTCCTGTTGGAGAACGGGACGTACGTCGACGCGCGTTTCCTCGGCTTCGACGCGGTCTTTCTCAACGTCGACGACCCCGCGCGGCTCGTCGCGGTCGCCGTCTCCATCCTCGCGACCGCGGCGGTCGTCTACGCTTACGAGACCGACGCGACGCGCACGCAGACCGCCTTCGCGATGAGCTACGTCGCCAGCACCGTCGGCGTCGTACTGGCCGGCGACTGGCTCTCGATGATCTTCTTTTGGGAGCTGATGGCGGTCACCTCGACGCTCCTCGTGTGGCATCACGGCGGGACGGCGGTCCGGGCCGGCTACCGCTACGCGCTGTACCACGGGATCGGCGGGACGATCCTCCTTGCGGCCGTGATCGTCCACTTCGTCGAAGTCGGATCGTTCCGCTACGCCGCGACGCTCGGGATCGCCGACGCCGCCATCCCGCTGGCCGCGGTCGGGATCGGGATCAACTGCGGGTTCATCTTCCTACACTCGTGGCTGCCCGACACGTACCCGCGACCGCACGTCGCGGCGTCGGTGTTCCTCTCGGTGTTCACGACGAAGACCGCCGCCTACGTCATGTTCAGAGCGTTTCCGGAGGGCGGGATGTGGCTCGCGTACATGGGCGGCGCGATGGCGGTCTACGGGGCCTTCTTCGCGCTGTTACAGTACGATCCGCGCCGGCTCCTCTCGTATCACATCCAGGCGCAGGTCGGCTACATGCTCGCGGGGATCGGGCTCGGCACCGAGATCGCCGTCGCGGGCGGGCTCGCTCACCTGTTTAACAACGTCCTCTACAAGGCGCTTTTGTTCATGGCCGTCGGCGTCGTGGTCTACCGGACCGGCGAGGAGAACATCAAGCAGCTAGGCGGCCTCTGGAACGTGATGCCGCTGACCTTCCTCGCGTACCTGCTCGGCGCGGCCTCGATCACGGCCATTCCCGGCACCAACGGCTTCGTCTCGAAGGGGATGATCCTCGACGAGGCCCACCACGTCCACACCCTCGAGCTGGGCATCGAGGGAACCGCGGCCTACGGCGACGTCCTCTGGTGGCTGCTCATCCTCGGTGCGATCGGGACGTTCATGTCGTTCATCAAGCTCGGCTACTACGTCTTCTTCCACGGCGAGAACACCGTCGAGCCGGCGGACGCCACGATCGGCCAGACCGTCGCCATGCTGACCGTCGGCGGCTTCTGTCTGCTCTACGGGCTGGCACCGGGACTCCTCTTCGAGTTGCTCCCTTCGACGGAGCTCCTCGCCGCGGAACTGCACCCCTACAGCGCGAGCCACCTGACGGAGAGTGCCGTCCTGCTCGTCGTCGGCTTCGCGGCGTTCTTCGGGCTGAGGGGGCCGATCACCCGGCTGGCGTGGCTGCCGGACGTCGATCGCGTCCTCTTTCCGGCGGCCTTCTACTCGGGCCGGGGGCTCGTCTGGGTCGTCACCGAACTGTGGGCCGCAGTCGACCGGGCCGTCATGGCGACTGCGGGCGGCGCGATGGCGGTCGGCCGCGATCCAGGTCGGTACGCCTACCGGGCGGCCGAACGGCTGCCGGGCGTCGACCTCGATTCGCTGCCGGCGGATCACGAAGCCGAAACGGTCCGCCTGAAAGCCTCGTCGGGGACGAGCATCTTCTTGCTCACCGTGGCACTGCTCGGCGCGCTCGTCGTGTTGGTGCTGCTGTAGTGTACCCGTTCGCCGCGCTCAGTAGACGACGAGCGCGAGGTACAGCTGCCCGATCCCGGCGACGATCATCACGACGCCCGCAAGCCGCTTGAGCCACCCCGAGTACGCCGTCAGCCGGCTCGCGTTCGTCACCAGCCCCATCCCGGTCGCGACAGTCGTGGCGACCATCAGCGCGGCGACGCTGCCGGCGTACGTCGCGAGGACGAGCGCGGCCACGTCGCTCGGCAGCGAGGCGGCGCGGGCCGTGACCGCGATGAATATCGGGGCGACACAGCCCGCCCCGGCGAGCGCGTAGCCCGCGCCGAACACGCCGAAGCCGAGCACGCTCGCGCGGCGCTTCGGCAGCGGGATCGACAGCGACGGCGCGCGCCCGATCACGACGAGCACGCCGAAGCCGATCAACAGCGCCCCGACGAGCGTTTCGAAGAGCGTGATGTTCTGGAGCGTCGAGTGCCCGACGAACAGCGTCGCCCCGGTGAGCGCGCCGAACGTGGCGAGGACGCCGATCCCGGCGACGATCCCCCGGACGCCCGCCCCGCCGAGCGACGCCTCGTTCGCCTCCGTCTGGTTCACGTAGAAGCCGACGTAGCCAGGCAACAGCGGGTACGCGCAGGGCGAAAAGAAGGTCGCCACGCCCGCGGTGAGCGCGAACGACAGGTTCGTCGCGAGCGTGACGTCACTCATCGTCGAGGGCACGCTCGATCCCGGCGACGAGCTCGTCTGTCGTCTTGACGCCCGATTCGGACCACTGGACGGTTCCCGACGCGTCGATCGCGACGGCGGAAGGGTAGCCGCCAGCGAGATACCGAGCGGCGAGCTCGGCGGTCGAATCGACGCCAACCGTCCAGCTCCCGTCGTGCTCAGCCCACCAGTCAGCGACGTACTGTTCGCTGACGGCCCCGCCGACATCCTCGGTCGTCACCGAGACGAACCGCACCTCGTCGCCGAGTCGGTCGTGCGCTTCCACGAGCGCCGGCATCTGCTCCTCGCAGGGCGGACACCACGTCCCGAAGAAGTCGACGAACGACGGCTCGCCCGTCGACGGAAGCGAGATCGTCCCCTCGTGGCTGCCCGGGGCGTCGATCGTCTCGATCTCGATGGGTTCGCGTGATTCGCCGTCGCCCTCGTTCGCGGTGCCGGATTCGCCGCCCGGCGACGGGAGCCCGCGAATCGCGATCGCGCCCGCCGCGCCGAGCGCGCCAACGCTCGCGACGCCGGCGAGGAGCTCCCGTCTGCGCATCTACCCGTTCACCACCGTCACGAAGTCGTCGACGATGCGCTCGACGTCGACCCCGACGGCGTTCGGGTAGGCGCGCTCGACGACGCCGTCGGCGTTCGCCAGCAGGATGAGGTTGTAGTGCGGGAAGGCGTACTCAAGGTTCTCGTACTCCTCGGCGTCGGTCTTTTCGATCACGAGTCCGAACTCCTCCTCGTAGAGCTCTTGGCCCGTCTCGTACGTCTCCGGGCGGAGGAAGTGCCAGTTGCCGGCGTCGAGGTCGACGCCCTGCTCGCCGGCGTACGTTTCGAGGGCATCGGCGGTGTCGCGCTCGGGGTCGAACGTCGCGGCGAGAAACGCGGCCTCGTCGCCGATGCCGTTCTCCGCGGCGACCGCCTGCGCGCGGCGCAGCCGGAGGATGAGCGCGGGACACATCCCGTCCGGGCAGTTCGTGTAGAAAAACGTCATCAGTTGGGCGCGCTCGCCCTCGAGATCGGCCGTCGAGATCGTCTCGCCCGAAATCGGGTCCGGCAGACTGATCTCCGGCATGTCGTCGCCGTGGCTGGGGTGTGTGGACGCGCTCAAATCGACCTCGGGCTCGCCGAGGATCGTCCGGCTCCCCAGGCCGGGGACGGCGTCGAGACATCCGGCGGTGGCGACGATTCCCGTGGCTGCGATCGATTGGAGGTACCGGCGGCGTTCCATATCTCCCCCTTACGAAGCGTCGTATATATGTCGACCGCTGCCGGTCGGGATCGGCGTACGACCCCTCGACCGGTGAGTGCTCCCTTTGCTCGTCCTCTTAGCTGTTGGAATCGTCGAACTGGACGAATATGTACTCCGACGGTCTTCAGATATCGAAGACACAACCCTTATCGCTCAACCGTCAGTAAAGCCTCCGAATGAAGGTCTCCGTCGTCATCTGTACGTATTCATCGGAGATGTATGAGCACTTTGCGGACTGTCTGGAGAGCATCCGCGGGCAAACGTACGATGACATCGAGACGATAGTCATCGTCGACGGGAACGATGATCTCTACGAGCGTGTCGATTCTGAGTACGGTGACGACCCGGATCTGAAGCTCCACTGTAATGAACGAAACCTCGGACTGTCCGGGAGCCGCAACGAGGCACTCGAGTACGTCACCGGTGACATGGTCGCGCTCATCGATGACGATGCGGTCGCCGACGACCGGTGGATCGAGGAACTTGTTTCGGTTTACGAACGTCGCGACGCCATCGCTGCCGGTGGAAAGATGACGCCGATCTGGGTCGCCGGAAAACCGGATTTCCTGCCCGAAGAGTTCTATTGGCTCGTCGGCGTCACCCACCGGGGATTCGCCGACCCCGGCGAGGAGGTCCGAAACACCTTCGGTTCGAATATCTCCTTCAAAACGGATGTACTTCGTACCCTCGGCGGGTTCGCCACGGAGGTTGGGCGGCAGGGCGAAAAGAACCTGCAGGCCCACGAAACGGAATTTTGTGCTCGGATGCGGGAGGAGTACGGTCGCGGTGTCGTGTATAACCCGGACGCGACGGTCGGACACAAGGTCTTCGAGTGGCGAACCGACAAACGATGGCTCCTCGAACGGGCGTTCTGGCAGGGATATTCGAAACGGGCCATGGAGACGCTGGTCTCCGAAGCGTCGAGCGCCGAGGAGTCCGATTTCCTGAAGCGACTGGTGTTCGAGTTCGTCCCGTCTCGCATCCGGTCGCTCGTCACCGGCCCAACAGTAACCGAGGCCAAACAGCTTCTCGCGCTATTCGTGCTCACTGGGACGGTCGGGCTTGGATACGTGTACGGTCTCTTGAAGTGGTGAACACCGACTCGTGCTCAGTTTTTCTGCTCTATCGACAAGCGATGGGCTAAAATTCCCCTGTCTCGACAGATCAATATATGAGTTCCCACACGCCTCGCGTCGGCGTCGTCGGATTGGGATACGTCGGTCTCCCACTGGCGCTCGCGATGCACCACGCGGGCCACGACGTGATCGGGGTCGATGTCGACCGCGAGACCGTCGAACACCTCAACGACGGTCGGACACGCGTCAGTGACGTTTCTAACTCGGACGTCGAAGACGCCCTCGCTGAGGGTATCGAATTCACCACCGATTATGCGGCGTTGGGTGCCGTCGACGGTGTGTCGATCTGTGTTCCGACACCGCTTCGGAAAACTGATACGCCCGATCTCTCCTTCGTGCTCGACGCGGCCGAACAGCTCGCGCCGGTCGTCCCGGAAGGGGCGACCATCGTCCTCGAAAGCACCGTCTATCCCGGTGCGACTGAGGAGGTCGTTGGCGAGGCACTCGCGGAAAACGGAGCTACCATCGGCGAAGACATTTACCTCGCGTTCTCCCCCGAACGTATCGATCCCGGAAACGAGGAGTACGGCCCGACGGATATCCCGAAGGTGTTAGGCGGGGTCACTCCCGCGTGTGGTGATCACGCTGAGGCGCTTTACGAACCGGTCTTCGACGAGGTCGTCCGCGTCAACTCGGCGACCGAGGCCGAACTGGTCAAACTGCTGGAGAACACGTTCCGAGCGGTCAACATCGGTCTGATCAACGAACTCGCGCAAGTTGCGCACGAACTCGACGTCAATATCTGGAGTGCGATCGACGCCGCGAAAACGAAGCCGTTCGGTTTCATGCCGTTTTATCCCGGCCCGGGGCTTGGCGGTCACTGCATTCCGATCGACCCGTTCTATCTCTCCTGGAAGGCCAACGAGCAGGGGATCGATACACGCTTTATTCACCTCGCCGACGCCGTCAACCGCGAGATGCCGAGGCACGTTGTCCAGCGGGTCGTCGAACGATTGAACGACAGGGGAGTTGCGCTGTCGACCGCAGATGTACTCGTCGTCGGTGCGGCATACAAGCCCGACGTCTCCGACACGAGGGAGTCTCCGGCGATCGACATAATTCAACAACTCGAAGAGTGGAACGCGGCTGTAGCGTACCACGATCCACACGTTCCGGAGCTCGATATCCTCGGAGAGCTCTACGATTCTGTACCTTTGACGATTGAACGTCTCGAAACGAGCGATTGCGTCGTCATCGTCACTGACCATTCCGACATCAACGTCGACCGCCTCGTCGAACACGCGCCGTTGGTGTTCGACACGCGAAACGCAACCGGTGATTTCGTTGCGGAGAACGTCGTCCGTCTGTAAATTACGTCCCTTCCGCGCCTCGATCGACCTTCGTTGTCCAGAAGACGATACACTCAACCAATAGCCCTTCTGAGATCCGGTATGCCGACGGCGCTTGTAACAGGTGTTGCGGGATTTATCGGTTCAAATCTCGCGGACGAACTTCTGGACCGTGGTTATACCGTTCGAGGAATTGACAACCTCGTGACTGGACGGGAATCAAATCTCGAGGCGATCGCGGATGAACTCAGCTTTCACCAGGGTGACATTCGAGACGCCGAACTGATGGCTGATCTCACCTCCGGTGTAGATTACGTCTTCCATCAGGCAGCAGTACCATCCGTCCCTCGGAGCGTTGATGACCCTGTAACGTCGACCGATGCCAACTGTACTGGCACGGCAACTGTCCTCGATGCGGCCCGGCGTGCTGACGTTGAGTGTGTCGTTGTCGCCTCTTCGTCGTCAGTCTACGGTTCGAGCCAGAAGTTGCCGAAGGTCGAGACGATGCCCGAGAATCCCGAATCACCGTACGCGCTCTCGAAGTATTTCACCGAAAAACTCGCCCTGCAGTGCAGCGATCTCTACGATATCGACACGGTCGCCCTACGCTACTTCAACATCTTCGGTCCGAGACAGGATCCGGCGGGGGATTACGCCGCGGTGATCCCGAAATTCATCGATCTCATGCTTCGGGGCGAACGTCCGGTGATATACGGCGATGGCGAACAGTCGCGCGATTTCACCTATATCGACAACGCCGTCGAAGCGAATATTCTGGCGGCCGAGCGTGACGTGACCGGAGAAGCGTTCAACGTCGGCTGTGACGACCGCTTCACGATCAACGAACTCGTTCACCGACTTAACGAACTGTTGGGCACAAATCTGGACCCGATCTACGATGAGCCACGGCCCGGTGACGTACGACACTCACACGCTGACATCTCGAAGGCTGCGGAACTGTTGGGGTATGAGCCCGTGGTTGATTTTGATGAAGGATTGACCCACACACTAACATATTACGAGTGACTCCCGGACCAATTCGCATCGTAATTCAAGTGTTCTACAATACATAATAAAAGAGCGGGTGAATTTTGTATATGTTTGATAATCGCCTTGTTCATCGTCGATCAGGCTTCGCTCCGGCCGAAAATACGTCTGATTGCTGTTTCCAGTGTTCTCCGATTTCCCGAACAGAACCAAACCACGCTCCTTCTTCTTTTAAATATTCAAGAACACGAGTGTAAAGTGATCGCCACTCTCGATTCGAGATCGAGGAAGGGTGCCATAGGAGGGTGAGAACACCGCCAACCGATTTGACCTCAGCCGCTATCTGCTTGACATACTCGAATGCGGTCTCAACATCTAGACGAAGTCCCTTCGATTGATTCAACAATGCGTTATCCTGAATGACGAGCGGTATCTCGATGAGTGGCAGTGATTCTTCGGCTTCGAGGTCGTACAGTTGCCACGGATACGACGTTCCGAATCGGAACCCGACGTTGTCATTGAAACCGAGCGTAGAATCATATTGGAATCCCGCATCGGCGTGTGCTCGTGGTGTCTGCCCGATATCGTAATGAAGGAAGTGCTGACGTACGCTCTTGACTTCGTGATCGAGAACCGACTCGAGACGAGACTTTTGCCGTTCGAGTTCTTTCGGATCGTCGTATGATGGCCACGTGGGATGGAGCCCAATCTCCCAGCCACGGTCATCAATCTCTCTTATCATTTCCCCTACCGTCATCGTCTCTTGGTCGAAGACGACTGTATCGGAAAAGCTGTAGTGTGTGTCTGTATGGTGGCGTGCTGTCCGCTCGTCGGCGATAAAAAAGAACGTCGACGTTCCCTTAACTGATGATTCGATGTTTAGCCATCGTTCGTACTGATGGAGAGGGTCCGATCCCAGTTGGAGTGACTTGATCGTGTCGTAGCCGAGCCGGAGAAAACTTTCAGATACTTTTTGAACATACGCGTCAAGAGAAAGTTGCTCTCGACAGCGTGCGGTGTTTACTAGCCGGCGGTACGTCTGCCGGATCGAGTGCTCGGTAACAGTATCCACGTCATGAGTGAGACAGACTGCGAACGAAGCGTCTCCCGGCCAAGTTGGGCTTTCCCGTTCGGGATCAAGAACTGGTCTATATAGTGTTTCCGAACGATTGAATGGCGAATAACCGAAATCTGGAACTTTGCTGTCTAAATCGATATCGTCCAGCATCGTGGCCTCCCTTTCGCCTCGGAGAATGTCTTCGGAAGAGTACGCCCGATCTCTCATCGTTCCTCGTATTTGAATTACTGCACACGAAACAGTATCGGTTGTTAACGCGCTTCGTATGCCGGTTAGTAGTCCCCTCAATCAACCCTGTGAACTGTTCTTTATTCTGTATAATCCATCCTCACCGATGTAACGATAGTCACAATTTAACAGTCGCGACTGTTATTCAGAATTATATGTGCCTCTCGGTATTGGTTACAAACGCTCAATCGAAGCAGACTCTCGCCATTGTTCGAGGCCTTTCGAATTTCGGCTACGACATTATCACCGTTGGCGCCCATCCTCGTTCTCAATCATTTTACTCTAAACACTGTCTTGCAGGGATACAGGTAGCTGACTCCGAAACGAACCCCCGACGATTCACGGCCGACGTGAACAAAGCGGTTCAAGATTACAATATCGACGTTGTATTGCCCGTGTCGTCGTCTGATACGATGGCTATCGCGCGGTACAGAGAGGAGTTTGGTGACCGTGTGCAGATTCCGATCGCAGATTACGAGATTTTAGTCGCAGCCTTTGACAAAGAATTGACCTTTGACCATGCACGTGAGCAGGACATCCCAATTCCGGAGACGTACTGTCCGACCGATCGAGCGGAGCTTGAGGACCTTGCCGACGATCTCTCGTACCCCGTAGTCGTCAAACTTCGCCAGACGTCTGCATCGGAAGGGCTACGGTACGCACATTCACGGGACGAACTGCTTTCAGTTTATGAGCTTGATGGTCCCGATGGTGTGTCAACGGAATACGAGCGACCACTCGTTCAAGAGTATATCGAAGGTGACATCCACGATGTCTGTGTTCTCTTTCAGGACGGCGAACTGAAGCGAGCTCTGACCCAGAAGCGACTTCGTATGTATCCCGCATCGGGTGGAGGTGGCGTGGTGAATGTCACTACTGACCGTCCTGAACTAATTGAGCTAGCTGAGGATCTTCTCTCTACGCTTGACTATCACGGTGTAGCGCAGGTTGAGTTTATGATCGAGGAGGGAACTGGTGATCCGTATCTCATCGAAGTTAATCCGAAGCTCTGGGGAACGTCGGGACTGTCGATCGCAGCCGGCGTGAACTTCCCAAAATATCTGGTCGAGGTGTCGCAGGGTAAGACGCTTGAGCGGAATCTCTCGGATTACGAAGTTGGTCTAACGTATGTCTGGCTCAGTCCTGGATTATTGGGCAACGTAGAACAGTCGGACGGTGTAGTAGAGGCACTAATTGATATACGGCGAGTACACGCCTCGAACGGACAGACGGACCTCGACTTTTCCGACCCGATTCCTCATCTCGTTCGGATGCCACAGATCGCTTGGATCGTTTTTCGGTCGCTCTTTTCACGTCTATCGTAGGATCGTGGTAAAATATCTTCCCGCAATTGGGGTTTGACGGTTTGGTACACTGTTCTGTGGGATTTCAGCATTCTAAATAATCGGAACGTTGGTAACGCCCGCGTTGAAACCCGACTGATAGAGCAATGATCAGCGGGTTCAGAGTGCCGGACGCTACAGCGGATCGTATAAAACAATGAGTACAGGCCGTGAGTCGATTCGAGTCCTCTGGCTGCGTCCCACCGTCGGAACGCACATCAGCACCCGTCGAGAGCGTATCAAAGAGGGATTGACAGACCGCGGTGTGACCGTTGATATCGTCGATACGAGCGGTACGGAAGCCATCGGTGCGATCAAACAGGCGTTTTCCGAAGAGTACGATCTCATCGCGGGGACCGTCCGCGTGGGCGTATATTACGGGTACTTACTCGCCCGGGTGAAGGGGGTGCCGTTCGTGGCCGAAGTCACCGAACCGATCGAACGCGTCCGGGAGGATCTGCCGTGGCCGGTTTTCCGCTTTTTCAAGTGGTACGAATGGAACGTACTCGAACGCGCGGATGCGCGCTTCTTCGTCGAGGAGGACGTCCTCGAACGGGTTCGCCGCCGCGGGATGGACGGTCACCTCGCAAGGAACTCCGTGTGGTACGAAAAATTCGCCGATCCGGATCCGACTGTCGTCACGTCTGCTCGGGATCACCTTGAGGCGATAGGGGTAGATTTCGACTCGCCGGTGGCGATATACCTCGGTGGATTCACCCGACAACAACATATCCCGGAGATACTCGACGCGATACCGAAGTGTCCCGAATGGGACTTCCTGTTCCTCGGTGAAGATGGTCAACACGCCGGTGCCGTCGAGGAGGCCGCAGAAACGCACGAAAATGCGTATTTCGGTGGAGTCGTTCCACACGACGAGGTCCCCGGCTATCTGTCCGTTGGGGATGTCGGATTCTCGCTGTCTTTGGGCGAGCGTCCGCTTAAGTTGCTCGAGTACGGGGCCGCAGGACTAACCGTGCTCGGAATTCCCGGCCGTCGGCAACGCATTTTTTCGGATGATCAGGTCCACTTTATCGAGCCGACTCCGGATCGGATTGCCGAAACTCTCGAGAAGATCCGTCTTGATCCCGAGGCCGTTCCGGCTACCGGAAGTGCGCTGCAAACGTACGCGAAACATAATTCGTGGGACGATATCGCTCAATTGTATTACGATGTCTTTTGTGAATCAATCGACTGAATGATTTATAAAATTCTTTATATACGAGCTATTGCTGAGAGACCGTAGCATCTAACGTGAATTAGGTGGATCTTCTCTATGGATAAATTCCAACATGAGTACTGGAGTTCTGCCGGATAGATTCGCTGGCTTGAGGAGCTTCAGTACCCATAATGTTGGTCTGGATCAGTACCCAAGCTTAGTTATCACCGAGAATACCAGTGGTGTCCTACTAGTGATTGTTTTGCACGCTTCCATAATTTATACTCAATATATTTTCAAAAACGATGTTTTCAACAGAAAATGTATAATAAGCTATTCAATTAATGAATATATGTCGGATGTCTCACGAAGATCACTTTCAAAAAATTCGATATTTTTCTTTTGTCTCTCCTCATCCCAATCCCACCAAGCAATCTCTTGGAGGGCCTCCCTTGTGGACTCATCAAACCTGTAGCCTTTGTGAGTCGCAGGATTTCCAGCCACGATGGAATACGGCTTAACATCGTCTACTACAACTGAATCCGCTGCAATTACGGCTCCATTTTCGATGGTAACATCCGACAAAATTTTTGTATCTGAGCCGATCCAGACATCATTCTCAATTTTAATTGGACCTTTTGAAATATGTGGTAACTCTGAGCCTATCTTATTATAAAATCCCATCGACATACTTGGTTTGTACGTTGGGTGGTCTAGGGTTCTCATCCGTGCACGTGCAGCAATAGGACAGTATTTGCCAATACTTACTTCACCTATTATCGAATTATTTCCCATTAATCCAGTATGATCTCCTATATTTACATCCCCCATAATTTTAACATCTTTTTTGATTGAGACATTTTTCCCAATCTCGATATTGCCATAAAGCTCTGACCCCCGCCCAAGAGTGGCCGACTCACTTATGTTAATCGAGCTGTCTGAGAATTTATTTATAATTACGTTAAATAATTTTGGATGGCCAAAAAATTTAGAATAAAGTTTATATGCTCTCTCCTTCATATACCATAGAACTATGCTGTATTTAATAAATATTCTCGTCTATTACGTGGACATTGGATAGATCCATATGATCGTGGTTCTGAAGTTAATTAAATAGTTATTCTGATAAGGTCACACGAATCAACCGTCCCTACTGAGCGTTCAGCTCTAGTGAACTACATCCTACCAGCGGGATGTATTGGCCGATATAACGAAATGAATCGATACTTCAGTCTGCTGGTTCGTCTATAACATCGGGCGCGACGTGGAACAGTATATCCTATCGCTCGTACCGTTCAATATCGCCAGTTAAACTGACTTTCACATTGAACAATTAACTCCGTAAATTTCATGTCCATGAGTGTTCAAAATCACCACCCCCACTACCTAAATTAATAAGTAAATGGATGGAGTATTCTGGTCTGCCGCTGTATTTCGATCACAAACCACTACGATTATTTTAGTATGAATATCGGACAGACCTCAATAATCGTATATTTATCTCTGCTGTTCGCCTCTGCGCTCGGGTTTTTATCCACACTATATTTTGCTCGAAAACTAGGGCCAGAAATAATTGGTATTTTCTCTTTGTTGATGGCTGTTATAACCTGGTTATCTCTAGCTAATGTGGGCCTTGGTGAGGCGATGAAAAAGAGAATTAGCGAGGGGAATGATCAAGGTGAATTTCTTTCTGCAACAATTTTATGCATCATTCCGATTGCAGTTATCGTCGCGATTCTTGCAGTAGCCTTCCAACCAACCTTACAAAATTATGTGGATGGATTTGACAAATATGTAAATATTTCAATCGTTTGGTTCGTTATGGGAGTCTTTTTGATTCGTACGTTTTTCCAATCAGTATTCAGGACTTTGACCTCTCAACGAATGGTCCACATTCGCGGGCTACTCGATCCGGTGAGTATTGGCGGCAAGAGCCTATTCCAGATCATTCTCGTCGCCGGTGGATACGGTCTCTTGGGAATGCTCGTCGGGTGGATGCTGGGCGGACTCCTCGTCGGCGTGATCGGGCTGTACTGGGTGCGAATCCGTCCCGCGCGACCCAGCAAACGCCACTTCAAAAGCCTGTTCGAGTATGCCAAATTCTCCTGGCTGACCGGCCTGAAATCGCGCGCGTTCAATCAGGTCGATATCCTCCTTCTCGGTGCCTTCGTCTCCTCGTCGCTCGTCGGCGTGTACGCCGTCGCGTGGTCGATCGCGAAGTTCCTCGAACTGTTCGGGAACTCGATCGGTCAAACGATGTTTCCGGAGATCAGTCACACGTCGGCGCAAGACTCCACCGAAGCTGCGGCCGGATTACTCGAGGATTCACTGGCGTTCAACGGACTCATCGCCATCCCCGGTCTGATCGGCGGTCTCGTTCTCGCCGAGCGTCTCATGCGCCTGTACGGGCCCGATTTCACGCGGGGCGGGGCTGTACTCGCACTCCTCATCCTCGCGACGCTCGTGTACTCCTATCAGAACCAGCTCCTCAACACGCTGAATGCGATCGACCGCCCGGATATCGCCTTCCGGATCAACGTCGTGTTTATCGCCCTCAACGCCGTGCTGAACGTCGTACTCATCTCGCAGTACGGCATCGAGGGTGCCGCGGCCGCGACCGTAATCTCGGCGGCTGTCGGCCTCGGTCTTTCCTACTATGCGTTGGACAGCCTGATCGATTTCGAAACGCCGGTCCGCGAACCCACTCGTCAGATCGCCGCCGCGCTCCTCATGGGCGGCGTCATCTGGGTCGCGCTCGAATCGATCGAAACCACCGGGCTGATAACGCACAACGCGATCATCGTCGTCAGTCTCGTCACGAGCGGCGCTGGGGTGTACTTTCTCACTTTGCTCGGTATCTCGCCACAGTTCAGAGCGACCGTCAATCGGAACCTCCCTTTTGAGGTCCCGTTCTTAGGGTAACGAATCGGGATCCCGCTCGACCCCGAGCGGAGGAGCGTTCTGTGGCCTTTGACTCCGAACACACGCGCGAAGATGGACGAATACCGCCGGCGATCGCTGAGGTGCGTGAATAAGCGTTTTCATACGTCGATTTCTCTCTCGACTTCGTTTATATACTCATACGTCCGACGTTCGCACGACGCCAAAACCACGAAACGGCCTCTCCCCGCTGATATCGCGCCCGACAAGCGTTATCACACCCCGCCCTGCCCCACAAAGCATTTATACTGAGCGATAGAGTTTGAAATCGTACCCCTACCCATGGTGGCAGTGCGGAGTATCGATGTGGCCGGCGATCGCGCCACATCGTACGCGACGTGCGGCCGCCGATTGCGACAACGAAACACAACATGACACGAAACAATAACGACAAGCTGCGTGCGGTAGTCCTCGCGGCGCTGATGGTCCTGTGGGTCTTCGCAGGCTCCGTCGCGCTCGCGGGCAGTGCTGCAGCGGCTGATGCAACAACCAACACAGCTCAAATCGACGGTGATGAGTTCTATCAAGGCCAAGAAGTGAATATCTCTACGGGCCTTGGTTCAGGCACTAGCATCCAAGTCCGAGAGGTAACAGGACGTGACAGTGGCGGCAACGCGACCACGTCGGCAACTCGCGTCACCAACGAGGTTGACGCTAACGGCAACCTTACTATCGACTCTGCAAACTTGCCAGAAGGCCAGTTTGTGCTCCAAAGAGTTGATACTAACGAGTTCTTGGATACTGCTAACACTTGGCAGACCACAAGCCTCCGGGACATGGATCCCCGTGCCGCAGAATTCTCTGTTGTCGTTCAAACACTAGCTGTCGAGTTTGACGACGGCGACGGCGGAAGTGAAGTTCGCGCTGGGGAATCCATCGAACTTGACTTTAGCTCACCGGAGCGTGCTAGTGGATACAACGTTAATGTCACTGCTGATGGCGATATCAGCACGAGTGAACTGAACAGTACGTTCTACGACCTCGTCGGTGAGGAAGTCGAAGACATTAGTGAACACCCGGATGACGACACGATCACTCTCGAGGGTGTCAACAGCTCGTTCACACACGATGTCACATTCGACTCCGACATCGACCCCGATGACTACGAAATTGAGTTCTCGGTTACGGACACGACCGCTGAAGCCACCGCAGATGTGACGGTGCTTGAAAAGATCGAAGCAGACGCATCCTTCGACGAACCGCAGTTCGTAGAGAACCGCGGTGACGTCGCATCGATCAATGCGACCGTCGATGGTGGCGTTGATCAGGTTGACATCGTTATCGGTGACTTCGACGATGTCGGCTACGAGATGAACCTCACCGTCGAACCGAATGGCGACGGCGAGATCGCTCTGCTGTTCAATACATACGAAGCCGGTCAGGGCCCCGATACGACCCCCGATAACGCTGCAAACAACGTCATTGAGGCTCGTGACGACTACGGAAACGTCGTCGACACTCATGAGAAAACTAGTGGCGACCAATCTCTTGGTACTGTCCTTGAGGCAGGTCTCTACGATATTAGCATCCGTGAGAACACGTACGATACAGGCGATGGATCGGTTGATGCCAATGCCGAAGAGTACGATGTCTCTACGCTGGATCTGACCGAACGGTCCACCGATGGCATCACGCTCTGGCGTGCACCGAACGGAGCTAGTATTAGCGACGTTGATGATGTTCAGGCAGGTATCGAAGCAGGAAACATCACGCAGACTAATTCAGTCGCTATCCAAGACTCCGATCGCGGTAGCACCGCAGATATCATCGTTCACCAGATTGAAGTCTCTGGTGTCTACGGTCAAGGTACGAGCGCCGCCGCCCTGCTCAACAACACGGGCAATCTGACGCTCGAATATGAAGAGACCGATGCATCTGCAAACCGCGCGCCACTGATGCTCAATATGAGCAACTCTCACGCGACGGCTGAGGGTGACTTCGGTGTTATCGTCGACGAAGAGAACAACATGATTTTCGCGGCCATCCCGGCCAACCTAATCGAAGTCTCGCGTGGAAACGGTGCTGCGGAACGACTCCCGACTGGGAACGACTTCGAGGTCCGGTACAACGTCACCGCTAACTACCTGAACAACTTCGATAGTGATGGTGACCTCGGGAGTCCGGATGACGACGAAGTCGTCTCCGACAGCTTCTCGACGGTCGACCGCGAACTCACATTCGACACGGCAGAGGATGGCAACGTGACCGTTCCGCCGACCGCTGATGCGGAAGTCACGGGTACGACTACGATCGCTCCTGGTACGGAGATCACCGTCCGCACCCGTGCGACCGGTGACAACGCGTTCCTCCGCACCAGCGACACGGAAGTCGACGCTGACGGCATGTTCAATGCTGCTGGCTTCGACTTCAGCGACATCCCGGCTGGCACGGAGTTCACCGCGAGCGTCCGACAGCAAGGCTTCGAGAACAACGCCGAAACGGACGGCATAGTCAGCGAAGACGCTGGCGCGCCGGAACCGACGCCGGAACCGACGCCGGAACCGACGCCGGAACCGACGCCGGAACCGACGCCGGAACCGACGCCGGAACCGACGCCCGAGCCGACTGACGAACCCGAACCCGAACCGACCGAAGCGCCTGAGGATCAGGCCGGATTCGGAGCCGTCATCGCGCTCATCGCGCTCATCGGCGCTGCGCTGCTGGCAGCCCGACGGAACGCGTTCAACTAACTGACGACGACCCACGCGGGTCCGACTCGGTCTCGCGGTTTGCGGTTTTCATTTTTCGACGACGCTGCGACGGACAGCGATAGCTGCGGCTGTCAATCGTTGTTCGATGTCGCTATTCGAGTCGAGAATTTCGTTCTCCGATAGCTGTCGAGTCAACTCCGCATGGAAACAGTTCTCGCCGTTCGACCTCTTCAAGCGTTCTGGCTCTGGCTGACGTCCGCCACGACGACCGATCGTCACCGTTCGACGCGTTCGGTCGACGTTCTCGATGGCCTCTCCGCGATGTTTCGAACGGGGTCGGAGACTTCGGCGGCCATCTCACGCGACACGGCGGCGCTGTTGATAAACCCGCGTCTGACTGTCAGGCGTGTGCCCCACTCGACGGCTATGGTGGTGGATCGCAGACGATACACACTCCATCGGTACGGCACCAACACGATTGGTGAGTTGTTACCGCACCAAGAGCTGAACGCCCCGACTTCTCTGGACGAGGCAAGCGTTTTATCCCATCATAGATCGGAAAACCGTCTTTCAAACTCAACCGCGGTGAAGAACTCACGCTCACTGCCGACGACAGGGGGCGGGCAACGCTCCTCAAAGAAGTTCGCGACCATTCTGGGTGTCAATCGCCTCGGTATCGACGGGATACCGTTCGCGGCGCTCCTCGCGCTCGTGATCGGTGGTATCGCGCTCTCGCTCGTCTACCACTGGTGAGCGCCGCGCTACTTTCGTTCGGACCGAGACCGGCATACGCGCTCGGCTGTGGGACGCGAACGTCCGAGAGGACCTCCACGAGGATATCGGTCGCTACCGCCCCATCGACTCGGGTGTCGAGTATCAACACGGGCCAGTGAGACAACACTGGCGGGGCCATCGTCTTGACGCCATCCGGCGTCGCGAAGGGTCGTCTTCCGAGCGCGATCCGCGTTCGGACGGCCTCGAAAAACCGCTGTACTCCGAGGTACTCGCGAACCGTGGGCTCGAAGCGGATCGAATCCGACACGCCGGGGGGTCGATCGAGCGACCCGAGCCTACAGACTCACTCGACCGGCCGCGACTCCTGCGCGCGGGCGGCCCGTTGATTGATCAGTTCGGGGTCGCTCGCGCGGTCGGGGTAGTCGAGGCTCGTCCTGGCGATGAACCGATCCAGTTGGGCGACCGGGAGACCGAACGTGACGTCTATCTCGACTGGGTTCTACCTATCGATGACGACGAAGGGGTCCGGAAGCGGATACGAGTCGCCGTCGACCGTGACCTGGCCCTCCTCCGTCGCCTCCAACAGCGCCGATTGGGTCTTCGGAGGAGCGCGATTGATCTCGTCGGCCAACACGATGTTCGCAAAGATCGGTCCGGGTTGGAACTCGAACTCTCGGGTCGCCTCAACGGGGACGTTCGAGGGTAACAGATCGGGCGTGAACTGAATGCGTTTGAACAGACGCCGACCACGTCCGCAAAGGAGCGCGATGCGTGTCTTTCCCGTCCCCGGAACGTCTCCCGACAGCCCGTAGCCGTCGGAGACGATACCGGCGTGTACCGTCTCCAGCGTCGCTCAGTCGGTCACGACCGCGCCCGCGATTTGATCAATGATTCGGGCACACTGCGCTCGAACCCCGCCGGGTTGCATACCGGACAGTTCGATGACACCGTGATCGTAAAGCGCTACATAGCGAACTGTTCTAACCGGTTGCGAACGAATTACGCCGGCGCGCTTTGATCGTCTGTCGACACCAGTCGATCGATCCGACACGGCCGCCTCTTTGTCCCGCCGTATCGTCGACCCGTATATGAGCGAACGCGACGACGCGACCGAGCGATTCCTTCGGAGGGCCGGGGACGGTTACGGCGAGTACGAGCAGGGGTACGCCGACGCGGACGCGACGCTTCGACGCCTGAAACGACACATCGAGGCGCTCCGGGAGGGGACCAAGTGAGCGGGGGTGTCGCCGGCCGCCGTCACTCCCGGATGAGGTCCAATACACGCTCGTAGTGCGCCCCAAACTCGGGGTCGGAACGAGAGCGTGGCCGCTCGAGGTCGACGTCGAGTACCTCTCGAATGTGTCCCGGCGACTTCGACAGCACGACGATACGGTCGGCGAGTTTGAGCGCCTCCTCGACGTCGTGAGTGACGAACAGCACCGTTTTCCCGGTTTCTGTCCAGATGTCGAGCAGTTCCCGTTGGAGCATCTCGCGGGTTTGGGCGTCAACGGCCCCGAATGGCTCGTCCATGAGCAACAGATCCGGATCGACCGCGAGCGCCCTCGCGATGGCGACGCGCTGTTTCATGCCGCCCGAGAGGTCCTTCGGATAGCTGTCGCCGAACCCGTCGAGGCCGACGAGGTCGACGAGCTCACCGACGCGGCGGCGACGTTCGGCGTCCCCATCGCTGTTTTCGAGGCCGAAGCCGACGTTACCCCGGACCGTCCGCCACGGAAAGAGGTGGTACTCCTGGAAGACGACGCCCGTGTCCGGGGTCGGTCCGTCGACGCGGGTCCCGTTCAACAGGACGTCTCCCTCCGTCGCCGACTCCAGTCCGGCGATGATCCGAAAGAGCGTCGTTTTCCCACAGCCGGAGCTACCGACAATACAGACGAACTCGCCATCGGACACGTCGAAGCTGACGTCATCGAGCGCCTGCACCGGCCCCTCCGCGCCGTCGTAGCGCTTCTGAACGCCGTCGATGCTGACGCGCGCGCCGAACGCCCCGTCCGAACGTCCGTTCATCGCCACGCGAGCACCCTCCGTTGAACCGTTCGGAATGCCACATCGACGACGAGGAACATGAGGCTCAACACGAGAATGTACGCGATGACAACGTCGACCTGCAGGTTGTTTGAGGCGCGCAGTATTCGCCGACCGATCCCCGGGACCCCGAAGATCTCCGAGGCGACGACGAGCATCCAACAGCGCCCGATCCCGGTTCGAACCCCCGTCAGGATCTCCGGCGACGCCGCGGGGACGACGACGGATCGAAGCAGGTTGACGTCGCGGTCGACGCCGAGACTCCGCGCCACGTCGAGGAGGTCCTCCGAAACCCCCTCGACGCCACCGTACGCGGCGTAGAAGTTGATCCAGAACGCGCCGACAGCGATGATGAACGCCGCGCCGGCGTGGTTGATCCCGAACCACGCGATCGCGAAGCCAATAAGCGCCAGCGGCGGCACCGGGCGGAGGGTCCGAACGATCGGTGCCGACACGTCGTCGGCGATCGAACTCCACGCCAGCACGACGCCAGCCGCGACGCCAAGCGCGGTGCCGATCGCCGCGCCAGGGACCCAGTGTCGGACGCTGTGGCCGATGGCAATCGCCATCTCGCCGCTCGCCGCCTCCGCGTAGAACGTCTCGCCGACGGCGATTGGCGATGGCAACACGAACTCCGGTTGAGAGAGCGACGCCGCCCACCACATGGCGAGGAAGCCAGCGATCCCGGCAGTACCCAACACCGCCCGGCGCGGATCGAACTCGAAGATCGAGCCGTTGACCCGGCCCTCGAACTCCCCGTCTACGCCCGTTTCGGTTGCCATCCGTTCCCTCCGAATCGGTCGGTGTTACAGCGCATCGTACACGTCGTAATGGAAAATGTGGTCGATCGATAGCTGTTGATCAATCTGTTCGTTCTCGTAGGCGAACTCGGCGAAGATCTCCGCCCCGCTCTCGATCGCTCGCGGATCGGTGACGAAGTTCGAGAGCGGCGAGTCGAGCGCGCGACGGGCGCGCTCGGCCGGCATTCCGATCCCGCTCTCGACGTGCTCGGCCGTCCGATCGGGGTTCTCGGCGATGAATTCCGTCGCGCGGACGTGCTGTTCGAGGAACTGCCCGGCGAGCGACGAGTCGCGCACTTCGTCGCTCATGAGGGTCACGGCTGCAGGCTGGCCGGGCATGATCTCACTCGCCGGCAGGAACATCGTCACCGACGACTCCTCCTCCTCGGCGATCGTCGGCACGGGTTCCATGATCGACGTGCCGTCGATCTCGGCGCTGGCGATCGCTTGCCAGACGGCGTTCGCCCCGTTGATCTCGATGATTTCGACGTCGGACTCGGGATCGACGCCGATCTCTCCCAGCCAGTATCGCAGGAGGACGTCCGGCACGGATCCCTGCGGGAACGTGCCGAACCGGAACGGTTCGCCGCGTTCGTCCTCCCAGATGCCGAACGCATCGGCGCCGTGTTCGGCCCACAGCTCTTGGAACGCCTCGTCGGCCATGATTCCCATCGGTTCGACGATGTTCGCGGCGGTCACCATCGCCGGGATGCCCCGGTCGATGACGATCATAGCCGGGACAATCCCGAACATCGCGATATCGATCTCACCGCCACCGTATGCCTGGATGATCGCCGGGCCATCGGTGAACTCCCTGCCGTCAATTGTGGCGTCGATCCTGTCGAAGTAGCCCTCGCCGTCCATGACGAAATACTGCAGATCCGGGTAGATCGGCATATAGGCGACCGTAAGCTCGTCCAACGAGCCGCCGTTGCCGCTGCCGATCCCGAGCCCGCCGCTGAGACAGCCGGCTAGCCCGCCTGCTATGGCCGCGCCGGCTCCGCCGAGATACGCACGTCGAGAGAATCTGCCGTCCGTCATTGGCCACTCTACGACTCGAGTACTTATGCCCGGACAGGTCGCGGTAGCGTTTGACTCGACATGGGACGCCGCTGATGTGCGTATTCGGCCGATCTGGGCGTCAGATATTCTTATTTGTTTCCCTCAGCTGAAATCCGATCGTAGTGTGTGTCGGCAAAAATAACTGATACTTCGAACGGACGGCCGCCGATCGACACGGCAGAATTATTGCGTCGCCGGACGCCCCCTCTCGCATGAGTGGTTTTTCAGCCCGCGTCGAGCGGATCTCGATCAGCGGCATCCGCGAAGTGTTCGAAGCGGCCGGCGAGGACGCGATCAACCTCGGCTTGGGACAGCCCGACTTCCCGACGCCCGAGAACGCGCGAAACGCGGCGATCGAGGCGATCGAATCCGGGGAGACCGACGCGTACACGTCGAACAAGGGGACCGAAGCGCTCCGGGAGGCCATCGCGGCCAAGCACGACCGGGACAACGACTTCTCGGTCGACCCCGCGAACGTCATCGCCACGGCGGGCGGCAGCGAGGCGCTGCACATCGCCATCGAGGCCCACGTCGATGCCGGCGAGGAGGTCATCTTCCCCGATCCGGGCTTCGTCTCCTACGAGGCGTTGACGCATCTGGCCGGCGGGACGCCGAAGCCGGTCGAGTTGCGTGAGGACCTCACGATGGCTCCCGAGGCCGTCGAGGCTGCGATCACCGACGACACCGCGATGTTCGTCGTCAACAGCCCGGCCAATCCGACGGGTGCGGTCCAAAGCGAGGCTGATATGCGCGCCTTCGCCCAGATTGCCGACGAGCACGACGTGGTCTGTCTCTCCGACGAGGTGTACGAACCGTTCGTCTTCGACGGCGACCACCACTCGCCGGCCGATTTCACCGACTGGGAGAACGTCGTCGTCGTCAACGCCTGCTCGAAGGCGTACTCGATGACCGGCTGGCGTCTCGGCTGGGTGGCCGCCTCCCACGAACGAACCGAGCGGATGCTCAGGGTCCACCAGTACGCTCAGGCCTGCGCGTCCGCGCCCGCCCAGTACGCCGCCGAGGCCGCCCTGTCGGGGCCGCAGGACCGCGTCGACGAGATGCGCGCGGCCTTCGAGGAGCGCCGCGACGTGTTGCTCGACGGTCTCGAAGGGATGAGTCTCGACGTGCCGACGCCGCAAGGGGCGTTCTACGCGATGCCGCGGGTGCCGGACGGCTGGGTCGACGAGGCCATCGACCGCGGGGTCGTCGTCGTCCCCGGCGAAGCGTTCGGCAAGCGCGGGGCGGGCCACGCCCGCATCTCCTACGCAGTCGATATCGAGACGCTGCAGGAGGCGCTCGAAATCATGCGCGAGGCGACGGCCGCCGTCCGGTGAGCGCTCGACGACCGGTCCGGTAGCCGCCGGGTACTTATCCGACGCGTCGCGCTATCGCCGGTATGAACGGACGAACACTTCTCGCGGCGATCGGTGCGGGGATCGCGACGTTTCTTCTCGTCACCGTCGCGGTCATCGAACTCCTCGACTTCGAGTTCTCGGCGATCGTCGCGCTCCCGATCGGACTCCTCGCCGGTGTCGTCGTGCTGATCGGCGTGGGCGTCTCGATGAGCGTCTTGAGCGCCGGGGTTCGCCGATTCGTGAGCGCATACGCCGCCTTTGGCCTCACTGTCATCGCACTGCTCGGGCTTCGCTACGTGAACGTCGGGCGAAGTGTCCTGTCGACCGATCTGATCGTTGGTGCGGGCTTCGCAGTCGCGGTCGTCGCGTACGTCGCGCTGTTCGTCGGCTCGCGGTCCGCGTCGTAGCGACTCGCGTCGGCGCGGCGTTGCGGATCGCGCGCCCGTCGCTATCGGCTTCGTCGAAAAATCGAGAATGTTCGTCGGTCGAGCGGCGATTCGGATGGTCGGTCGGGATGGATGGTGCGCGCTGTCGCGGGTTACATCATGCCGCCCATGCCGCCGCCCATACCGCCCATGCCGCCCATGCCGCCGCCCATACCGCCGGCGCCACCGGCAGGCATGTCCTCGCCGTCGTCGTCGTCGCTGGCACCGCCCTTCAGGTCGCCCGCGGCGATGACGTCGTCGATGCGGAGGATCATCACGGCCGCCTCGGTGGCCGCCTCGATGGCCTGCGTCTTCACGCGGAGCGGCTCGACGACACCCTCGGACTCCATGTCGATGACGTCGCCCGTGTACGCGTCGAGGCCGAAGCTGCTGTCTTTGGTGTGCTGGCTGCGGAGCTCGACGAGCGAGTCGATCGGATCGAGGCCGGCGTTCTCCGCGAGCGTGCGCGGGATCACGTCGACGGCGTCGGCGAACGCCTCGATGGCGAGCTGTTCGCGCCCCTCGACGGAGTCGGCGAAGTCACGCAGACCGAGCGCCAGCGCGATCTCGGGCGCGCCGCCGCCGGGGAGCACCTGTCCGTCCTGAAGCGTGGTGCGAACGACGCCGAGGGAGTCCTCGACCGCGCGCTCGACCTCGTCGACGACGTGTTCGGTGCCGCCGCGGAGGATGAGCGTGACCGCGCGGGCCTGCTCGACGTCCTCGACGAAGATCTTCTCGTCGCCGGCGATCGGTTTCTGGCCGACGGAGCCGGCGAAGCCGAGGTCGTCCTCGGTGATGTCGTCGATGTTCGAGACGACGCGGCCGCCCGTCGAGCGGGCCAGCGCCTTCATGTCGGACTTCTTCGCGCGGCGGACCGCGAGGATGCCCTCCTGGGCGAGGTAGTGTTGGGCCATATCGTCGATGCCCTTCTGGCAGAAGACGACGTCCGCGCCGACGTCGGCGAGTGTGTCGACCATCTCGCGGAGCTGTTTCTCCTCTTGCTCGAGGAACTGTTCGAGCTGGTCGGGATCGGTGACGTTGACCTCGGCGTCGATCTCGGTCTCTTTGACCTCGATCGGCGTGTCGATCAGGGCGATGTTCGCGTCCTCGACCAGGGCGGGCATGTTGTCGTGCACGCGCTCCTTGCCGACGATAACGCCCTCGACGAGTTCGGACTCGTCGACCGCGCCGCCGACGACCTTCTCGACTTTGATGTTGTCCGTGTCGATCTCGTCGTCGTCCGCGACCGCGCGGACCGCGTCGACGACGAGGCCGGAGAGCAGGTCCTTCGAGTTCTCCGCGCCCTTGCCGGTCATCGCCGTCGCGGCGATGGCTTCGAGGACCTCGGTGTCGTCCGCATCGACGTCGATCGCGATCTCTTCAAGGATCTCCTTGGCCTCGGCGGCGGCCTGGCGGTACCCCTGTGCGAGGACCGTCGCGTGGATGTCCTGCTCGAGGAGGTCTTCGGCCTGCGAGAGCAGTTCACCGGCGACGACGACCGATGTCGTCGTGCCGTCACCGACCTCTTCCTCTTGGGTCTCGGCGACCTCGACGATCATGTTGGCTGCGGGGTGTTCGATGTCCATCTCGCTGAGGATGGTGACGCCGTCGTTCGTGACGACGACGTTCCCCGTCGAGTCGACGAGCATCTTGTCCATCCCCTTGGGGCCGAGCGTAGTGCGTACGGACTCAGCGACCGCTTTCCCCGCGGTGATGTTCATCGACTGTGCGTCCCGTCCGGAGGTTCGCTGGCTCTCCTCGGAAAGGACGATCATCGGCTGGTTGCCCATCTGTTGTGCCATAGTCGTCCGAATGATTGTCTGTGGTTCTATATAAATCTTGCTGAAACGGTGGGGACGAAACCGCCCGACGTGCCCCGAATGGTCGTGGTAATGCCTTTCACAAAACGCTTTTATATGCTGTTTTGCTGGTTCGCAAACTCCGTCGTCGTCGGACGGTTTTTGCGCCAGCCCCGTTTCCGGTATCGCGTCCCGATCGATGGCGTCTGCTCCCATGTAGTTCCGCCTTGATGATATCTATCTCCGCTACGGCGGCTTTCCGTTTCTCTAGCGGCTGATTCCGCAAAACGGTAGCCCGTCGCGACGATCGACCCCGCTCAGGCCGACCGCGATCCGTCCGAAAACTGGTGGTACTGGATGTCGTTCGATCGCATCTCGTTGTGGCGGCGCTCGAGGAACGAGTAGACCGCGCCGTGCGGCGCGCCGTCGAGGATCATCTCCGCGGCGCTGCGGACCGCGTCGACCTGTTCGGGCGAGCCGATGGTCCCGAGCGTCGTCCCGTAGATGACGACCTCCGCGCCGCTGAGTTCGGCCATCAGCTCGCGAGTCCGGCCGTTTTCGCCAATAAGCCGCCCCTTCTTCCGACGGAGATCCTTCTTGTTTCGTGTCGCGGCCTCGATGTCGATGAGGTCGAACATCTGCATGTCGTCTTCGAGCAGTCGGAGGGCATCCTCGGGGGGGAATCCGCGGCCGATCGCCTTGACGATGTCGGGACCGTTCATCGCGACGATCGGGTCGCCGACGGATTCGACGCGGACCGAACCCGTCTCGGAGTCGATGTCGAGGCGAACCTCCGCGCGGGCCTCGATCTCGCGCATCGTCTCACCCCCCGCACCGATCAGCACACCGATCCGGTCTTTCGGTACCGTGACGTGTTTCATACCCACGTTTCGTGACGCGGACTTTTAAGGATACGCTTCGGTGCCGCTACCACTCGAGGGTCCCGTCGTAGCGGTGCGTCCCGTCGACGGTCGCTCCGTACCGATAGGCCTCCGGCGTCTCGATCCCCCACGCCGCCAACCGGTCGTCGACCCCGTCGACGATCGTCCGGACGAACGACCCGCGCTCCCGAAGCGTGGCCGGCGTCCGTGCGTGCTCGGTCTCGAACTGACACGGCGCGCTCCGGCCGCCGTCAGGGGCTGATATCCGGAGCCGGAGATCCGACCGGAGGCGCTCGCGAACCGGCGGCGGCGCCCCGTAGAGGATCCCCTCGCCGAAGGCGTCGATCGCGTCGAGCGCGTCGTTCGGCACGTGGTTCACCGTTTCCCGAGCGCGTGCTCGAAGACCCGCTGTGCCCGCTCGTACCCCTCGTTGCGGTCGACGATCGGGTCGGCGTACTCGGGGGCTAACGACGCCCGTTCCTCCCGAGCGAGCGTCGGCCACTCGATCACTTTCCGCGTCGGCACCCCCTCGAGTTCCGGGACGTACTCGCGGATGTACGTCGCCCCCTCGTCGTACTTGCTCGCCTGGCTCACGGGGTCGAAGATCCGCACGTCGACGGAGTCGGTGCCGGTGGAGGCGACCCACTGCCACCCACCGTGGTTCGAAGCATAGTCGTGATCGAGCAACTGGTTCGTGAAGTACCGCGCGCCGCGGCGCCAGTCGATCTGGAGGTGTTTCGTCAGAAAGCTCGCCACGACCTGCCGCGGGCGGTTGTGGACGTACCCCTCCCGGTTCAGTTGCCGCATGCCGGCGTCGACGAGCGGGTACCCGGTCTCGCCGCGGGTCCACGCCTCGAAGGCCGCGTCGTCGTCGCGCCACTCGATGTCGTTCGGGAACGACTTGTAGTTCGACACCGCGAGATCCGGGTTGTAGTACAGCAGGTGATACATCTGCTCGCGCCAGGACAGTTCGTATCTGTACTTGTCGACGTTCCGGCGCTCGCTGCCGTGGACGGCATCGTAGACGTCGCTCGCGGTCGCCCACACCTCCCGGATCCCGATGGCCCCGGTCGCGAGGTACGGCGACAGTCGCGAGACGGCGTGGGTCGGCTCCTCGACGGCCGCCCGCAGGTCGTCCCGGGTGTCGTTGTACGAGGTGATCCCGTGGTCGACGAACGTATCGAGGCGGTCGCGGGCGCCGCGGTAGCCGGCCGCCGGCAACTCGACTTCGACTTCCGGCTCCGGGACCGTCTTCCCGTCGCTGACCGCCGCGAGGGCCTCGGCGTCGGGTTCGGCGTACGGCCCCCGCTTCGGGACCGCCTCCCAGTCGCCGTGGAACTGGCTGTGGTTCGGGTAGGACCGCTCTAGTTCCTCGGGGCCGACCAACACGAGGTCCGTCCGCACGTCGGTCCTAACGCCCTCGGCCCCGAGCGCGTCCTCGACGGCCCGCTGTCGGTTCCGCCGCGCCGCGCGGTAGTGCGTGTTGTAGAAGACGGTGTCAACGTCGTACTCCGCCGCGAGGTCGACGAGGACCTCGTCGGGGTCGCCCGCCCGGACGAGGAGGTCGCTGTCGAGTTCGCGGTAGCGGCGTTCGAGCGCCTTGACGTGTCGGAGGTACAACGCCCGCTGTCTGGCCCCCATCGTCTTCAGGAGGCCGCTGTCGTACACGAACACCGGAACGACCGTTCCCGCCCGCGCGGCGGCCGCGAGCCCGGCGTTGTCGCGCGTTCTCAGGTCCCGGCGGTGCCAAAACAACTGCATACGATCCGTTCGTCCGGCGGCGGCTAAGGCCTTCGGCAGGCGGCAGCCTACGTTTCCCGGAGGTCGTACTCGTACTCGTACTCCTCGTGGGTCGCCCCGACGATCTCGGCGTCCGCCCGCCGCCCCCGCCGGAATCCGACCGCCTCGAAGAAGCCGATCCCGATCGCGTTGTCGCCGAGGACGCCGCAGGTGATCCGGTCGACGCCCGCCTCACGGGCCCACTCGGTGACCCGATCGAGGAGCGCCGAGCCGATCCCCTCGCCCCAGCGGTCCGGGTGGACGTACAGCGTGTGGAGTTCGACCTCGTCGGCCCACGTCTGTTCGGCGCTCGCGAACCCGACGACCGCCCCGTCGACTTCGGCGACGTAGAACGCGATCGCGTCGTGGTCGATCCCCGCCTCGATGAGTTCGGGGTCGTAGTACTCCACCAGGGCCGCCGCGATCGTCGAGGGGTCGAGCGCCCCGCCGTAGGCGGCGTACCACGCGGCCTCGGCCACATCGAGTATAGCACCCACGTCGTCGTCGGCCGCCTCCCGAACGCGGACCGTCATTCGCCGTCGATCTCGTGGAAGACGACCGTGTCCCCGTCCGTCTCGATCACCGCGACCGTGCGGCTGTCCTCGGGCACGGTCGGAAAGTGCGCGCCCGGATTGACGACGATCGTATCGCCGACCGCCCGCTGTTCGCGGACGTGCCAGTGGCCGTGACAGACGTAGTCGTACTCCCCGGTCGCCGCGAGCGCCTCGATCACCGGCTTCTGCTCGCCGTGGAGGATCGCGAACGATCGCCCATCGAACGTCAACTCCGCGAACCGGCCGTGGAGCGTCCCGCCGTCGAGGGCGTCGAAGGCGTCGACGAGGCCCTCGCGCTCGCCGTCGTTGTTGCCGCGGACGGCGTGGACCTCGAGCCCCTCGCGGTCGAGAAACGGGACGAGCGGCGGCGCGATGAAGTCACCGCAGTGGCACACCGTCTCGACCCCCTCGCGCTCGAAGCGATCCATCGCGGCCGCCGTCGCCGCCACGTTGTCGTGCGTATCGGAGATGACGCCGATTTTCATGTGTGGTGGTACGGGCGTCGTCGAAAAGAAGCCTCGGTGTCTGCCGGACGCCGGGACTTTTGCCCTCTCGATCCCTCTGAAGCGTATGCCCGAACGGAACGTCCTCGGCGAGGAACTGAAACCCTGTAGTACCGATCCGCTCACCGGCTTCGAACGCGATGGCTGCTGTGGCACTCACCCCGATGACCGGGGACGACACGAACTCTGTGCGGTGCTGACGGAGGAGTTCCTCCAGTTCAGCCGGACGCGGGGGAACGATCTCATCACGCCGCGGCCCGAACTGCAGTTCCCGGGCCTCGATCCGGGCGATCGGTGGTGTCTCTGTCTCGGGCGGTGGCTCGAAGCGCTCGAGGCCACGCGTGGGCAGCGACTCGCAGAAACCACGGTTCCGTCGGTCGTCCTCGAGGCGACGAACGAGTCCGTGCTGGACGCGGTCGACCGAGAGACGCTCGAACTGCACGCGTACGACCCGACGTGACGAATCGGAAAACTGCTCGGCGTCAGAACGCGACGAACCCGCCGTCCGCGAGGAAAAAGAGGACGTAGTAGCCGACGAGCGCGAGCGCCAACAGCCACTGGCCGGGCGTGACCTCCCGACCCCGGCCGACCGCGACGTTGACCAGCGGGTAGCTGAGGATCCCGGCGGCGAGCCCGTTCGCGATCGAGGCCGTCAGCGGCATCACGGTGATGGTGAGCGCGGCCGGGATGGCCCAGGCCGGATCGTTCCAATTGACGTCGGCGACTCCCTGCAGCATGATGATCCCGACGATGACGAGTGCGATGTAGGTCGCATACAGCGGGAGTAGGCTGATGAGCGGCACCACGGCGAGCGAGAGGAGAAAGAGGAGTCCGACGACGAGCGCGGTGAAGCCGGTCCGGCCGCCCTCCTCGACACCAGTCGACGACTCGATGTACGTCGTCACCGTCGAGGTGCCCATCATCGCGCCGACGGTCGTCCCGATCGCGTCGGCCATGAGCGGTTTGTCCATCTCCGGGAGGTCGCCGTCCTCGTCGAGAAACCCCGCGATGCCGGAGACGCCGATCAGCGTCCCGGCGGTGTCGAAGAAGTCGACGACGAAGAAAGTGAACACGACGAGCAAAAAGACGAGCGGTTCGTCGGCGATCTGGCCGAGCCCCTGGACGAACCCCTCGACGAGCGGGAGGAAGTTGTACTGCACGTCCGTGAGGAACGCCACGAAGCCGACGTCCTGAATGACGCCGACGGTGTTCGGCGGCGCGAAGGTCGTCTGCTGGCCGGGCACGAACAGCGCGATGAGCCAGCCAACGACCGCCGTCGAGAGGATCCCGATGACGATCGACCCCGTGACGCCGCGGGCGTACAGGAACAGAGTCAATGCGAGGCCGGCGACGGCGACGATCGCCGTCGGATCGAGGAAGAAGTTACCCAACTGGACGAGCGTCCCGTCCGGGTACTCGACGATGACGCCCATCTCCTGCAGTCCGAGAAACAGCAAGAACACACCGATACCGGCACCGACCGCGAACTTGACCGGCTCGGGAAACAGCTCGATGACGTAGCGGCGCGCGCCGACGGCGCTCAGGATGATGAACAGTATCCCCTCGACGAACACGGCGGCCAGCGCGACCTGCCAGGGGACGCCCAGCCCGAGGACGACGGTGAACGCGAAGAAGGCGTTGAGCCCCATCCCTGGGGCGAGCCCGAACGGCCGCTTCGCGTACAGCGCCATCACGGCGATCCCGGCCACGGAGGCGAGGATCGTCACGACCGCGAGCATCTGGAGCACCTGCGCCTCGCCCATCCCCGCCGGCGGATCCGTCATGATCGCCGGCGTGAGGATCACCGGATTGACGACGATGATGTACGCCATCGCGAGGAACGTCGTCGCGCCGGCTAGCGTCTCCGTTCGGAAGTCCGTGTCGCACGCCTCGAAGTCGAAGTAGTCAGCCAGTGAGTCAGCTACGCCCATATTTCACGTTTGAGCACACCGTCGGAGGCGGATATAAAAGTTTTCGTCAGACGAGCGTAAAAATATACACGTTCGTGGATGCCGTGGTGCTATCCGAGTTTGACGAGTGCGTCGACCGGCGCGTCGGTGCGCGAGCGCGCGCGTTCGATTCCCTCGTCGCCGACCGCGATGAGCGCGAACACGCCGCCTACCTCAGCGTCGGCCGCGGCGGCGATCTCGAGGAGGAGTTCTTGGGTCTCCCCCGATCGGATCAGGTCGTCGACGACCAACACGGAATCGCCCGCTGAGATCGCGTTCGCCGGCAGGTAGTAGTCGATCTCGATACCCGAGGAGAGACGCTGTCGAACCTCGATGAACTCATCGACGGCCGTCTCTCTCGACTTCTTCGCGTAGGCGCATCGTGCGCCGAAGTGTCTGGCCATCGCTGCCGCCAGCGTGATCCCGTCGGTCGCCGCCGTCAACACGATGTCCGGTGGTTCGATGGCCAGCAGCTCGGCGGCGACGGGCGGGACGAGCGACAACAGCGCCTGATCGAAGACCAGCCGGGAGTTGTCGACGTACCCCTCCTCGTCGACGACGATGCGGGCGTCGAGTTCGTCCATCAGGAGCTCGGCCCCGACGTCGGCGACGATCTCGCGGGCGCGACGCTCGCCCGGCAGGACGTGCCCGTTCACGTAGCGATTCAGATCGCCCGCCGGCAGGCCCGTCTCGGCGGCGAGTTCCTCGTAGGTGTGCGTCTCCTTCAGCGTCCGCAACACGTCGACCGCGCGCAACTGGAGGGCCGCCTTCTCCGAACGGTTCATACGTTCCAGTGGGTTACCGCACGTGCTTGAATACTTTGGTGTCGATCGACGACTGGATAAGCACTAAATTGTGTATCTATCGGTCTCGATCGGCCAGCAGTTCCGTCGCCGTCAACAGCGACTCCAGTTCGATGTCGCGTTCGGCGAGGTTCTCGCGAGCGCCCTCCTCGCGGTCGACGACGACGAGCACGCGCTCGACGACCGCGCCCGCATCCCGGAGCGCCTCGACGGCGTCGATGGCGCTTTGACCCGTCGTGGCGATGTCCTCGAGGACGGCGACCTCCTCACCGGCCTCGAACTCGCCCTCGATTCGGTTGCCCGTGCCATACTCCTTGGCCTGCTTTCTGACGATGACGTAGGGGCGATCCGTCTCGACGGCCGTCGCCGCCACCAGCGGCACCGCACCCAGTGCGACGCCGGCGAGTCGCTCGTCACCGATCCGGTCGGCGAAGGCCGCGGCGATGAGCCGCAGACAGCGCGGATCCGTCTCGAAGACGTACTTGTCGACGTAGTAATCGGACGTCCCGCCGTGTGAGAGCTCGAAATCGCCGAACTTCACCGCCTCGGCGTCGCGGAGCGCGTCGATGAGTTCCCGGTTGACCATACCGGACTCTCACCCGTCGGGGGCAAAAACGGCGCGGAATCGAGCCGCCGGCCAAACCGCGCGGCGCTAGCCCGTGATGTGGCCTTCCTGGCGGAGTTGGTCGGCTTCCTGTTTCTCGTATCGCCAGACGACGTCGGCTTTCTCGTCCTGCCAGTCCCACGGTTCGACGAGGACGACATCGTCCTCGCGGATCCAGATGCGCTTTTGCATCCGACCCGGAATCCGCGCGGTCCGCTCAGTGCCGTCCATACACCTGACCTTCACCCGGTTCGCACCGAGCATGTTCGTGACGACGGCGAACACCTCGTCGCCCTCGGGCATTCGGAGGTTCTTTCGTCCCTCGTTGTCGCTCATACTCGTCGGTTGGATAGCTGGCCTTTTAATCCTTTATCGCCCCGCTAGGTGGGGTACGCGGCCGCTCGGCCGCCCGAAAGCGACACACGGCACGGCTGCGGTGTGGCAAGCGTTATACCGGTCGGTCGAGTGTGTCCCGGTATCATGTCGATGCGCGCGGTCGTCTTTGAGGAGGTCGGCGAACCGATGGCGGTACAGGAGATCGAACGTCCCGAACCGGGCCCCGACGAGGTCGTCGTCGAGACGGAGGCCTGCGGCATCTGCCGCTCCGACTGGCACGCCTGGCAGGGCGACTGGGACTGGGTCGGCGTCGCGCCGACGCCGGGGCTCGTCTTCGGCCACGAACCCGTCGGGACCGTCACATCCGTCGGCGAGGACGTCGAGACGCTCGCGGTCGGCGACCGGGTCTGCGTGCCGTTCAACCTCAGCGACGGCACCTGCCGGTACTGCAAACAGGGCAGAGCGAACATCTGCGAGCGCGTCGTCCCCCTCGGATTCGTCCCGTTCCAGCAGGGCGCGTTCGCCGAGGAGTTCCCCGTTCGGAACGCCGACCACAACGCGGTCAAACTCCCCGACGGCGTCGATCCGGTCGACGTCGCCGGCCTCGGCTGCCGATTCGCGACCGCCTTCCACGGGCTCGTCCACCGCGTCGACGTCACGCCCGGCGATTGGGTCGCCGTCCACGGCTGCGGTGGCGTCGGCCTCTCGGCGGTCCACATCGCGGACGCCCTCGGCGCGAACGTCGTCGCCGTCGATCTGTCGACGGACAAACTCGAGAAGGCCGTCGAACTCGGCGCGGACGCGACGGTCGACGTGCGCGAGGTCGACGACGTGCCCGTCGCCATAAAAAAGGAGACGCCCGGTCGCCGCGGCGCGCAGGTCAGCGTCGACGCGCTGGGCGTCGCCGAGACGTGTCGAAACTCCGTCAAGTCTCTGTGCAAGGGCGGCCAGAACCTCCAGATCGGGCTCACGACGAGCGAGGAGGAGGGCGAGGTGTCGCTCCCCGTTGACTCGATCGTCATGGACGAGCGGGAGTTCGTCGGCTCGTTCGGCATGCCGCCCCACGAGTACGAGGAGATCTTCTCGATGATGGAGCAGGGGAAGATCGATCCCGGCAAGATCGTCTCGAAGACCGTCTCGCTCGAGGAGGTCCCCGAAGTCATCGCCTCGATGGACGACTACGAGACGGTTGGCATCCCGGTCTGCGACGAGTTCTGAGCACGTCGAATCGTTTCACCGGATTTAATCGCCCCGTCCCGAAATCACCGCGCATGGACACCGCCGAACTGCGCGAGACGCTCGGTGACACGGGCATCGCGGGAGCCGTCCTGTTGCTCGTCGGCCTGCTGATCGTGGGTCGCGAAAACCGCCGCGCCGGCCTCGGGGCCGCCGCCGTCGTCGCCGGACTCGGACTGATCGGACACGGGATCGTCGGCTCCTTCCTGGCGTCGATGGGGATGAGCTACGACGATCTGTGAGCGGTCGGCTCGCGACGTATTTAAATAATCGCGTGGGGGGAGGAGCGCTCGGTATTTATATACTGCACTCGGATTCGAACGGCGATTTTCGGCGCGGTGGTTTATAAATAGTTTATAAACGATCGCGGGTGGTTGATAAACTCCTCCTCGCAATCTATCTGACAGCGTTCGTCGGGATATCTATAAGTGGCTCTCACTCCCGCTGCCAGATGTACACCGCGAGGGCGACGAAGCCGCCGAAGAACGTAGTGACCGTCAGCCCGCCGACCGCCAGCGCCCACAGGGCGGCGTTGTCGTCACCTCGCCCCTCGGCGTCCTTGTACGTCCAGTACGCGAGCACGAACGGCAACACGACGAGGAGCGCGAAGATGAGCAGGAGGATCAACAGCTCGGGACCACCCGGTACACCGAATTGGAGGGGCGACATGCGTCCGATTTCACCCGCCAGAAAAATAAACCCTCCCGCGCCGAAGCGACTTTCCCCGCGGCGACCCTCCAGCCGGTATGGAGCAACCGAAACCCGCAGAAGGGTGGCCCGACAGACCGCTCTCGGAGGACGAGGCTGCGGACCGTCTCGGCGAGAACGGCCGCGCGGTCTGGGTGATGGACGCCGACAGCGCTGTCCGGTCCGCGACCGTTCCGCCGGACGCGCCCGAGGATCCCGTCGTCGATCTCGTCGTCGAAACCGACGAGGCCTTCGAGATGTACAGCTACTCGCGGGGTCGGTGGATGGACTACGGAACCCAGCGGAAAGACGACGACGAAGCGCCGTCGATGGCCGGCACGCTCGCGAGCTATCGGGTCCTCGTCGGCGAGAGCGACCTCGATCTCGACTAGCGCTCGTTTCACTCACCCGAAGATTGAATATTACGCCGTCGGTCTTGTTTAACATGTTGCCCTCCATTGCAGGTCGAACCGCGACGGAACCGTTCGATGTCGAGCCCCGACCGGACGGTCGGGGGGGTACGCGATGAAACTCGCCATCGTCGGCGTCGGGCAGGCGGGCGGCAAGATCCTCGATCGGCTCCTCGAATACGACGCGACCCGGAACACCGGGTTCGTCGGCCACGCAGTCGCCGTCAACTCCGCAACCACGGACCTCGACGGGCTTGCGCACGTCCCCGAGCGCGACCGGTTGCTCGTCGGGAGCGCGATCGTCAACGGCCACGGAACCGGCACCGATCCCGAGGTCGGCGAACGGTGCGTTCGCGAGGAACTCAGCGAGATCGAAAGCGCCGTCGGACGAGCCACCACGAGCCACACCGACGCGTTTCTGGTCATCGCGGGACTCGGCGGCGGAACCGGCAGCGGCGGCGCGCCAATCGTCGCCGAACGTCTCGGCGAGATCTACGCGGAACCGGTCTACGGGCTCGGTATCCTCCCCTCCGAAGACGAGGGCGGCATCTACAGCCGAAACGCCGCCGATTCCCTGCAGCGTTTCGTCGCCGCCACGAACAACGTCTTGCTTTTCGACAACGGAGCCGCGAAGAGCGCCGGCGAGACGCTGTCGGGCGGCTACGCGGACATCAATCAAGAGATCGCCACCCGGTTCGGCACCCTCTTTTCGGCCGGCGAGATCGACGCTCTCGGCGACGACGTGGCCGAGAGCGTCGTCGACTCCTCGGAGATCATCAACACCCTCGGCGAGCGTGGGCTCACGAGCATCGGGTACGCCTCCGAGCAGCTCCCCCAAGCGGAGCGCGGGGGTGGCGGCGGGCTGCTCAGCCGGTTTCTGGGCGGGGACGACGAGCCGGAGTTCGCCTCGTCGGGCGACGCGACGAATCGGATCACCTCGCTCACGCGGCGGGCGACGCTCGGCCAGCTCACCCTGCCCTGCGAGCGATCGAGCACGTCCAGAGCGCTCGTGATCGTCTCCGGACCGCCCGACGCGCTCAACCGCAAGGGGATCGACGCCGCCCGGCGGTGGCTCGAGGAGACGACCGAGTGTCGAGCGGTCCGCGCCGGCGACTATCCGCTCGCAGACGAGGACCGCGTGGCCGTGTTGGTCGTCCTCTCGGGCGTCACGGACGTCCCACGCATCGAGCGGCTCCAACAGCAGGCGGCCGACAGCGAGGCCGAAGCCGAGGCGCGCGAGGCGACCTCCGAAGAGAAGACGCGCGACCTCCTCGAGTACGACGAGGAGTGATCACCGCCCGAACGTCGCGAGCACCGACCGCCGCCCCCGTTCGAGCGCGACGCCCGCGACGATGAGGATCGTCCCGGCGACGACGAGCGCGATCGACCCCGACAGCGCATCGACGACGGTCGCCGCCACGAACGACAGCGTTTGGACCAGTGCGCCGACGGCGGCCACGTCGACGAACGCCCGCGAGCTCGTCCGGTAGCCGTAGTACCCGGTCGCGGCGACCGCGGCCAGCGCCGTCAGGTGAACGACAGCCAGAGCGGCCGCGTTCGGGATCGGCTCGGGTGCGAGCACCGCCGCCACCGTCCCGACCGCGACTGCGACCGTCGCCGCCGTCGCCCACGCCGCTTCGGCTCGTTCCGCTCGCCACCACGCAATCACGACGCCCGCAATCGCCCCGAGCGCGAGCGCCGCGAGCGTCGCCGACGCCTCGAGTTCGAACCACTCGAACCGGCCGTCGAGCCTCGTCAGCGCGATCGTCCCCGTGAGGACGAACGCCGCGCCGACGACCCGGTAGGTCCACCTGACGCGCGCTGTCCTCGCGACCGCGACACAGAACAGCGCCACGCCCAACAGCGCGGCCGGGACGGGCGGATCGCTGGGCGAGGCGAGATCGAGGACGACGGCCGCGAGCACGAGCAGGCCGAACCCGGTCCCGACGCGCGACCCGATCGCGTGGCCCGTCGGCAGCGCGATCGCCGTCCACGCGAACAGGATCCACACCGAGTCGATCGTCACCGCCGCGAGATCGGCGAGCAAGAACAGCGACGGTCCGGCCAACGCCGCTCCGAGGAGCGTCAACGCCAGCCCGGCGCGCGGCACGGATCGCCGGTACGCGGTCGCGCCCGCGGCGTAGGCGAGCCCCGGTCCCGCGAGCAGGACGGCGATCTGTCCGGCCATCGGGAGGTCGTCCCAGTTGGTCGCGAGAAACAGCGTCACGCCGACGAGGACGAGCGCCGACCCGACGACCGACAGCGCGAGCACCGTCCGTGACCGTCCCGCGTCGTCACCGTCGTCGTAGCGAGCGAGGATCGCCTCGGCCTGTTCTTCGGTGATGATACCGTCTCGAACCCACTCGTCGACTTCCGCTTGGAGGGCGTCGGGGTCCATATGCCGCGGTTATCGGCCGTCCGATTATAGCTTTGGTCCGTCCGAATCGCGCCGTCGGTTCCCGCCCTCTCGCTCGTATGCGCCGCGTTTCTCGAACTCCCCTCGCTGTTTCAAGACTGCCGGCGTCCGACAGACGCCCGGTTCGCCGACGGCTTGCGGCGGCACGCAGTTGTTGCAGCTCTCACAGACGGCCGTCGCGTCGGACTCGGCGAGCAGTCTCGCTGCCAGTCGCGGTTCGGCGTAAAACGGCCTCGCCATGCCGACCATCGAGCAGGCGTCCCCGAGCAGCCGATCCGCTTCGGATCGGCCCCTGATCCCCCCGACGCAGAGGACCGGCACGTCGACGACTGCGCGAACCCGCCGGCAGAGATCGGCGTTCCAGGCGGCCTCGAAGGGGGTCGTCGCGGCGTCGATCCGCGCGGCGAGTTCGACGAGCCGGCGACGCCACGGTCCGCCGAACGCGGCCTCGAACCCCCGCGAAACCCGATCGTCGAACCCCCGCGAGCCGAACTCACCGCGGATGATCGCGTGATCCCAAAACGGCGACGATCCCACAGGAACGACGGCGTCGTAGCCGATCTCGGCGAGGCGTCGGCAGGCCTCGATCGCCTCCTCGGCGTCGATCGACTCGCGGACGAACCACGGCGTCTCGGTTTCGGCGGGGACCTTGGTGACGAGCGGAACGTCCGTCCGCGCGCGGATCTCCTCGTGGACGACCTCGAAGAATCGAAGCCGATCGTCGAGCGCCCCGCCGAACTCGTCGTCCCGACGGTTGTAAAACGGCGAGAGGAACTGCTGGAAGATTCCCATCGTCGCTCCGGCGAGGTGGACGCCGTGGTAGCCGGCGGCCGCGGCGCGGTCGGCGGCTCGCCCGAAGTCGGCCGCGAGTTCGTACACCTCGTCGGTCGACAGCGGGTCGGCGTCGATCGAGAGGATGCCGAGCCGGTCGGCGAGCCTGAGTGGGAGCGGCGGTTTCGAGACGACGCGCTGTCTGAGTCCGGGATTGCGCCGGCGGTAGCCCGCGTGCCAGACCTCCATCGACCGGAGCCCGCCGTGGGCGAGCTGGGCGAAGATCCGGCTTCCGTGCGCGTCGATCCGGTCCGTGAGCCGGGACATGCTGGCGACCCGATCGGGATCCTCGAAGCCGGTCATGCCCGGAGCTGCTCGGCCCTCCCGCCCACGGATCGGCGTCGCGCCCTGCATGAGCAGGCCGACGCCGGCTTCCGCACACGGTTCAAGTTCGTCGAGCAAGCGATCGACGGGATCGTCGTCGCCCGCGTGTTCCAACAGCGGCGCGCGGTAGAGCCGATTGGGAAGTTCGAGCCCGCCGATCGAAACCGGGATCTCGAGGGTCACGTCGTAGTCCGTCGAGCCGTCGAACGCGGCCATCTCAGTCGGTCGCCGTCCGAACGCGGACGCCGGTCAGAACGACGACGCAGACGACCGCTGTCGTGACGTGCATCGCGCCGAGAATCCCGCCAGCGGCGAGGTTCCCGCCGGGCTGGTTCGGAATGACGGTGACGTCGGGAATCAACGACAGCACGAGGACGACGGCGGCGACGATGGTGAACATCCGGTCTGGATTCGACGAGACCCGTGCGAGAACGCCGTAAACGAGCGTTGCGCCGACGACCCCGACGGTCGTCAAGAACGTCACCGAACCGTACTGCAACGCGTTCAACTCCGGCGCGACGGCGGCCGAGATCGCGCCGAAGGTGATGAGCCAGTTGATCACGAGAGAGAGGGCGAGCGCCGCGACCCCCCGGCGGAGGAGGACGACTCCCGAAGCCCCCCCGGTGGCGCGGCCGCGCTCGGTCGCTGTCGACATACTCGTATATCGGCGTACCTCCTGAAATACGTTTTGTCAAATACTGTCACAGTTGGGGGCTGAAACGTGTTGGCTACCTCGGACGGGCGTCGATCGCCTCCGTCACCACGGCTCGTCTTTCAGGCCGAACGCGTACGCGATCGCGTTCGTCGAGACGTGCAAAAGCGGCGTTAACACCACCACCGCGACGAGCACGGGGAGCGTGAACGTGTCGAGAAACCACTCGGTCGCGACGATCGCCGTCAGCAGGAGTGACACGACGACGAAATCGAGTTGATCCACGCCTGGAAACGCCGCGCCGCGCTGTCGCCCGGTACGACGTTTCAGAAACGAGGCGAGGATGTCGCCCACCATCGCTCCGAACGCCAACGAGAGCGCGGCGAGGAGCGGAAACGGATCGGCGAACACGACGTCGCTCACGAACGGATGCAGTCGATTGAGCGCGAGCGCGACGGCGACGCCGGCCGCGGTCCCGAACGCCGTCCCGCGCCAGGTCTTCCCGTCGCCAAGGAGCCGTGCTCCGTCGCCGAGTGTCCGCCCCCCGTCGATCGGTCGGCCGCCGCCGGCGAGCACGGCGACGTTGTTCGGGATATAGGCCGGTAGCATGGCCCATATCGCCACCACGACCGTCTCGAATATCATACCGCGTGTGCGATCGGCCGTCGTATAAAAAGCGTGGTTCGCCGGACGCGCGTTCCGTCGACGATCAGCCCTCGTCGGCCGTCGAGCGCTCCGACATCGTCGACAGCGACGCCTCCGTGACGTCGATGTCGACCCCTCGATCCCTGTTCTCTCCGAAGCCGGCGCTCAGAATGCGGGTCAGCGAATCTTCGACGGACTCGTCGATCTCGGTGTAGCGATCCGATTCGACCTCGACGACGAACCCGGTCGTGATGTTCGGTGCGGTCGGCAAAAAGAGCACCTCGCGCCCGTCTTGGGTCGTCTTCCCGGTCTTGAACGCGGTCATCCGAAGTCCGTTCCACGTTTCGAGTTTGACCGGCGTTTGGAGCTCTTCGGGACCGCTGACGGCTGTTTCGACCGCCATCTTCGAAGCGTTGTAGACCACTCGGAGTCCGGGGAGATAATTCATCAATCCGTCGAGCGTCGCTTCGAGAATATCGCCGACGGTCGTTCGCATCAGATAGCCGACGGCGAGGATGAGGAGTCCGAACAGCACGAGCGTGATGAGCACCCGAACGACGACCGGGAGGTCGCCGAGCGTCGTCTCGAGGAACGGGAGATTGGCGATTGCCTGATAGATGAAGGCGACGACGTACGCCGTGATAAGGAGGGGGACGAGGACGATGAGCCCGCTTGCGATGTCTCGCTTCCAGGAGGACGGCAGCATTCATCCGTACGTCGGGCCGGCGTGTAATCAGCGCTTCGACTCCCTCAGCCGCCCTGGTATCGGGATCGCGTCGTGCGCTCGCCCCGACGCAAAGAGTCAACCGACTCGCCCACGTACTTACTGCATCCGCCTTCGGATGCGAGGCTCAATCGTCGACCAAACGCCGGTAAAAGCGCCGCTCGGAGCCGCGCTCGCGTTTCTCGTCCACAGCAATCTGTTCATCTCGGCCGCGGCGACGGGCGTCGCCCTCTCGACGACGTTGCTCGTGGAGTTGCCCCCGGATCCGATCGCGCTCTTTATCGTCTTCGCCGCGACGCTGTTCGTCTACAGTCTCAACCGGATCACGGACCTCGACGAGGACCGGACGAACGTCCCGAACCGCGCCGACTTCACGGAGCGATACGGACGGCCCCTGTTCGTCGCTGGCGTGACGCTGTATCTCGCCGCTATCGGCGGCGCGCTCGTCCTCGGCCTCCCCGGAGCGCCGTTTCTCGTCCTGCCGGCCGTCGCCGCGGCGCTGTACTCGCTGTTTCGCGTGAAACGGCTCCTCCTCGTGAAGAACCTCATCGTCGGAATCTCGTGGGGGATCATCCCGCTCGGCGTCGCCGTCTACTACGGAATCGGCCTCACGACGCAAATCGCTGTCCTCTCGGCGTTTTTCACCGTCATGTTGACGGTGGCTGCGGCCGTCTTCGACATCAAGGACATCGAGGGCGACCGCGCGGAGGACATTCGGACGGTTCCCATCGCCTTCGGGCCTCGAAAGACGCGGCTCGGTGCCCTCGTCGTGACCGCTCTCGTCGCCGTCTGTGTCGGCGTCCTCGTTGCGGTCGGCGTCGTTCCCCGACGGTTCCTCGTTCTCCTCGCCTTCCTTGCGTACGTCGCGGCCTACGTTCCCTTCGCGACGCAGGACCGTGGCTCGCTGTTTTACGGGTTCGTCATCGACGGCGAACACGTGTTCCTCGCCGCGCTGGTGATCGCGATGCAGTTGGTGTGAACCGCCTCGGCCGTCGCGAACGTCTACAGGTCGGCCCCGAGTCGAACTTCATCGTCGGTTATCGTGTCGATACGACCTCTCTCGAGGACGTAGTCGTCCTCGTCGGCGTCTCCCCAGCCGAGCTTGGATCTGATCTTGTCCGCGATCCCCGGGTCCGGATCGACGTACGCCTTCCCGGCTTTAAGCTCGGTCACCATGCCGATCTCGTCACCGTCCGCGTTGACCACTCGTTTCCCCTCGTCGTCTTCGGTTACGTTGGTTCGCGCCATCGCGGATCGGGTTAAACGGGTTGAGGGCTTTAGGAAGTGCAAGGCGAAAACCCACCCGTTTACTACGTGCTCGACGGCCTGGACGAATCCGCCTCGGCGATGAAACCCTGACGGTCGAGACGGGGACGACGCTTCGCGCCCCGCCGGAGACGCCCCGCCGACCAGTCGGGTTCCTCGGGTCCGTCTGTTAACTAGCTGGTTCCTAACCGACGCGTAATCGGTCGTCATCGGTGTCCGTACTCCGCCGAGACACGCTATCTCATACCGTCCCCCCCGTTCGGAGCGGAGCCGTGACTGCCCACCTGTTCCCACTAGTTACAAGTTTCATTACTATTAACAAATAGGCCCCACCCTAATCTACGATGATTCCGACGGGTGAACCGAGCGAACGGGGACAGCTGATCCGGGCGACGATCGTCGAGTACGACGACAAAGTGGACGAGTGTACGCTCCATCCGGTCGCCCCCGACGACGACAAACGGATCACCGAGTGGATCACGGCCCAACAGGGGTCGTACAGCTCCCTCGACGCGTGGCGGTGAGCGCGACTCGTCGGTCCGTCTCGGTACCGGCGGGCATGTCGAGCCAGTATCGATAGAGCCCGCGCCGAACCGCCCGTCGCGTCGCTGCCCCTCGACGCGTACGTCGGCGAGTTTTCGGGTGGAGCCAACATCTAATACCCCCTCGCCCGTTCCGAACGGTATGGAAACGTCCGAGCGGCCGACCTTCGAGACCGAGGCCGGCGAGGAGATCTACCGGTACGTCGAGCGCCACGGCACGGCGGCCCGCCATCGAGTTCGCGAGGTGACGTCGCTGGACCCGGACGAGTTTCAGGACGCGCTCTCGGAGCTAAAAGAACGCGGCTACCTCGAAGACGACGGCGGGACGCTCCAGATCGCCCTCGATGTCGGCTCGGTCGAGGCGTACTCGACGGACGATCTCGAGTACGTCATCCGACCGGCGGGGCAGTCCGACTTCGACGGGCTCATCGACACGATCCGTGACGTGACGGCGGAGGACACCTACATCGTCGCCGAGTCGATCGCCGAACAGCTGCTGTACGAGGACGCCGTCAACCGCCACAACGCCGCCGAATCGCGCGTCTTCTTCGTCGCGACCGTCGACGGCGAGGTCGTCGGCTGGGTCCACCTCGATCTGCCGCAGCTCGACAAACTCCAGAGCACGGCGCAGTTGACCGTCGGCGTCCGCCGCGACTACCAGCGACGCGGCATCGGCGGCAAGCTCGTCGATCGCGCGCTGGGGTGGGCCGAAGCGAACGGCTATCGGAAGGTGTACAACAGCGTTCCGATCACCAACGACGAGGCGATCGCCTTCCTCGAATCCCGCGGCTGGGAGACCGAGGGCGTCCGAAAGGAGCACTACACGATCGGCGACGAGTTCGTCGACGAAGTGATGCTCGCGTACGCTTTCTGAGCGTCGGCCCGGATCTCGCCGCCGCCGGAGGCCAATGACTGATGTACGTGCGCGAAAAGAGAGTGGTATGACCGACCGAACGGCGGCCCGGACCCGCAACACGGCCGAGACCGAGATCGAGGTGACGATCGACCTCGACGGCGATGGCGACAGCACGGTCGACACCGGCGTCGGCTTCTTCGACCACATGCTCGAGGCGTTCGCGAAGCACGGCCTCTTCGACCTCACCGTCCGTTGTGACGGCGATCTCGACATCGACGATCACCACACCGTTGAGGACGTCGCCATCACGCTCGGGGCGGCGATCGCTGAGGCCACCGGCGACAAACGCGGCATCGTCAGGTACGCCGACCGTCGGGTGCCGCTCGACGAGGCCGTCGCGAGCGTCGTCCTCGACCTCTCGGGTCGCCCCCGGTTTTACTTCGATGGCGAGTTCTCCCAGCCGACCGTCGGCGCGTTCACGAGCGACATGGCGCGGCACTTCGCCGAATCGCTGGCGCTCAACGCCGGGATGACGCTGCACGTCGAGGTGACCGGCGAGAACGCCCACCACGAGATCGAGGCGCTGTTCAAATCGCTGGCGCGATCGCTGGACGACGCGACTCGGATCGACGAGCGCCGGGGCGACACGCCGAGTACGAAGGGGACGCTTTGATCGAGCCCCAACGAGCGCTCATCGAACCTGTTCTCTGTCGTCGATCTCGCGGTAGACCACCATCGCGATAAAGTACACCGCGATGAAGCCGACGAAGCCGGCGCTGAGCGTGAGCACCGTTCCCGTGGTGAGCTCGATCGCCGTGCGGCTGACGACGAAGGCGATCGCCGCGACGAAGACGGCGAGTGCGAAGAGACCGGAAACGACGTACACTCCCGTATCGGTTTCCGGCAGTACCATATCGGCTCATCGACCGCCTCTGTAAAAATACTGTCGTGCCGGCGGCGGCCCCTCGTGGCGACTACGACGAGGGCGATCGAACCGTGAGGAGTATGACCACGACCATGACGAGCGAGAGCGCGAGGTAGCCCTCGTCGAAGCGGCCGGCATCGGCGACGACGCCGAATACGACCGGTCCGGCCGAGCCGAGCGTCGCCGAGCGCACATTAGGGCCGCAGTCCCGCGACCGCCGACTCGATCTCGTCGACCAGCTCCGCGAAGTCCGGGTTGTCCCCGTCGCGGACCCATCTGTACGCGACCGTGCCGTCGGTATCGAGGACGAAGACGCTTCGCTCGGCCACTTCGATCATCCCGTACATGTCCTCGAGCACCACGTCGTAGGCGTGGATGACCTCGTGGTTCCAATCGGCCAGCATCGGGACGTTCAATTCCTCCTCGCGGATCCAGACGTTCTGTGCGAACGGGAGATCGACGCTGACGCCGTAGACGCTCGCGTCGAGGTCGTCGAAGGCGTCCATCGAATCGCGGAACGCACACATCTCCTCCGTACAGCCGCTCGTGAAGGCGGCGGGGTAGAACGCGAGCACGATTGGACCGTCGCCGACGGCGTCGGAGAGGGTGAACGGTTCGATGTCGTTGTAGGCGTCGCCGCCCGCTTTCGGGACGGTGAAGTCAGGGGCGTCGCGTCCGACAGGTATCATGTGGTGGTTGCGCCTCGGTGTGACCTAATTGTTCCGCCGGTCGCCGTCGAATCCCGCGTCGGCCTACTCGACGAGGAACTCGATCGCCGCGCCCTGCCCGAAGCCGATGCACTCGGTCGCCAGTCCGCGACTCGCGTCGCGTTTGTGCATCTCGTGGATCAGTGTGACGGGTAGACGCGCGCCCGTCGCCCCGAGGGGGTGTCCGAGGGCGATCGCGCCGCCGTTGACGTTGTAGGTCTCGTTGTCGAAGCCGAGTTCGTCCCGGCAGTAGACGCACTGGGAGGCGAACGCCTCGTTGAGCTCGACCAGATCGTAGTCGTCCGCGGTCGTCCCCGAGCGCTCGAAGAGGTCCTCGCAGGCCGGAACCGGACCGATACCCATCACTTCGGGTTCGACGCCAGCGACGGCGTTGTTGCCGATCTCTGCGAGCTCCTCGAAGCCGTGTTCCTCGGCGAATGCCCGGGAGGTGACGAGCAGCGCGGCCGCCCCGTCGGTCATCTGCGAGGCGTTGCCCGGCGTGACGGTTCCCTCCGATTTGAACACGGTCGGCAGTTCGGCCAGTTTCTCGGCGGTCGTGCCCGGGCGGAGCCCCTCGTCCTCCGTGACGGTGATCTCCTCGCCCTCGTCGTCGTGGCCCGCGATCGGGACGATCTCGTCGTCGAAACGACCTTCTTCGGTCGCCGCGACGGCGCGCTGTTGGGACTGGGCGGCGTACTCGTCTTGGGTTTCCCGGGAGACGTCGAATCGCTCTGCGACCGCTTCGGCGGTCATCCCCATCTGCAGCGCGGCGACGTTGTGGTGGTCGTTGAGCCCCGGGTGGATCTCGTTGTTCGCGCCCATCGGCACCCGCGACATCGACTCGACGCCGCCCGCGATGATACAGTCGCGCTGGCCCGCCGCAATGGCGTCCGCGGCGTTGATGATCGCCTCGGCTGAGGAGGCACACCAGCGGTTGATCGTCGTCGCGGGCGTGTCCTCACCTAACTCGGACATCAACGCGATGACGCGGGCCATGTTGTTGCCCTGCTCGCTGCGCTGCTGGGCGCAGCCCCACTTGAGGTCGTCGACGTCCTCGCCCGTCAGCTCGGTCTCTTCGAGGATCCGATCGATCAGGGGGATCGAGAGGTCCTCGGGTCGGACGTCCGCGAAGACGCCGCCCTCCTTTCCGAACGGAGTTCGATACGCCTTGACCACGACCGGCGTGTTGTCACTCATGCAGGTAGATGCTCGGTCCGATACGTTAAACCCCTTGCTCAAACCGCAGTTCCCTGTAACGTATTTACCCGAAATGGGCGTCGGATGTTAAGCTCCTACTACCCGCCAGCCACCGATCACGCCAAGAAGACGTGTCGCGGCCGGTCGGCGAGCACCTCGCGGCCGTACTGGACCGTCTCTCTGAACGCGTCCGACCGGAAGAACGCCATCGCGTCCTCGCGGCGCTCCCACTGACTCGCGATGAACATGTCGTTCTCGTCGTCGAGGTTCGTCATGAGATCGGTTTCGAGATGGCCGTCCATCCCGGCGAGCAGCTCGCCGACCTCCTCGAACGTCTCGACGAAGTCCTCGCGGTACTCGGGCTGGACGGTGTAGAACATCCCCATCGTCCCAAACCCACCACTCTCGTCCGCGCCCGCGCGGGCGACGACGCCGGGGAGCTCGGCGAGGAAGCCGCTCGCGGTGTCCGCGGCCTCCTTCGTCTCCCAAAGAGAGACGACCGCCGAGCGCTCGCCGCCGTGTTCGTTCGCGTACACCGCCGACTTGACGTGCGTGTCGTAGTGGCCGAACCGCTCGGCGAGCGGCGCGAGTTCCTCCCGCACCGTCTCGACGTCCGCCTCCGAGTACAACACCATCGCGTAGACGTCCTCGCCGTGCGGCTTGCCGGCGTAGATGTTCAGGTCGTCGAGCTCGCCCCGGATGTCGTCGTCCGCGTCGGTACCGTGCGAGCTCGCCGCCGCGCCGCGATCCGCTTCGCCATCGCCGTCGAGCGACGCACCGACGCCCGAACTCACACCCTGGAGGTCCGCGAGGAAGCCGCTCGCCGTGTTTGCCGCGCGCTCGTTTTTCCACAGCGAGATGACGGCCGTCGTTCCGGAGTCGGCCCGAACGGCGGTCAACACGTGCGTGTCGTAATGCTCGAAGTTCCCGCGAAGGCCCTCGACCGCCTCTGTCAGCGCCTCGGCATCCGCGTCGGCGGTGAAGAGCAGTCCGTAGCCCGCCTCCACGTGTTCGTCGAGGTCGATCCCGAACCGGCCGAGCCGCCCGGCGAGCGTCTCCGTGTCGACCTCCTCGTGGGCGGGGCTGGTGTCGGGTCGTCCGGACGATCCGCCCCCGTGGCTCGTCTCATCGTCGTGGTGCTCCGCGTTGCCGTCGTGGTCCGCGTCCGCGCTGGCTCCGGATTCCGATCCACTCGCCGAGTCCGTCCCGTCCGTCGGCACCGCCTCGCCCGCCAGCAGCGCGGGGAGGTCCTCGGGTTGGAACTGTCGCCCGACGTAGAAGGGGCCGAACTCCGCGAACTTCGAGGATGAGGGGTCGAAGCGCATCTCGTAGAGGAGGTGTTTGATATCGGTCGCGTCGTTCGCGAACAGCGTCACGCCCCACTCGTAGTCGTCGAGGCCGACGCTGCCGGTGATGATCTGGCTCACCTTGCCGGCGTACTGCCGGCCGATGTCGCCGTGGGCGGACATGTACTCGGCGCGTTTGTCGAAGGGGAGGTCGTACCAGTTGTACTCCGGCTCGCGGCGCTTGTCCATCGGGTAGAAACAGACGTGCTTGGCGTCGGGGATCGTCGGGTAGATGCGCTGTTGCATGTAGTTTCGCATCCCCGCGTCCTCGATGTCTTCGATCCCGTCGACGAGCTCCTCGTGCATGTACCCAGACACCTCTGTCACGGAGACGTACGAACTCGCCCGTTCGGTGAACTCGGCGAAGGCCGTCGCCTCGAACCGTCGCTCCGCTCGATCGAGCGCTTCGAGCGTCGGCCGGAGGTGGAGGATCATGATATCCGCCTTGTGGCCGACGATCGAGAAGACCGCCGAGCCGCCCTCCTCGGCCTCGGCGAGGTCGACGTGCGATCTGAGGTGCCCGATCCCCTCCTCGAGCGCCCGCTCGCGCTCGCGGTCGGGGGCCGCCCGCCAGGCGTCCCAGTCGATCCGTCGGAGGTCGTGCAACGCGTACCATCCTTCCTCGGTCCCCGGTGGCTTCCGTCGCTCCATGCCGACCGGTTCGGTCGCGTGAGTAAAGGAGCTTGTGAGTCGCGCGCGACGATGGCATCGCCGTAAACTGCGCCGATTCGGGGCCGCGAACTCCGTTTCGGAGCGGATCCCTCGTGCGCCGCGCGTCGATGTGATCGCCGGAGATACGGCGTCTAAAAGCGTTATAAAATCTAAAAAAGTCGCTAAAAACGTCGTTAAACGAATCAGGAATACGCTAAATCGCCGCGAATTCGGTGAACGATCCTGAACCGACGCGAAGGCTCTGCGGTTTATATGCAGGTCGCGGCGCATAGATGGAATCGAGGAGATCACCGATGTCGAGCGCCACCCAATCCCAGCCCCACTCCGCCCCTCCCGTGACTGATGAACAGCGTCGCGTCATCGCGTGGGGCGACCGTCTGCTTGACGGCGTCCGCGCGACCGCGTTCTGGGCCACCGCCACCCTTCCACTTTTGCTCCTCGCCGGACTCGCCACCGGCGTGGCCGGTCAGTACCCGCTCGCGCTCGCCGCAGTATTGGCGATCAACGTCGTCTGCGCCGTCGTCGGGCACGGTCACTCGCCGGAACGATGACGCGAACCGATCCCTCGAATCGGTTCGCGTACCGCTCTCACGACTCCAAGCGATTGGCGACGTACCTGCGAGCCGAAGCCGAACGAACGAGCGGTGATCTCTACGTCAACGGCGATCGGCTCACGGACCGCTTCGGACGCGCCCCCGCAGAGATCGACCGTCTGCTTCGGGAGCTATCCGGCTCGGTTCCGGGGCTCAGACTCTCGCTCGCTACCAACTCTCGACGAGTGCTTTGGCGCGTCTCGCGACCCTGACTTCACGGACGTTTCAGCTCAGGAGCCACGGCACGAACAGCATCGCGAGCAGACTCACGATCATCGTCGCGCTTATCGCCGTGGTGATCAGCCCGACGGTGACCGAGCTGATGTCGCCCGGCAGCCGCGAGACGATCGCCTCAACGCTGGAGCGGAGGATGTGGCCGCCGTCGAGCGGGTACGACGGGATGCAGTTGAAGATTCCGAGGTTGATGTTGACCCAGCCGGTCCAAAACAGCGCGTTCACGAGCCCGAAGACGACGCCGGCGCTCAGTGGGCCCGACACCGTGTAGAAGTTCGTTATCTCGCCGTTGAACCCCGCGAAGTTGTAGCTGACGGCCGGATCGACCATGCTCATAAAGGGCAACACGAGCACGGCGAACGTCCGGGTGACGAACGTCGTGATCGGATCCTCGCCGCCACTCGTGCCGCCCAACATCGCGTAGTACTGATCGGCCGGATACGTGTCGATGCCGAAGTCGTCGACGACGATGCCGCTCGTCCCCGTCTGAATCCCGCCGACGCCGAGGAAGCCGTGGTCGTCGTTCGGGTGCTCATCGAGCGTCACCTCGTAGACGTGTCGCTCGCCGCTCCAGGGGTCGTCGTCGCCGTGATACGCGACAATCTTGACGGTTTCGCCGGGGTCGGTCTCCGAGAGCACCGCCGAGAGCGACTCGTGGTCTGGAGTCGGTTCGCCGCCGACGCTGTGGACGATCATCGCCGTGTCGGGTGCGCCCTCGGATCCGAGCGGCCCATCGCTCGGCACCGTGCTCACGAACGTCCCGACCGGGACGGAGACGCTCTCGTCGTCGCTCCCGTTACCGGCGTTGACTCCGAACTCGACGACTTCCCTCCCGGAGAGCGCCGTCTGAAACGCCGATTCGGTGAACACCGCCTCGCCGTCGACGCGCTCGATCCGACTCCCCGTCCCGATCGGCCCGTCGACGACCGCCCGGGTGACGATGAGGCTCCGCTCGACCGTCACCGGATCGCCGTCCTTTCGATCCACGGTGACCTGTCTGTCGGCGTCGGCGAGGGCGGCGTTGAACTCGCTCTCGCCGTCGATCGCCTCGCCGTCGACGCCGACGAGCACGTCGCCGCGGTCGATCCCGGCCTGTTCGGCCGCGGACCCGGGGAGCGCGCCGCCGATCGCGACGCCGGGCGCGACGGTGACGAGGCTCGTGACGATGCCGAAGAGCAGTGCGAAACTGATCGCGGTCACGAGGAAGTTGTTGGTGACGCCCGCCGCGAACATCCGGGTCTTACCGCCGCGATCGGCGGCTTCCTGACTCTCCTCGTCGGGTTGGACGAACGCGCCCATCGGGATGAACGCGAGGAAGGCGACGCCCATGGATTCGATGTCGATGTCCTCGACCCGACACAGTAGGCCGTGGCCGCCCTCGTGGACGACCAACCCGACGAGCAGTCCGATCACGATGTCGATCGCCGCCTCCCACGGCAGGAACTGGTTGACACCAGGAATCACGAGGGCGTCCTGCGGGCGGACGAAGCCGGCCGACTGCGGCGCAGAGAGCGTCGCGAGCGCCGACAACAGCACCGCGAGAAACGAGCCGACCATGATGACGAGCGCGATGCCGACGCCGAGGTTCCCCCACGCGCGCCAGAGGCGTTTCGGCGTCGCGAGCCACTCGAGGAACGCCCGCCCCCGCTTCGTGTGGATCGTCACGATCGGCCCAGACACCTTGAACGACGTCGGCAACAGCCCGCGCGATTGGAGCGACACCACGACGGCGGTGTAGAGCAAGATCCCGACGACGACCCAAAGCAGCGTACTCATTGGCTACCCGTAGGGCTTCGGGGACTGATAGGTATTGTCGTCACCGCCCATCGATTTTCGCTACCCCTCGCGCCTGAGTCGCCGAACGACGAACGCATCGTCCATCGCCGCGAGGAACGGCCCGAGCCGCGGCCCCTCGTCCTCGTCGAGGAACAGCCGATAGCCGGCCCCGAAGAACTCGCCGACGGGGACGTCGTTTCGCCGGGCCGTCTCGTAGATCTCCTCTTGCAGGGCGTCCTCGTCGGGCGCGTCCGATTCGATGGCTTCGGCGAGCTCGTCGAGCGCGGTCGCCGTGGCGTCGTCGAACTCGACCTCCGGGAGGGCTTCGGCGAGCCGGTAGTTGAACTCGTTGTCGGTGCGGACCGCCCACGTACGCGCGTTCTCGATGCGATCTAACGCGGCGTCGATCTCGGCGTCCGCCGCCCCCTCCGGGAGGTGGCCCGAACGCTGGGCCATCTGCACGCGAAGTTCTCGGTCGTCGGTCATACCGAGGACAGCAGCGAAGGTGTAGGGGATCCGGATGGGCCGCGTCTCCGAGTCGTCGACGACCATCGGATACGCCCGCTCGGCCAGTTCCGCTTTCCGCTCCTCGGCGTCCTCCTCGCCGAAGTAGATCCGCTCGAACCGGTCGAACTCGTCGACGAGCCGGTCGAGGCGTCGGATATCGAAATCGCGCTGTTTCTTCGGATTCTTCGTGAAGAAGTACCGCAGCACCTCGACCTCGAGGAGTTCGAGGACCTCCTCGACGGTGATGAGGTTTCCGGCGGACGACGAGAGGGCGTCGCCGTTGAGCGTGAACCACTCGTAGGTCATCGGGACTGGGGGTTCGAAGCCGAACACCTCGCGGGCGATCGCCTCCCCGGACGGCCACGATCCCTCGGCGTGGTCCTTGCCGAACGGCTCGAAATCGACGCCCAGCGTCAGCCACTGGGCCGGCCACTCGAAACGCCACGGGAGCTTCCCCTCCCGGAACGTCGCCGTCCCCTCGTGGCCACAGCCCTCGATGACGTCGTCGCCAGCCTCGACGTCCTCGCAGACGTAGTCGACGGTTCCCGCGTCGAGATCGATCGCGGTTATCGTCTCCGTGAGGTTGCCACACTCGTGACACTGGGCGAAGAAAGGGACGTACGCCTCGTCGACCTTGTCCTGGAACTCGGCGAGGACGTGTTGGGCCGTCTCGCGGTGTTCGAGGACGTGTCTGACCGCGTCGTCGAAGCGCCCGGACTCGTACAGCTCCGTGTTCGAGACGATCTCGATGGGGACGCCGACGGCCGCCGCCGACCGCCGCAGGAGTTCGGTGAAGTGCGCGCCGTAGGAGTCACAGCAGCCGAACGGGTCCGGAATGTCCGTGTACGGCTTACCGAGGTTCCGGCCCAGCGCGCCCGCGTCGACCTCGCCGAGGCCGACGACGTTCCACTCCAGATCGGCGAGTTTGCGCGGCAGCTTCCGCAGGCGATCCTTGTCGTCGGTGGTGAACACCTGTCGGACCTCGTGTCCCCGGTCCCGGAGCGCCTCGGCGACGAAGTACCCCCGCATGATCTCGTTGAAGTGCCCAAGGTGCGGGACGCCGGAGGGCGAGACGCCGCCTTTGATAACGATCGGCTCCTCCGGATCGCGCGCCTCGATCTCGTCGGCGACGGCGTCGGCCCAGAAGGCGCGATGCCCCTGGTCACCGGTGCCGTAGGGGTCACTCATCCGGGCGGACCTCCGTCCCGTGGACGTCGCCCGCGACGGCCGCCGCGACTCGGGACGGTTCGGAGCCGTCCAACACGACCGCGTGGAGCCCGGAGCGCTCGATGATCTTCGCGGCGAGCAGGTCGACGGGCGCGTTCGATCCCGCCGCCGTCTCGATGGAGGCGATGACGTCGACGAGTTCAGACGCAGTCAGGCGATCGTAGCGCTCGGCATCGGGGTCGGCGTTCGGGTCCGCCGAGAAGACACCGGGGACGCTCGTCGCGAAGACGAGCAGGTCCGCGTCGACCATCTCCGCCAGCAGCGCCGCGACGGCGTCGGTCGTGTGGCCCGGCGTCGTCCCGCCCATCACGGCGACCTCCCCGCGACGGAGCGAGGCGCGGGCCGCCTCGTGGGACTCGGCCGGTTCCGGCGTCGCCGCGTGGTCGAGAGCGGCGATCAGGAGGCGGGCGTTCAACCGCGTGACGTCGATGCCGAACGAGTCGAGGTCGTACTCGGTCGCTCCGAGCTCGCGCGCCGTTCCGATGTACCGCCGCGCCACGCCACCGCCGCCGACGACAGTCGCGACCTCGTGGCCCTCCTCGACCAAGCCGTCGATGACGCCAGCGTGAGCGTCGACGCGGTCGGCTTCGAGGTCGGGGGCGAGGACGCTCCCGCCGATAGAAACGATAACTCTCATTACCGAACGGTTGCCGTGTTTCGCTCTTAAGGGTTATCAAGCCCTCCGACACCTACAAGCGCCCGGAGGCGTACGATCGAGTATGTACACCGCAGCAGTACTCGGTTCGGACGCCGAGGCCGCAGCCTCGCGGCTCGCGGACGCGGCCGACGGACGCGTCGGAATCGTGCGCGTCGACGCCTCGACGGCGGACGGCGGTCGAACGCTCGCCCGCGCGTTGACTGAGTACGTCGTCGACGGCGACTGGTACGCGAGCGGTAACGGGCTGTCGGCCGCCGACGCCGTCGACCGACTCGCGCCGGATCACGACTACGCCTTCGTCCTCGGGACGTCGGACGTGCGGTTTCCCGCGATCCTCGTCGGTGACGGCGACGCCCCGAGTACTCTCGTCTCCGCGGCGAGCACGGCCGATCTCGATGTCGAGGCCACGATCGACGCGATTCACGACACGGAGCCGCACGAGACGCTCGAATCGCTGGTCGCCGCGGTGAAGCGATCGGACGCGGCGGTGTATTCGGGCGCGATCGCCACGTTCACCGGGCGTGTCCGCGCGAAGGAGGACGCCGAGGACGACCGGACCCACTACCTCGAGTTCGAAAAGTACGAGGGCGTCGCGGAGGAGAAGATGGCGACGATCGAGGCCGAACTCGAGGGCCGTGACGGCGTGTTGGACGTCCGACTCCACCACCGAACCGGCCGCATCCCCGGCGGCGAGGACATCGTGTTCGTCGTCGTCCTCGCCGGGCATCGCGAGGAGGCGTTCGACACGGTTCGAGACGGGATCAACCGCCTGAAGGACGAAGTCCCGTTATTTAAAAAGGAGGTCACGGATACCGAGGAGTTCTGGGTCCACGAACGGGAGTAACTCCGCATCCCTGCCCGCGATTTCGACTGGAGATCCTCCGTTAAACGCGGCCGTTTTTGCCGACGAACGCGTTTTTACAGACGATACGCTGCTGGATATTTCGAGTATATTTACCGTCTATATAAACAAAAGAAAGCCTGTGAAAAGATTTTAAACTGTTTAAGCGATTCTGAGCAATTTGTAAAACGTCGAAACATCGTCGATTTTTGGCAAATCGATCCGAAGGCATCCGAAGTTTCTGTCCTTTATATACCGCTTCAGGGATAAGAAGGGGATGAGGTGTCAGAAATGAGCGCCACAACGACCCCCGCGACCGAGAGCAAAGAGACGCGACTTCGCCGGTATCTCAGCCAGCGCGTCGAGGACGGCGAGGTGTATATAAAGGGAAAGTTCATCGCCGACGACGTGGGGCTCTCCCCGAAGGAGATCGGAGCCCTGATGGTGAAACTCCGCGATTCCGCACCCGATCTCGAGATCGAGAAGTGGTCCTACACGTCCGCGACCACCTGGCGCGTCACGCGAGGATAAGCCGCAGTCCGTGTAGGTACAACGTTCGACCGCGCGAGTTGTAGGACGCTCGCGATCACCGTTGCCAACTGACACCGGCCGTCCGCCGGTTCCCGCTGTTTTCCCCCTTCTGTCGACGCCCCATAGCCTCGCCGTCGTCAGGGGATTTATCTCCGTCAGACACGTGCCTTCGGTCGATGGACGTCCCCCACCGGTCGCCGGACCACGCCGGACCGCCGCCGGAGTCGCTTCTGCCGGCGTTTCGGACCACCGACATCGCCGTCGAAGAGGACGGTCGGCTCGTCTACTACGGCCATCCCCAGACGGGAATACAACGGCTCGAACGCGAGGTCTGGCCGCTGTTTCGCGAGCACGGCTACGAGGTCCGCCTAGACACGGTTCGCGACAGCGAACCCGACCCGATAACCGGCGTCGAGGTCGGCGAGACGCGCCGCGCGCTCGTCGCGGAGCCCCGCCGACTCGGCGTCGACGGGATCCCGTGGACCAATCTCGTGATGCTTTTCGCGACCGTGCTGACGACGCTGTACGCCGGCTCGATCTGGTACTACGAACCGATCGACGGGCCGCTCGATCTCCTCGCCGGGTGGCCGTTCGCCCTCTCCGTGCTCGGCGTCCTCGCCGTCCACGAACTGGGCCACTACGCGCTCTCTCGGTACCACGGCGTCGACGCGAGCCTCCCGTACTTCATCCCGGTCCCGAGCTTCATCGGCACGTTCGGCGCGCTGATATCGATGCGGGGACGGATCCCCGATCGGAAGGCGCTGTTCGACATCGGCGTGTCGGGGCCGCTCGCGGGGCTCGCCGCGGCGATCTGTGTCGCGGTGATCGGCCTGCACCTCGATCCGATACAGGTGCCGACGTACGTCCAAGAGAGCGAGACGGCGGTCGAGCTCCAGCTCGGCTACCCGCCGCTGCTCGAGTTCCTCGCGTGGGCGACGGGCGGCCAGCTCACCTACGAGGACCCGAATCTTGTCGCCAGCCCCGTCATCTTCGGCGCGTGGGTCGGCCTCTTCGTGACGTTTCTGAACCTGCTTCCGGTCGGCCAACTCGACGGCGGGCACATCGTCCGCTCTATGATCGGCGAGCGCGCCGAGACGATCGCCTCGCTCGTCCCCGGCGCGCTGTTCGGGCTGGCGGCGTACCTAGCCTTTTTCACCGACGCGAGCTACAACGCCTCGTTCCTGTGGGGCTTTTGGGGTCTCATCACGTTGCTCTTGGCCTACGTCGGTCTCGCGACGCCGATCTTCGACGAGCCGCTCGACCCGACGCGGATGGCGATCGGCGCGTTGACGTTCGTCCTCGGAATCCTCTGTTTCACGCCCGTTCCGATCGAGATCATCGGTCCGTAGCAGACCACGTCATCGGCCCGCAGCCGACGATCGGTGGGTAAATCCGCGGTCAGACAGCGCTTCACCGTCCATCCGAACGCCATCATCGGTGACGGTCCCGATCGGCGTCAGCGCGACCGGGCTCGTCTCGACGGCCGCCGCGAGCGATTCCTCGGGAACGGTGCAGACGAGTTCGAAGTCCTCGCCGAAGTGGATCGCCAACTCCCGAATATCGGCGGGATTGGTCGCGACCGCTTCGACGGCGTCGTCGACCGGCACGTCGGCGTACGCGACCGACATCCCGCAGTCGCTCGCCTCCGAAAGCTGGTGCAGCGACCGCGCCAGCCCGTCGCTCGAATCCATCATCGAACTCGCGTGCGGTGCGAGCGCCCGCCCCGCGGCGATCCGAGGCTCGAACCGGAACAGTTCGTTTGCCCGCTCCGCCTCGCCGGCCTCGAAGCGTCGTATCGCCGCCCCGCTCCGCCCGAGCGTTCCGGTCACGCAGATCGCGTCGCCCGGCGTCGCTCCCGACCGGTAGACCGGCGCGTCCGTCCGGCCGATGGCGGTCGTCGAGACGGTGAACTCGTCGTGACCGTCGAGGTCGCCGCCGACGTACTCGCAGTCGACGGCGGCACACACGTCCAGACAGCCGTCGAGGAACGCCTCGATCTCCGCGGCTTCGAACGACGGCGAGGCGTAGATCGCCAGCGCCGCCGTCGCTTCGGCACCCATCGCGGCCACGTCCGAGAGCGACGCGCCCACGGCACGCCAGCCGGCGGTGTACCTGGTCGTCCCGTCGGGGAAATCGGTCGTCTCGTGGAGCATGTCCGTGGTCGCGACGAGGCCGTCGATCACGGCGCAGTCGTCGCCGGCTGCCGAAACCGCGTCGCCCACGACCGAGAGGGCCGCCCGCTCGTCCATACGGGACGATCGATCGGCCGGACAATAGGGCCATCGGTGCGACCGGGGCGGCGTGGTACGAACAACCGGAGCCACCGGAGACCAACAGCGTTAAACGCGACCGACGGGAACCGAGACGCAATGACGACGCTCTACGACGTGCCCGCCGACGACCTCATCGAGGCGGTCGCAGAGAAGCTCGAAGACGACCTCGAAGCGCCCGAGTGGATCGAATTCGCCAAGACCGGCACCAGCCGCGAACTCCCGCCCGAGCAGGAGAACTTCTGGAGCCGCCGCGCAGCCAGCCTGCTTCGCAAGGTCGCCATCGACGGTCCCGTCGGCGTCGAGCGACTCCGCTCGGCCTACGGCGACGCCGCCAACGGCTCGACACGCTACCGCGTCCGTCCGAACAAGAAGCGCGAGGGCTCCGGCAACGTCATCCGAACCGCCCTCCAGCAGCTCGAAGACGCCGGCTACGTCGAAAACTCCGAAGCGCGCGGCCGGACGGTCAGCGGCGAGGGCCGCGCCCTCCTCGACGAGACTGCCGGTGAGCTCATCGAGGAACTCGACCGCCCCGAACTCGAACGCTACGCGTAAGCGCCGGCTCGGTCCGCATTTTGCCGCTCGATCCGCGTCCGATACCGGAAGGATTCTAACCGTCCCCCGACTGTCCCCGATCGATGACGCTCAGCGATCAGCTCCGGGATCGAACCGTCGGCGCGGTCGTCGCCTTGACCGCCCTCTCGCTGGCGCTCCGGCTGGTCGACCTCGGCGGCCGAATCGCCCACTGGGACGAGGGCCGCGTCGCCTACTGGATCGTCGAGTACGGCGAAACGGGCGTCCTGTTCTATCGGCCGATCGTCCACGGCCCGCTGTTGAAGCTGGTGAACGCGCCGCTTTTCGATCTGTTCGGCGCGACCGACGCCGTGATGCGGCTCTTTCCTGCGCTCGTCGGCGGCCTGCTTCCCCTCGTCGCGCTCGCGTTCCGCCACCGCCTCCGCGACGCCGCCGTCGTCGCGCTCGCGGGACTCCTGGCGCTCGACCCCGCCCTCCTCTACTACTCGCGGTTCGTGCGCAACGACATCCTCGTCGCCGTCTTCTGTTTCGTCGCATTCGCCGCGCTCGTCCGCGCGATCGACTTCGACGACGGGCGATATCTCGTGATCGCGGCGGTCGCGCTAGCGGTCGGCTTCGGGGCCAAGGAGAACGCGTTGGCGTATCTGTTCGCCTTCGTCGGCGCGGCCGGCCTGCTCGCGATCCACCGGCTCGCCTTCGCATACTTCGACGACCGATCGCCGATCTCGGAACTGAAAGGGCTGTTGCGGCGGGGGTTCGACGGCGTCCGACGACGCGCCCGCGCGATCGTCGGCAGCGTCGTCGCGTTCGTCGCCGTCGTCGTGTACGTCTACGCTCCCCGCGGACAACTTCCATCCAAGGGGACCTACTACCGATCCTGTAGCGGCTACGATCCGATCGTCGGCATCGGGGGCGCGCCGACGCTCGGTGAGGCGCTCGCGAACCCGCTCGCGCTCCCGCGGCTCGCATGGTTCACCCTCGGCTCGACCGCCGAACTGTACGCCTGCCAGTGGGTGACACCGCGGACCGACGACCCGAACCCCTACGTCGAGTACTTCGCCGAACTGGCGACGATCACCGGCGAGGCCTCCGCCGCGCTCGTCGGCCTCGCGGTGGTCGGCTTCGCGATAGCGCTGTACCGACCGGGGCTTCCCGACGATCTCGTCTCCTTCTGTTTCTACTGGGGGGCCGCCTCGATGGTCGGCTACCCGCTGATCACCGACATTGGCGGCGCGGCCTGGCTCGTCGTTCATATCGTGCTCCCGCTCGCGGTGCCCGCCGCGTTCGCCGCCGCCGTCCTCTACGACGCGGGGCAGGACGCCCGAGCGCACGAAGATACGGTGAGCGTCGCGGTGTCGGTGCTGCTCACCGCGTTGCTCGTCGGCAGCGTCGTCTCGACCGGCTACGCGACGAGTTTCGATCGGCCGACCGCTGACGAGAATCCGCTCGTCCAGTACGCCCAACCCTCGGCAGAGACGCAGGCGACGCTGCTCGATATGCGGACGCTCGCTGATCGTGCCGACGGCACCGACGTCGTCCTCGCTGGCGCGAACCTCTCGGAGCTTACCGGCGGCGGGGAGTTGGATCGCCGCCCGCACTGTGCCGATTGGTTCGAGCTGCTTCCGCTGCCGTGGTACTTCGAGGCCGGCGACATGGAGACCGAGTGCGCGCCCGACGAGGCCGACCTCGAAGCCGCGCTTGGCGACGAGCCACCGGTCGTCATCGCCAAACAGGCAGACAGCGCGCTCGTCGACGGCCGGATCGACGACCGATACGACCGGCGGGTCCACCGGATGCGGACCACCGGCAACGAGTACGTATACTACGTCGATACGTCGCGGCTTGAATGACCGCGAACGGGAGCTCCGTCCCGACGAGTTCCCGAATAGCAACCTTCTCAACGAGTCGGGCACGAGAGGCCAGCATGAACCACCGCACTCCAGCCGCGACCGTGGGCGTCGTCGGCGGGGGCCAACTCGGCCGCATGATGGGCGAGGCCGCGGGTCCGCTCGGGATCGAACTCCTCGTTTCGGACCCAACGCCGGACTGTCCCGCCGCTCCCATCGTCCGCGAGCAGATCGTCGGCGAGTTCGACGACTACGACGCGATCCGAGAACTCGCCGAACGCGCCGACGTGCTCACCTTCGAAATCGAACTCGCCGACCCCGACGAGATGGCGCGCGTCGGCGAGGAGACGGACACGCCGGTCCACCCCGACCCCGACACGCTGCGGACGATCCAGGACAAGCTCGTCCAGAACCGCGCGCTCGCCGAGACCGGCGTTCCGCTCCCCGCTTTCCGACGGGTCGACGATGCCGACGACCTCCGCGACGCTGGCGAGGAGTTGGGCTGGCCGCTGATGCTCAAGGCCCGCGAAGGCGGCTACGACGGGCGCGGCAACCGCCCCGTCGACGCCCCCGAGGAGATCGACGAGGCACTCGACGAGATCGGCGGCCCCGCCCTCGCCGAGGAGCTCGTTGATTTCGAGCGCGAGCTCGCGATCATGGGTGCGGTCGGCGACGGCGAGACGGACGCGTACCCGGTGACGGAGACGATCCAGCGCGAGGAGATCCTCAGGGAGTCGGTCGCGCCGGCTCGAATCGACGACGCGGTCCGGGACCGCGCCCGCAAGGTCGCCTTCGACGTGTTGGACCTCCTCGACGGCCGCGGCGTCTACGGGATTGAACTGTTCGAGACGGACGACGGGGATATCCTCGTCAACGAGATCGCGCCGCGTCCACACAACTCCGGCCACTGGACGATCGAGGGGACGCGCTGCTCGCAGTTCGAACAGCACCTCCGAGCCGTTCTAGGGTGGCCGCTCGGCGATACGGCGCTTCGTTCCCCCGCGGTGACGGCGAACCTGCTCGGCGACGTCGAGAGTCCCCGACCGGCCGAACTCGTCGGGACCGATTCGATACTCGAGACGCCCGAGGCGTCGCTGCACTGGTACGGCAAACGCGAGGTGAGGCCGTTGCGAAAAATGGGTCACGTCACCCTCGCCGACGACGAGCACGGACGTGACGCGTTGCTCTCGCGGGCGCGGGAGCTGGTCGACGACGTGACGTTCGAGTAGCCGACGAAGTGCGGTTGTGCGCCACCTGCGACCGCAACCGCTCGCGTTTTGATCCCACGCTCCAATCGATCGGTAATGAAACGATCCCGTAGAGTCCGATCGGGCCGACGCCCGCTGCTCGCCGCGATCGCCTCGGGGGCGAGCGCCGCTGCCGCTGGCTGCTTGGGTGGCACCGCCGAACCGACCAGCGACGAGGCCGCCGGCGACGCCGAGGAGCCGACCTTTCCCGAGCACCCGGTCGACGAGCCTCGCGATCCGCCCGCGGGACGACGCTGTGACGGCCCCTGTGGGATGGAACCCGCTGACTATCCCGACTCGAACGCGCAGATCGCCCACGCCGGCGGCGAGGGCGTCTTCTTCGACAGCGTCGGCTGTCTCGTCGCCTATCACCACGACCCGACGTTTTACGACGGCCCCGAATCGGACGTCGAGAACGCGTGGGTTCGCGATTTCGGCACGAAAGAACTGCTCGACGCGACGGCGGCGTTTTACGTCCTCGATTACGACAAGGAGCGCCACGAAGAGGTGATGGCGCACAATCCTAAACCGTTCGCCACCCGCGAAGATGCGGTCGCGTACGTCGATTCATACGACGATCTCGACGAGGGCGATATCGTCAGATTCGACGCGTTCGGGGCCGAAGAGGCGCACCGGTATCGGGATTATCCACTTTCGGATGACAGGTACCCCTCGACATCTCGGGCTTTACCAGTCAAAACGTTAAACAGGACTTTCTTCGATTCAACTCAACTGAAGCGGTAGCGCGGAGTCCCTTTTCTCAAGGAGCGACCAGAAGGGGCGAGTAGGGAGGAGAGGAGCGCGTTCTGACAGGGAACAAACAGCAGTCTATCCCGAGGTGACCATCGGTATCGAGCCGCCAGCGTCGGACATTCACGTGACGCTTCCGTCGTCCTAACGGTCGTCTCGCTCCTCGCGAAACCGAGCCGTCCCCAGCTCGTGCAACCGCTTCGAGACGCTCCCAACGTCGTCCTGCAACTCGTCGTGATAGTCGTCGAGTCGGCCCTCCAGTTCGGGGTGTGCTCGCGAGAGGATCTGGACGGCCGACAGCGCCGCGTTGAACGACTTGCCGGCGTCGACGGTGACGATGGGTGCACCGGTCGGCATCCCGATCACCGAACTGACGGATTCCTCTTGGACCGGGACGCCGATCACGGGGAGCGGGTAGGCGATGGAGGCCGTCATGTTCGGCAGATCCGCCGACTTACCGCCCGCTCCGGCGATGATGACGTCGAGGCCGCGCTCGCGGGCCGTCTCGCCGTAGACGTACAGCAACTCGGGCGTTCTGTGTGCGGAGACGACGAACGTCTCGAAGGCGAACCGACTCGACGGCGGATCGTCGTAGTCAGTCACCTCCCCGAAGCCGAGCTCAGTCAGCGCCTCGTGGGCACCGTACATCGTGTCGAGATCCGAGTCAGAGCCCATGATGATCCCGATTTCAGGGGTCTCGTCGTCCGGACGGTCACGGTCGGCTTCAGCTTCGAACAGGTCGATGAGGTCCTGTACTTCGGCGGAACGGGTCATACGAACAATCCCGTTCGCGGCCGCTTGGACGTTGTGGTTGTCTCGGACCTGCGCGAGATGTCACACCGAGGGTTGCGCGCGACTCAACAACCCTTAATACGCTGACTTCCGAATTAACGCACGATATAGACCGCATGAGTGATCCATGGATCGCCGTCGGCGCGCTGGCGCTCGTGGGGCTCGCCATACCCCTCTCGATGATCGTCGTCTCGAGTCTCCTCCGCCCCAGCGTGCCCGAACAAGGAAAGCGCGCCACCTACGAGTCCGGTGAGATTCCGACCGGGGACACGCGCATCCGTTTCAACATCCAGTACTATATGGTCGCGTTGCTGTTCGTCGTCTTCGACATCGAGACGGTGCTCATCTTCCCGTGGGCGCTGATCTACGGCGACGCGGTCGCCCAGTTCGGCCCGGGACCGGTGTTGGGACCGATGCTCGTCTTCCTCGCGATCCTCGCGATCGGTCTCGGGTGGGCGTGGCGTAACGGTGCCGTTCGCTGGATCAAGAGCGAACGTGCGGAGATCAAATCCCAACTATGAGCAGCGAAAGCGAGAAACTCCACGACACGGTCTCGACGCAAGAGGCCCGGATGGGCGACGGCGTCGACACGCGATTCAACTCGAAACTCCGGGAGGCGTTCGGCTCGACTCCCTTCATCCTCACCAAGTTCGACCAGTTCATGAACTGGGTGCGGGGGAACTCGATGTTCATGTTGCAGTTCGGGATCGCCTGCTGCAGCATCGAGATGATCCACAGCTACGCGATCAAACACGATCTGGACCGGTTCGGGGCGGGCGTCCCCCGCGCTTCACCGCGACAGGCCGACGTGATCATCGTCCCCGGTACGATCGTCTCGAAGTTCGCCCCCCGGATGAAGCGCGTCTACGACCAGATGCCGGAGCCGAAGTTCGTCGTCGGCATGGGTTCGTGCACCATCTCCGGCGGCCCGTTCCAGGAGGGCTACAACGTGATCAAGGGCGCGGAGGAAGTCATCCCGGTCGACATCCACGTGCCGGGCTGTCCGCCGCGGCCGGAGGCGTTGATCTACGGGATCGCCAAGCTCCAAGAGCGGATCAAGCACGGGGAGACGTCACCGGTGACCGTCAAACCCTACGAACTCGAGCAGTTCGGTGATCTCGAACGCGACGAGCTGGTCCAACATCTGGCCGATGAGATCGACGAGGAGGATCTCGTCATGCGGTACAACTGGGCCGATTCGCCATGAGTTTGGAAGAACCGAGCCCCCTCGATGTCGGCGAAACCGCGGACGGAACCGTCGATTACGACGCGCTCGAAGCGCTGCTCGGCGACGCGGTCGTCGACCGCGAAGAGCACACGAACGCCCCGGCGTTCGTCGTCCGGGCCGACGCGGTCCAGACGGCGCTGTCGGCGCTCAAGAGCGAGGCCGGCTTCGATTACCTCTCCTCGGTCACCGCCCAGCAGTACGAGGATCGGTTCGAGTCGATCTACCACCTGAAGAAGTACGACGACCCAACGCAGGAGGTCGGCGTCGTCGTTCCAACCCCGACCGACGAACCGGTCAGCCAGACGGCCGAACCGGTCTACCGGACGGCCGACTGGCACGAGCGCGAGGCGTACGATCTGGTGGGCATCGAGTACGAGGGCCACCCGGACATGCGCCGAATCCTCCTGCCCGAAACGTGGCAGGGCCATCCGCTCGGCACGGACTACAACCCGGAGAAACCGCAGGTCGTTCCCTTCCAGAAACACGCCAACCCGCTCCAGCCGGACAGCCGACTCGACGGTGCCGAGTCCGACACGATGTTGCTCAACATCGGGCCGCACCACCCGGCGACCCACGGCGTTCTCCACGTCAAAGCGGTGCTCGACGGCGAGCAAATCGCCGACGTGGAGCCGGACATCGGCTACCTCCACCGCTGTGAGGAGCAGATGTGCCAGCAGTCGACGTACCGCCACCAGATCATGCCCTACCCCGACCGGTGGGACTACGTCTCCGCCGGCATCCTCAACGAGTGGGCCTACGCCCGCGCAGCCGAGGACATGGCCGACATCGAGGTGCCGGAGTACGCGCAAGTCATCCGGACGATGTCCGCCGAGCTGTGCCGGATCGCGAGTCACATGCTCGCCCTGGGGACGTTCGCGCTGGACGTATTCGGCGATTTCACCGCCGTCTTCCAGTACGCCTTCCGAGACCGCGAGGTCGTCCAGAACATCCTCGAGGATCTGACCGGCCAGCGGCTCATGTTCAACTATCTCCGACTCGGCGGTGTCGCGTGGGACCTCCCCGAGCCCCGCGAGGAGTTCTTCGAGAAGACCCGCGACTTTCTCGACGGGCTGCCGGAGAAACTCACCGAGTACCACAACCTCATTACCGCCAACGAGATCTTCCAGGTCCGCTGCGTCGGCACCGGCGAACTCCCGCCCGAAGTGGCGAAGCAGTACGGCGCGACCGGCCCAGTCGCCCGTGGCTCCGGGGTCGACATCGACCTCCGACGCGACGACCCCTACGGCTACTACGAGCATCTCGATTGGGATGTCGTCACCGAGGACGGCTGCGACAACTACAGCCGCGTACTCGTCCGGATGCGCGAGGTCGAGGAGTCCGCCAAGATCATCGAACAGTGCGTCGACTTACTCGAGGAGTGGCCAGAGGACGACCGCGAGATCCAATCGAACGTCCCGCGGACGCTGAAGCCGGACGCTGACACCGAGGTCTACCGCGGCGTCGAGGCCGCGAAGGGCGAACTCGGGATCTACATGCGATCGGACGGGACCGACAAACCGGCGCGCTTCAAGATCCGCAGCCCATGTTTCTGTAACCTGCACACGCTGCGCGAGATGGCCGAGGGCGAGTATATCCCCGACCTGATCGCCTCACTCGGCAGCCTCGATATCGTCCTCGGGGAGGTCGATCGATGACGCTGCAGGGCGCGCCACTACCGGATCGACTCGTCGAGATCCTCCCGTTCGGGTCGGGGCCGCTCGGGACGGCTATCGCGGCGATACTCGGCGCGGCGCTGATCGGCACGCTGATGATGACGATGACGGCCGTCGCCGGTCCGTGGGCCAAACGGAAGGTCACCGCGGCGTTCACCGATCGGTACGCCGTCAACCGACTCGGCCCGTTCGGGATCGGCATCATCGTCGCCGACGCGGTCCGGCTCCTCTCGAAGGAGCTCATCGTCCCGGACGGCGTCGACCGCCCGGCGTGGGACCTCGCGCCGATCGTGTTAGCCGCCTCGGCGCTGTTGGGCTTCGCCGTCATCCCGATGGGGAGCGGGATCCATCTGGCGGACCCGGAGGTCGGCCTCGTCTACGTCTTTGCAATTTCCTCGATCGCCTCGCTCGGCTTGGTGATGGCCGGCTACGCGTCGAACAACAAATACTCCATGCTCGGCGGGCTCCGGGCGGTCGCACAGAACCTCGCCTACGAGATTCCGCTGGTGTTGATCGCCGCGTCGGTCGTCCTCTTTTCGGGATCGCTGCAGATGAGCGAGATCGTCGCCACGCAGGCCCAACCGCTCGTCGAACTCGGCGCGGTGTCGATCCCGACGTGGTACGCCTTCGTCAACCCCTTCGCGTTCGTGCTCTTTCTCATCGCGAACCTGATGGAGGTCGGTCGCAACCCCTTCGACATCCCCGAAGCGCCGACGGAGATCGTTGCGGGGTATCAGACCGAGTACTCGAGCGTCTACTTCGTGCTCATCTACCTCGGCGAGTTTCTGCACATCTTTCTCGGCGGCGCGGTCATCGCCACGCTGTTTCTCGGTGGTCCCGCCGGCCCCGGCCCCGCGTCGATCGGGATCGTGTGGTTCATCGTGAAGATCTGGGCCGTCTACCTGTTCACCCAGTGGGCGCGCTCGGCGCTGCCGCGGCTTCGAATCGACCAGCTGATCGAGATCGGTTGGAAGGGGATGCTCGTCCTCTCGCTCGCGAACCTCGTGCTCACCGCCGTTATCGTGGGAGTGATCGCCTAATGATCGGAATGCTCAAATCGATGGCAACGACGATGAAACACGCCCTGGACGGCGAGAAGTTCACCGTCCAGTACCCCGAGGAGACGCCCGACGTTTCCCCGCGGTTCCGCGGCGTTCACAAGTTCTCACAGGAGCGCTGTATCTGGTGTCGCCAGTGCGAGAAGGTGTGTCCGAACGACACGATCCAGATCGTCACCGACGACATGCGGAACGGCGAGCAGTACAACCTCCACATCGGCCAGTGCATCTACTGTCGGCTCTGTGAGGAAGTCTGTCCCGTCGACGCCATCCTCCTAACCCAGAACTTCGAGTTCACGGGCGACACGAAGGACGAACTCGCCTACAACAAAGAGCAGCTGAAGAACGTGCCGTGGTACAAGGATATCGATCCGCTGGCGTCTCGCGAGCCGGATCGAGAGGCGTGGGTCGGCGAGGGTGACGGCGACGTCGATTACCAGTAGGACGGCGAGCGAGCGCGAGCCGTTTCACCGACGCCGGATCGATATGTTGGCGCTGTCGAACTCGTTTATCAGTGATACATTCAGCCCCGTCATGGTCGGTCCAGAAGAAAGTGCATCCCGATCGGCCGCGGCGAGCCGATCGGCATTCAGCCCCGTCATGGTCGGTCCAGAAGGTCCCTCACTTCGTGGGGCATGCCCAAACGCACGTGCCGTTCGAGAAAATAATTTGCCTTCAAATTTGCTAGACACGCGCCCGTCTATGAAATTTAAATCAGGTACGAGTGAAATTCAGCTGACAGCTTTCTCGGACAGTACTGTATCTGAGAAATATCATTTCAGCAGCGCCGAGGTTTTCTAACAGCGCCGATCGCAGATCCGGTCGATGATGCGCCCTGTCGAGAGCAGTTCGCCCTCGCTTTCGGGATCCGGATCCCGGGCGGAGGCGCGGACGACCGAACAGTCGATCCCCTCCGCCGCCAACATCCCCGAGAGCGTCTCCTCGTCGTGGTGTTGATCGTGGCCGAGGACGATCACGTCCGGATCGATCTCGCGGATCGGGACGAAGAAGTCCTCCAGGTGGCCGAGTCGGGCGTCGTCGACCGGATCGAGCGCGTTCACCATCTCGAGCCGCTGGCGGTCCGGCACGATCGGTTTCGGCTTGTGGGTGACGTTTTCGGCGCGGGCGACGATCACGTCGAGGCGGTCGCCGTACGATTTCGCGTCCGTCAAGTAGTGGAGGTGGCCGGGATGGAGAAGGTCGAACGTCCCCTGTGCGACGACTTGCTTCATCTAAGCTCCCGGTCGATGTCCGCCTGCGTGAAGTCGAAGAACTGCTCATCGGGTACGTCGACGGCCAACACGTCGAGGTCGATCGGACTCCCGTTGCGATCGAACGCCCGCCAGTCAGTTCGGCGATACGGCGCGCCGACGATGATGTGGACCTTTCCCTTGGTGAACGTCGCCAGATCGGCGTCGCTGGGCCGCAGCACGCCGTTCGGGTGGGAGTGGACCGAGCCGACGCTGTTGAGATCGTTCGGCAGGTACGTCGGCTTGAACTCCGCGCTCGTCGGGGTCGTCTTCGTCCCCGGCGCGAGCAACACGTCGGTGATGACCGTTCCCTCACGGTCGAGGCCAAGCTTACGGGCGTCCTGCCCGCGGAGCTGTCCCATGTACTCGTTCGGGTGTGCGTCCTCCGATGCCTCGAAAGCCAACTGGAGGGCGTCATCGGCGATGCCGATGATCTCGCTCCTGCGGAAGAGCTTCGGTTTCCAAATCGACCCGAACAGACCCATAGCCGACAATCGGGTCGCACGACAACTAAGCGTTCCGGGTTCATCGGCCACGTGTGCCCGGTCGATCACCGCGGTCGGAGCCGTCCGACGGATCACGAACGATCTCGAAATCCGGTCGGACCGGATACAACACGCTTAAAACTCGGCAGAACCCACCGTTCGACAATGACTACATCTGCTGCCGGCGACGCAGATCCCGATTCCTTCGAGCGGGTCGTCAACGATCTGGCGCCCGGTTGTACCGTTGACGATACCGAGGAGGGGGGACTCTACGTGGCGACGGTGAACGGCGTCGTCAAGTACGGCGTCTTCGTCGATCTCTCCGAACAGCTTTCCGGTCTCGTCCACGAATCGAAGCTCGACGGCACCTACGAGATCGGCGACGAAATGCTCGTCCGACTCGTCGAGATTCGGGAGAACGGCGACCTCGGCTTCGAGGACGTGACGACAGAGTTCGACGATCTCGACCGGGTAGACGTCGCCCACGGTGACGGGGTCACGATAGACGAACTGGCCGACCGAACCGGTGACGCGGTCCACGTCGAGGGCGACATCGTCCAGATCAAACAGACGGCTGGCCCGACGATCTTCTCCGTCCGCGACGGCACTGGCGTCGTCCCCTGTGCGGCGTTCGAGGAAGCCGGCGTTCGCGCGTACCCCGCGATCGAACTCGGCGATACCGTCCGCGCGACCGGTGGCATCGAGACGCACGACGACGCCCCACAACTCGAGGTCGACAAACTGGTTCGTCTCCGCGGCGAGGCGAAAACCGAGGTTAGAGAGCGTATCGACGCGGCCATCGCGGCGAACGCCGAACCCGCCGACCCCGACCCGCTCATCGAGTGGCCGGCGTTCGACTCGCTCCGCGAGGGCCTCACCGCCGTTGCCCGCCGGCTCCGAACTGCCGTTCTCGAGGGCCGTCCGATCCGGGTTCGTCACCACGCCGACGGCGATGGGATGTGCGCGGCGATCCCCGTCCAGCTCGCGTTGGAGAACTACATCGCCGAGGTACACGCCGATCCCGACGCCCCGAGACATCTGTTCAAGCGTCTGCCGTCGAAGGCCCCGTTCTACGAGATGGAGGACGTCACCCGCGACCTCAACTTCGCTCTCGAGGACGCCGAGCGCCACGGACAGCGGCTCCCCCTGCTGTTCATGGTCGACAACGGCTCGACGGAGGAGGACACGCCGGCGTACCGGGCACTCGCGCAGTACGACATCCCGATCATCGCTGTCGACCACCACCACCCCGACCCAGACGCGGTCGGTCCGCTGCTCGACGAGCACGTGAACCCGTATCTCCACGGCGAGGATTACCGCATCACGACCGGGATGATGTGCGTCGAGTTGGCGCGGATGATCGATCCCTCGATCACCGACGACCTCCGACACGTTCCGGCCGTTGCGGGGCTTGCCGATCGATCGAAGGCCCACGCGATGGACGACTATCTCGCGCTCGCAGCCGATGCGGGCTACGACGAAACCGAACTCGAAGATATTGTCGAGGCACTCGATTACGCCGCCCACTGGCTCCGCTATCAGTCCGGTCCGAACCTGATCAGCGACGCGCTCGACCTCGATTGCGACGACGCCGAGAGGCACGCCGAACTCGTCGAGTTCCTCTCCTCGCGCGCCCGCCGCGACGTCGAACGCCAACTCGATGACGCGGAACCGCACGTCGAACACGAGCGACTCGACAACGACGCCCACCTCTACCGGCTCGACGTGGAGAACCACGCGCGACGGTTCACGTACCCTGCGCCCGGAAAGACGACCGGCGAACTCCACGACCGGAAGGTGACCGAAACCGGCGATCCGGTCATCACCATCGGTGTCGGTCCAGACTTCGCGGTGCTTCGCTCCGACGGCGTCAGACTCGACATTCCGAACATGGTGACCGAACTCCAAGATGAACTCGAAGGGGCCGGCGTCTCCGGCGGCGGCCACCTCGTCGTCGGCTCGATCAAGTTCGTCCCCGGTGCCCGCGAGCGAGTGCTCGACGCGCTCGTCGAGAAGATGGAAGCGGCCGAGCTCGACGCTGAACTCCGGAGCACGCTGCTTCGAGACGACAACTGATCGAGCACTTCACCACTGCCAGTCGGTTATCACCTCAGCTTCACCGACGAACCGCATCCGACGAACCACCAGTAGCGCGCCGCTTATCGCGACCGCGCTTGCGGCGAACAGTCCGGCCGGAACGGGCCGTTTGGTACGGCCGCGCCAGTCGCTCGTGAACACCGTCGCGTAGTACGCCGCGGCTTCATCGCCCTCGAGGGCGACGATGACCTCTCTGTTGTCGGACTGGGCCGACCGAACCCAGTTGAGGCTCCCGACGACGGCGGTGTCGTCGGCGATCACCCCCTTCGTGTGGATCTTCTCGTAGCCGTCGGCGTCATCGACGCGCGCTTCGAGGTCCCACCCCTCTGCCTCGGCCCGGCGGTTCAGCCACCCGGCGAGTTCGGCGTTGTCCCCCTCGACGTACCAACTGTCGCCGAGGTGGATTCGGACTCTTGCGCCTCGGTCGGCGGCGCGAAGCGTCGCTCGCAGGAGATCGTTCTCGCGGCTGTCGATGCGAACCTGCTGGACCAACACCCGCTCGTCGGCCGCATCGACGATCGAGACGAGTTCTGCGGCCGCGTTGTCCGGGGCGACGAGGACGGTCGTCGACTCGACGTCGATTCGCTCGGGTTCGTGTCGGGGCTCGAATCCCACGAGTGCGGGGTCGGCGTCCACGAAATCCCGGCCGCTCCGGTACTCGTGCCACGGCGTCGCGGCGCGCCACGTCCAGTCGGACTCGTGGATCGTCGCGAGCGCATCGGCGGCCGCTCGGTCGTCGAGTACCACGCTCCACCCGCGGCTGGACATCCCGCCCGTGCCGGCCGGTTTGAAGTTCTCCGTCGAGACGAGCGCTCGATCGTCGACGACGACGTACTTTGGATGGTGGTGTTGATACCGACGGTTCGGACCGGCGAGTAGCCGGACGTCGACACCCCCGTCGACCAATCGGTCGAGTTGGCGCGCTTGCCGCTCGCTGACTCCCCCGACCGGTGCGCCATCGAGCAGCACGCGGACGTCGACGCCGTCGTTCGCTCGGTCCACTAAGACGTCCGCGAGCCGCGCGGACGTGAACGTGTAGCCGGCGAGGTGGATCCGGTCGGTCGCGTTTCGAACCGTCCCGACGGTTCGGTCGGGCGCGTCCGGCAGCACGAACGCGGTCGCGGAACCGCCGTCGGTCCGAGTGGGCTCGTGGTCCGTCGCGCCGATCGGTCGCCACTCGTTCGCGTCGAAATCCCGAATCTCCGATTCCGGCGCGTTTCGGTAGCGCGCGGTTGAGACGGTTTCGCCCCCCGCTCGGAGGGTCAGTCGATCGCCATCGTCGGCCAACAGCAACCGCCCGGAGAGCGGTTCGACCGGGTAGTCGGTATCGGTCCGCGCGTATTCGGGCTCCATCGAGAACGCGACGGTTCCCTCGAACGTCCGGTTGGGTAGCCGTGTTGCGGTCTTCCCGTCGGTGAGCGTCCACCCGGACGTGTTCGTCGCCGCGGCGAACTGGACGGCGACGAACTCGCCCGGGTCGCCGCGTGCGACGGGGTTGGGGTACGCCGCTACGAGCGTGGCGTTTGTCGGCTCGATCGAGTCAGCCGCTGTTGCGGTGGTTGCAGCGCTGGGGACGAACGCTCCCGTCAGCAGCGCGAGCGCGAGACAGCCGGCGGCGATTCGAGCGAGCACGGGAGGTCTGGTCCCGCGCTGGTATATAAATCTGCGCCCACTGGGTGGGTACGACTCAGACCGTCGCCTTCCGCGCCTTCTCCGCTTCGACCTGCACCGTGTACGCGCGGTCGTCGTCGTACTCGGCCGCCGCCGAGAGCGCGCGTTCGGTGCCGATCTGAACCAACGCCCACGCCGCGGAGGCTCGCACGTCATCGGCCTCCTCGTCGTCGGCGAGCCGGTCGGAGAGCGGTTCGATCGCGCGCGTGTCGCCGATGAGCCCGAGCCCGCGGGCGGCGACCGACCGAACGACTGGCTCGTCGTCAACGAGGACGTTGGCGATCTCCTGTGTCGCCTCTTGGCTGCCGATCTCGCCGAGCGCGCGGATGGTCGCCTTCTGCAGCGGCGGATTGCCGCTGTCGACGAAGTCGACCAGCATCTCGACTGCCCGCTCGTCGCCGATCTTGCCGAGTACCTCGATCGCGGGGACGTCGCGGCGCTTCGCGAGCGCCTGCACCGGTTCGAGCGCCTCCTCGGGGCCGAGCCTTCGGAGCGCGTCGAGACAGTTCTCCTGCATGAACTCCGAGTCGAGGTATTCGAGCGCCAGGAGGATGCGTTCGGGGTCATTCTCGGCCTCGGCGATCCGAACGACGCCCAACTCCGGCGGGAAATCCTTTCTGTTCTCCGCGTTCAACCGATCGTAGAACCCCTCGCGGGTGAGCTGCTCGGCAACCTCGAGGTCGCTCCACTCCTCGGCGTCCTCCAGAGCCGCTTCGAGATCGTCGAGGGCCCCGAGGAGCGCGGCGATGGTCTCGGCGTCCTCGTCGGCGTCGAGGCGGCCGTCGCCGGCCGTTTCGCCGACCGAATCGACCGCCGCTGCTTGCGACTCGATCGACTCGTCTTCGGCATCGAACTCGGCGTCGAGTTCCGCGCCCGCCGCGTCGAGAAACGCCGAGACGGCGTCGGCGACGGCCGGTTTCCCATCTCGTGTCCAGCGCGTGTCCCGGATCGTTCCCGCAGCCCCGCCGGCCGCGCTCCGGACGTCCTCGCCGTAGGGGCCGCGCTGCTCTTCGATCCCGTCGCGGAGGTCGCCGATTCTGTCCTCGAGCGGTTCCTTCGGATCCTCGGGCTCCTCGTCTTCGTCGTCTTCGCCCTCAGACTCCGGTTCGGGGACCGGAAATTCGGCCGCCTCGAGATCAGTTTCGATCGCGTCGACGTCGGCTTCGACCGCGTCCAAATCCGCCTCGGTTTCGGCATCGTCGAGCGCGGTTTCGAGTTCGTCGAGGCGCGAATCGAACGTTTCGACGTCGTCCAGTTCCTCCGTCGCCTCCGCGTCGTCCACTCCCTCGGCGTCGGCGTTGGGTTCGCCGTCGGCGGTGGCGTCCGCGCTCTCGTCGTCCCCGTTACTCATACCCCAACGTGCGGCAGAACGACCCAAGAGCGTTTCCCTTCGCCGTGTCTCGTCGACCGCTCGATCAACTGCCGGTGTCACGCCAGTACACGAACGGCGCGAGGACGAGATACGCGAGAGCAAAGAGCAGTAGTGACCGCGGAAACACCCGATCTACCGCGGTTGGGATCGCGATCGCGAGCGCCTGTAACCCGCCGAGAACGACCGCATCGCGCGCGTACAGATCGGGATAGGTAACCGGCGCAACCATCAGATACGTGAACAGCGCCGCCATCGCGACCAACACGGTCGGTTTGCCGATCCCGGCGAGATACGTCACCGCGAGCACCGTCGCGGCCAGCGTCGTCTGGACGCCCTCCGTCTCGGGGTTCTCGCAGTCGTGGAGCATGTAAAAGCCGAGCCGAACGACCGCCATCGAGACGTACAGCGCGGGGACGACGAGCGCGGCGATCGCGAACGGATCGCCGCTCACCGTCGTTCCCCCGTTACTGGCGACGGCGTACACCAGCGCGGCGGGTGCGACTCCGAAGGAGGCCACATCGGCGAGCGAATCGAGTACCGGACCGACGGCCGTGCCGCCGCGAACCCTGGCCACGACGCCGTCGAGGCCGTCCGCGATCGCCGCGAGAAGGATCAGTCTGGCCGCGAGCGCCGGATCGACGGTGGCCGTGGCGACGGCGACGAACCCGATCGCCGCGTTCGCGGCCGTCACCAGATCGGCGAGCCCCAACTGCCCGAGTAACCGCGGCTGCATGACTTTACCTCGCCGGTCGGCGACGGCCGCCTTAGGTGGTTCGCTTCCGCCCCGACCGCGTCTCTCTGACCGGAACCGAGGTACATATGACCGTTCGTCCGTAATCGCGCGTATGGACCGACGGGCCTTCCTTACCACGGTCGGAACCGGGGCGGTACTCCCTCTCTCAGGCTGCCTCGACGGCGGTCTCAGCGACGACGACTACGACATCGGGATGTCGCAGAACGCGTTTCTCCCCGAGGAGTACGAGGCGTCCGTCGGCGAGACCGTCGTCTGGGGGAACAACGGCTCGCGCGGACACACCGTTACCGCGTACGGGTCCCTCCCCAAAGGCGCGGCGTACTTCGCCTCGGGCGGATACGATGGTCCTCAGACAGCCCGCGAGGAGTGGTATGCGAGTGGTGGTGGCGATATCTCCCCCGGCGAGACGTACGAGCACACCTTCGAGATTGCCGGTCGGTACGAGTACTTCTGTATCCCGCACGAGTCGAAGGATATGATCGGCGCGATCGTCGTCACCGACTGAACCCGTCCGATACGGTCGCGGTGACCCTTTCGACGGACGAACGACAACCCTTATTCGCGGGGCATTCACATCGAGAGACATGGATGTGTCGGTGCCGAAAATCGACTATACGGACTACACCAACCGGCAACTGGTGGCGGTCCCGCTTGCGGTGTTAGCGTTCGCGTTGGCCGTGCTCGTCGTTGCGACGGTGCTCTCGGGAACGCCCGTCGCGCTCGGTATCGAGTTTACCGGCGGAACCGAGATGCAAGTCGTCACGGACGACTCGGAGGCGGCGATCAGGGACAGCTTCGACGAGGAGATCGCCTCGATCACGCCGATCGCCGGCCAATCGGGCAGCTATCAGTTGACGTTTCAGGAGGACGACGCCGATCCGTTGCTCGAACAGGCCGAAACCGCTGGTTACGAGGTGGAATCGGTCGGCGAACGCTCGGCGAGTTTCGCGGGTGACTCACAGCGACAGGCGCTCATCGGCCTCGCGATCGCCTTCGCCGGGATGGCCGCCGTCGTCGGACTGCTGTTTCGGACGTTCATCCCGTCGATCGCCGTGATCGCGTCGGCCTTTTCGGACGTGGTCATCCCGCTGGGACTGATGCGACTGTTCGACATCGAGTTGACGCTCGGGACGGTCGCCGCGCTGTTGATGATCATCGGCTACTCCGTCGACTCCGACCTGCTGTTGAACAACCACGTCCTCAGGCGACACGGGGACTTCTACACGTCGACGGCCCGCGCGATGCGGACCGGTGTGACGATGACCGTCACCTCGATCGCGGCCATGATTGTGATGACGATCGTCTCGTACCTGTTCGGTATCCCGCTTTTGCCCGATGTCGGCCTCATACTCGTCTTCGGCCTGCTCTCTGACCTGATGAACACGTATCTGCTCAACGTGAGCCTGCTTCGATACTACATGTACGAGGCGATCGCGAAATGAAACTCCAACTCAAAGAGAACTGGCGCGTCTGGCTGCTCGTCGTCTTCATGCTCCTGAGTACCGTCTCGCTCTTCGTCCCGTTCGGTGGGACCGGCGGGATCACGGGATCGGATGCGGACCAAGCGTCCGGCTCGCAGTACACGAACCTCCAGTTCGGCTTGGAGCTCTCCGGCGGCACCCAGGTCCGCGCGCCGTTCGCCGGCATGACCGTTTCCGGGCTCGAATTCGGCCCTGAGGCCCAACCTGAAATCGAATCAGCGCTTCGAGCGGAACTCGACATGAGCGCGAGCGACGTCCGCGCTAGCGCCGAGTCCGGAACCGTGGAGGTGTTCGAGGACCGCCACGTCGGCAACGTGACGCAAGCGGAGTTCGCCGCCGCGCTCACCGAGGCTGGCTACCAAACCGGTGAGGGCGATGTCGAGATGGGCGTGACGGCTGATACCCGCCAGAACGCCGAAGACGTGCTAAACGAGCGCCTCCGCGAGCGCGGCCTCGGCGGCGGCTCGGCCACGCAGGTTTCGGCCCCCGGCCAGCAGTTCATGGTCGTCGAGGTGCCCGGTGCGAACCGATCCGAGGTTATCGAGCTCATCGGCGACCGCGGGCAGGTCGAGATCTGGGCGATGTACCCCACTGACAACGGGAGCTACGAGACGCAGTCGCTTCTCAGCCAGGAGGACCTCGCCGAGATCGGCGGCGCTCGCCAAGAGCAAGGCGAGACGTTCGTTCCGATCCGGCTGAACGAGGAGGCGGGGGCGCGCTTCGGCGACGCGATGCGCGCGAACGGATTCGGCCAACAGGGCGGTACGCGATGTTCATACGATCTGAACGCCTCCATCGACGAGAACGCGGCCGACGATCCTGGCCGGTGTCTGCTGACGGTGCTCGACGGTGAGGTCGTCTTCGCGGCCGGCGTCGCGCCCAGCCTCGCTTCGTCGTTCGAGAGCGGCACGTTCGACGAGAACCCCTCCTACCGAACGACGACAACCTCCTTCGAGGACGCGCGGGAACTCGAGATCAACATGCGCACCGGCGCGCTCCGGACGGAACTCGACATCGATAACCGCGGGACGACGTTCTTCCTGCTACCGAGCCTCGCCGAGCGGTTCAAACCGCTCTCGCTCGTGACCGGCGCAGCGGCCGTGTTCGCGGTCGCGCTCACGGTCTTCGCGCGATATCGGAAACCAGAAGTCGCCGCGCCGATGCTGCTCACCGCCGCCGCCGAGGTGTACATCCTCCTCGGGTTCGCCGCCGCGGTGAGCTTACCGCTGGACCTCTCTCACATCGCCGGCTTCATCGCCGTCATCGGGACCGGAGTCGACGACCTCGTGATCATCGCCGACGAGGTGATGCAACAGGGCGACGTGCGAACGTCGAGGGTGTTCGAATCGCGGTTCAAGAAGGCCTTTTGGGTCATCGGGGCCGCGGCCGCGACGACGATCGTCGCGATGTCGCCGCTCGCGGTCCTCTCGCTCGGCGATCTGCAGGGCTTCGCGATCATCACCATCATCGGTGTTCTCATCGGCGTCTTGATCACGCGACCGGCCTACGGTGACATCCTGCGTATCCTCGTGTTGGGCGACGACTGACCGGCCGCCCGGTCCCGCTCGCTTCGAAGCCCTTTCGGCGTTGCTCGTCCAAACCGGGGTATGACATTCCGCGACGGGACGCTCGTCGATTGGTACGAGTGGGGCCCCGAACCCTTCGAGATCGCCGAGCGTGCCGGAAAGCCCGTGTTGTGCGCTCTGACCGCGCCGTGGTGTGCGTGGTGTGACCGGATGGACGAGGAGTCGTACTCCGATCCGAAACTCGCGGCCAACATCGGCGACAGCTTCGTCCCCGTGCGGGTCGATGTCGATCGACACCCTCGCGTCCGAGAGCGATACAACATGGGTGGGTTCCCGACGACGGTATTTTTGACACCTGACGGGGAGGTGCTCTCCGGCGCGACGTATCTCGGTCCCGACGGCCTCCGGCAGGTGCTCGACAGCATCCGGGCCTCGTGGGACGCCAAGGGGACCAGCGCCGGACGCGTCCCCCGGACCGTGTCGAGCGCCGACCTCCCGAGCGGCGAGATCACCGCCGACATCGAGGCACACATGGTCGAACAGGTCGCCGCGGCGTTCGACGACGAGTACGGCGGCTGGGGGACCGACGCCAAGTTCCCCCTGCCACGAACGGTCGAGCTCGCCCTCAAGCGCGATCGCGATCGGGGGACGCGGACGCTCGACGCGGTCCAGACGCACCTGTTCGACACCTACGACGGCGGCTTCTACCGGTTCGCCGAAACTCGTCGGTGGGGCGAACCCCACCGCGAGAAACTGGTGGACGAGAACGCGGCTCTGCTCCGCGCGTTCACCACCGGCTATCTGTACACCGGGGACGAGTCCTACCGGCGGACCGCCGAACGGACCGTCGATTACCTGACGACGACCGCCTGGACCGGCGACGCGTTCGCGGGGAGCCAGGCGGCCAGCGACTACTACACGCTCGAACCGACCGAACGCGAGGAGGCCAAGCCGCCACACGTCGATCCGACGGTCTTCGCGGATCGCAACGGGCTGGCCGCCGAAGCGCTCTGTCGGTTCGCGGCCGTCACCGATCACGAGGGCGCTCGATACGCCGAACGCGCGCTCGAGCACGTCCTCGAGACGCTCGTCGACGACGGCCACGTGACGCACTTCGACGGCGAGCGGAGCGAAACCGGACTGCTCGCGGACCACGCCCGATTGCTGTCGGGGCTGACCGCCGCCGCGCAGGTCCTCGGCCCGGACGGCTGGATCGACCCGGCGAGGACGATCGCGGACGACGCGATCGATCGCCTCGCGACCGCCGACGGCTCCTTCCGCGACGGCCAGCCGTCGGGAGCGGGCCTGCTCGACCGACCGCTGTACCCGCTCGGGACGAACGCCGAGATGGCGGACGCGCTCCTCGACCTCGCGGCCCTCACCGGCGAGGACCGATACGTCGCCGCCGCCGAGGACGCACTGAGCGCGTTCGCCGGGGCCTACGATCGGATGGGCGTCGAGGCGGCGGGTTACGCCGCCGGCTGTGCGCGCGCGCACTACGAGCCACTCGTCGTCCGCACGCCGCCGGTCGGAACCGACCTTCACCGCGCCGCCCTCCGCCTCGCCGACCACGAGAAGGTCGTCGTCCCGGAGGACCGCGACGATGCCGTCGCGATCCGGGCCGACCACACGACCGCACCCGCGGCGACGCCCGACGAACTGCTCGAACGGGCGAGCGACGGGCCCCTCCCTTAGGCGCCGTTCGGATGCCGACTCCCGACTGAAAAAAACAACTCCTCCGACTCCTAAACGTGCGGTGTGTTTATACTTCTCCGGGGAGGATCCCCGATCGATGGCGAGTCTCAGAGATCTCGGACTGTCGGAGTACGAGGCCCGTGCGTACCGATCACTGCTCGAGACCGGGCCGACAACCGCAAAGGAGTTGTCCCGCGTCAGCGACGTGCCGATGGGCCGGATCTACGACGTGTTGAACACCATCGAACAGCACAATCTGGTCCGCTCACAGTCCGCGTCCCGACCGAAAAAGTACGTCGCAGTCGAACCCGCGACCGCTCTCGATCGACTCTTGGACGACAAAAAGCGCGAACTGAGTGAGCGGGCGGACCAGTACGAGACGATCGTCGAGCAGCTCGCGGGGGAACTCGAGACGGCCGACCCCGTCGAGGAGACCTTCTGGACCGCCGCCGTCGGCCCCGAGGAGGCCACGGATCTCCTCGTCGAACGGATCTCAGCGGCCGACGACCGGCTCGTGATGGTGCTGTCGACGCACGCCGGGCAGTTCTTCGATTTCGACGAGATCGGAACGATCGTGCTCGACGAACTCACCGTCGCGATGGAGCGCGGCGTCGAGATTCAGCTGTTGATGCGACCCGATCTGGTCCCCGCGCTGCCCAAATCGATCGGGGAGCGCTATCGCAACTCGCTCATCGAACACGAACTGTTCTCGGTCAGAACCAGCGAGAACGTCTCGGGGAGCTTCACGCTCGTCGACGAGTCGGAGGTCGTCATCGAAGTACCGCATCCGTTACAGACGGACGAGATCTTCGCGATGATCGACTTCAAGGACCGCGAGTTCGCCGAAAGCGTTCGGACCGAGTTCGATCCGCGCTGGCGAAACGCGACCGAACTCACGTTTTGAGCCCGCCTCAGGGCGCGAGGCGGACGAATCGAGAGCGATATCGGTGGATCGAACGGCCAAAAGAACGATACCGGCGTTCTTCGTAGTGGCCGTCGATTGAACTCGATGGAACCGCCAGAGGACTTGCGAACGATTCTCGACCTCACACAGGACAAGGTCGTCGTCGTGGATTCGGACGGCCACTACCAGTACGCGAACGCGGCGACCGAGCGGATCCTCGGATACGATATCGAGGCGTTCGTCGGGACGAACACGTTCGAGTACATCCATCCCGAGGACCGTGAGGAGGTTCAATCGACCTTCGAACGACTCGTCGACATCAACGAGGAGCTGATCGAAACGGCGACGTTTCGCCACCGGGCCGCGGACGGGTCGTGGATCTGGTTCGAGAGCCGCATGTGGAATCGCGCGGATCCGGACCTCGACGGATACGTGGTGTCCTCACGCGACGTCACCGCCCGGCTGGCAGCCGAACGTCGGCAGCACGAAGCCGAAACGCAACTTCGGCGGCTAGCCAAACACACCGACGACGTGTTGTGGATGTTCTCGGCCGACTGGGGGAACGTCCACTTCGTCAACGAGGCGTTCGAAGACATCTGGGGAATGTCGAGAGAGACGCTGATCGACGAGCCGTGGCGATTCCTCGAGCGGGTCCACACGGACGACCGACCGGACGTCAAGCGCGCGATGGAGCAACTCTCGGACGGAGCCGCGATCGACATCGAGTATCGGGTCGAACGCGACCGATCGTTTCAGAGCTGGGTCTGGGTGAAAGGTCATCCGATCGTCGAGAGCGGTGAGGTGACACGCGTCGTCGGGTTCGCCCGGGACATCACGAACCGTCGGCGTCGGGAACGACAGCTTCGGGTGCTCGATAACCTTCTCAGGCACAACCTCAGAAACGTGTTGAACGTCGTTTTGGGCCACGCCGACCTCGCGAGACAACGCGCTGGTCCGGAGGTCGAGGCCGGGATGGACGCGATCACGTCGGTCGCGACGGAGTTGCTGACCACCGTCGAGAAGGAGCGACGGATCGTCGAACTGCTCGTCGAATCCCCCGGGCCGAGCCCGATCGATATCTCGACGCTGTTGTCCGATCTGGTCGCCGATGCCCGCCGATCCTATCCCGAGGCGAGCGTCACCCTCGACTGTTCGACGGCGCAGTCCGTGTTTGCTATTCCCGAGATCCGTCACGCGATAGCCGAGCTGCTGGAGAACGCGATCGTTCACGCATGCGGGCGGGCAGCGATCGAGATTCGAGCCCGATCCCGCTCGGATCACGTCTCGATACGGATCGAGGACACCGCACCACCGATCCCCCGTAACGAGTTCGAACCCCTCTTTTCGAGCCGAAATCCAAGCGAGCTCTATCACGGGACCGGTCTGGGCCTCTGGCTCGTCTACTGGGCCGTCGACCTCTCCAACGGTGAACTCGGCTTCGGCCGCACCCCCAAAGACGACGGCAACGTCGTCACCGTCCGACTGCAGACTGTCCGGTGACCTCGCCTCCAGATGCGGCTCTTTCGTCTCCGCAAAGGGACGCTTCGCTCGCGCTACGATCCGATCGTTCCCTGCTTTCCGCCTCTCGAGCGGGGTCGCTCACAGAGACGAAAGGAGGAAGCACACGGCTTCAGTCGTGGGTCACTGACTCGCTCGGTTCGCCATCGATCTCGTCGACGAGTTGGCCGAACTCGGTGACGCGCTCGGCGTGAGCGTTGTGTTGGTGGATCGACTCGTCGTTGGACTGCTCCATCCGCACGACCGCTGTTTCGGGGAGATTCGGATACGTCTCGACGACCCCCTCGGCCATCGCCCGGACACAGTCCTCGACGAACTTCGCGTCGCTGTGACTGGCGAACGTCATGTGGTCCTCGTCGGGTCGCTTCGCGAGGTTGTAGATCCGCGCGCTCATCGAGTCGCGAGCGACCTCGATGAGGTCGTTGAGATCAACCGGCGGTTGTCCGGTCGTCTCGACGGTCAGCGTGGCGTGTCCCCGCTGGGAGTGTCCCGGTTGGGGAACCTCATCGAGGAAGTCGTCGATGGTCTCGCCGTCCACGTCGAGCCCCTCAAGTACGTCCCTCGCTCTGGATTCGCTCATCCCCTGCGAACAGGGACACACCGTCATGCCGACGACGTGGCAGCCGATCTCCTCGCGCGTCGTGCCGTCGTTGCTGGCGGTTGCGGAGGCGATGATGTCCGCCGTCGCCTGCGTGGGTCGATCCGTCGCAGGCGTCTGCTCGCGGATCATGTACTCCGCTTCCATGCGAACCTCGGCTTCGGTCGTGTACTCGTGTTTGTCGATGAGACGCTCGGCGACGTCGCCGCAAACGTCCTCGACGCGGAGGGCGGGCTCGGAGACGGCCTCTTCGAGCATCTCGTCGACCACCTCCATGTTCCGGCTCATGTCCGCCCCTTTCCGCCACCCCGGGAGGTCGACGAACACGTCGAAGGTGGCCATCAGGACAATCGGTCTGTCGTCGAGGCGGTGGAGCTTGACGAGCTTTTCGACGCCAGTTACGCCAACTCGGTTGAGTCCGACGCTGACGTCCGGGCTCGATGCCTGCACGTCGGGGAGCTGCTGACTCATTGGACTTATAAACGGTCGGACAACCGTTAGGGCTTTCGGAAGGGGCAGTCCGATGCGGCAGCTCGCGGCGTCGCTCGGCCGGCTTCCGTGTCTGCCTCGGTGAGAACCCCCCGTCGATTGAAGTGTCGACCCACCCTATCTCGGCCATGCCGGCTGTTCGGGTGATGGAGCTCACGAAGCGATACGGCGACACCGCTGCCAACGACCGAATCACCTTCGACGTCGAGCGCGGGGAGATCTTCGGCTTTCTCGGTCCCAACGGCGCCGGCAAGACGACGACCATCCGATTGCTGCTCGGGCTGATAAAGCCGACGTCGGGGACGGCGACCGTACTCGGTGCGGACATCCGTGACCGCCGGGCGCTCACCGATGTCAAAGCGCGCGTGGGGTATCTGCCGGACACGCTGGGGTTCGACGAGGGGCTGACCGGGCGGCAGGCGCTCGATCACTTCGCCCGGATGCACGGCGACGAACGCCGCGAGGAGCTGTTGGAGCTGTTTCACCCGCCGCTGGAGAAACCGATCGAGACGTACTCCGAGGGGAACCGGCGGATGCTCGGGATCGTCCAGGCGTTCATGCACGATCCGGAGTTCGTGATCATGGACGAACCGACCTCCGGGTTGGACCCGCTCAAACAGGACCGATTACACCAGTTCATCGAGAACGAACGCGACGCCGGTAAGACGCTGTTCTTCTCCTCGCACGTCCTCAGCGAGGTACAGCGGGTCTGCGATCGCGTCGGGATCATTCGGGCGGGGGAACTGGTCACGCTCGAAGACATCGAGACCCTGCTGAGACAGAGCGGGAAGGAAGTGTGGGTCCACTTGAGAGAGCCGGTCGACGAATCTCGGTTCGTCACCGAGCAGATGATCGACGTCGAAATCGTCGACCGCTCGGTGCGATTTACGTACACTGGGGAGACGCAGCCGCTCCTCGAACACCTCGTTCAGTTCGACGTCGACGACGTCGACATCGGCAATCCGCAGTTGGACACGATCTTCAAACACTACTACCGCGAGGGGCCGGCAGGACCAACGCCATGACGGCCATCTTGCGAAACGAATCGAGGCGGCTGCGACGCGGTTCGCTCCTCTTGAGCGGGCTGTTCGCGATGCTGACCGCGTTCTTTCTCGCCGTCTTCCCGGCGATACGAGACGAGGCGGAGGTGATCATGGACGCCTACCCGGAGTTCGTCATCGAGTTGATGGGGCTCGAGGAGTTGAACACCATCGAGGGGTTCGCCGGCGGCTACATCTACCCGTTCATCTGGGTGCTGTTCGGCGGCGTCTATCTCGCGTACGTAAGCGCTGGGCTGATTGCGGGAGATATCCAATCCCGAACGTTAGACCTCACGCTGTCGAATCCGGTCTCCCGAGAGTCGGTGTTGGCACAGAAGGTCGCCGCCCTGTGGGTACCGATCCTCGCGTTGAACGGCGCTGTCGTGGTCACGCTGGCCCTCGGAGCGGTCGCTTTGGGTGAGCGCCTCGATATCGTCGCGCTGGCGATGGTACACCTACTCGGCGTTCCGTACCTGCTGGTCTGTGCCGGGATCGGCGTCGTGTTCTCCGTGCTCTTCGATCGGGTCGGGCGGGCGCAGGTCACGTCGCTTGGGTTGGTCTTCGTGCTCTGGTTGGTCGACGGGCTGTCGTACACGGACCCCGACTACGAGTGGATCGGGCAGTTCACACCGAGTCGGTACTACGATCCGACCGGGATACTCGTCCACGGCGAGTACGGCTTTCTCGACGCGAGTCTGCTCCTCGCGGCGTTCGTTGCCTCCCTCGTCGTCGCCGCGGCCATCTTCGTCCGGAGGGACATCTGAGCCGATGACGGCCATCCTCGAAAACGAGTCTCGACGGCGGCTCCGCGGATCGATCGCCCTGATCGGCGTGTTCGCCGTGTTGGCCGTGATGTACTTCTCGATCTTCCCGGAGTTCTCCGAGAGCGCGGTGGATATCGAGGCGGTGATTTCGGACTCCGCCTTCGAGGCCTTCGGAACCGAGTCGTACAACACGATCGAGGGATTCATCGCCGCCGAGATGTACTCGTTCTTTTGGGTGCTCCTGATCGCAATATACTTCGCTTACGTGAGCGCTGGGACCATCGCTGGTGACATCGAAAGCCGAAAGATGGATCTCACGCTGTCGAACCCGGTGTCGAGGGAGTCGGTGGTGGCACAGAAAGTCGCCGCCCTGTGGGTGCCGCTCGTCGCGTTGAACGTCGCGGTCCCGGCCATCGTCTACGTCGGCTCCGTCGGTATCGACGAGCCGATCAACCCGGTCGCGCTGGCGATGGTGCATCTGCTCAGCGTTCCGTACCTGCTGGTCTGTGCGGGGATCGGACTGGTGGCGTCCGTCCTCTTCGACCGGGCCAGAACCGCACAGGGGGTCGCCCTCGTGGCGGTGTTCGTACTGTGGCTCGTCGATACAATCTCGACGCTGGATCCCGATGCCGAGTGGCTCGGGCAGTTCACACCGAGCCGGTACTACGACGAGACGGATATCCTCGTCAACGAGGTGTACGCGTTCTTCGATGCCGCGATCCTGCTCGTCGCGTTCGTCCTGCTGGTCCTCGTCGCCACAGGGCTCTTCGTCGAGCGCGACATCTGACGGTTCTCAACCCGTGGTGTTCGGCCTAGTAGTTCTTGTACGAACGGGCGGTATCGCCACACCATCCTCGATGAACCGCCACAGAACACACGACGATACCGGTTCGGTATCCCGGCGTCGGTGGGAGCAACGCACGCATGCGACGTAGCGCTCTCGTCGTCTTCGTCGTCGGACTGTTCCTCGTCTCCCCGCTGGCCGGCGTCGCGCTCGCCCAAGACGGTGTCCAGTTCGTTCGCGGCGAACCAGACCTCGACGTGTACGCTCCCGACCCGACGCTCACCCCGGGAACGACGACGCAACTCACCCTCCAGATCGAAAACGACGGCAAGATACTGTCGGGGGCCACGTCACAGCGCGCGGTCGTGACGACCGCGCGTGCCGTCTCCGTCGAGGTCGACGAGCGTCGGGCCCCGATCGTCGTCGAGACCCGACAAACGTCGATCGGCTCCGTCCCCGACGGCGGCGTTCGCGAGGTCCCGATCACGGTCACGGTCCCTCGGGATGCTTCCCCCGGCACGTACGACGTTGACGTCGAGCTCCGGTACTCGCACACGTATCAGTACGTTCCCCAAAGCGGGATCGTCCAGGAGCGATCGCGACGCGTCACCCGTTCCGTCGACGTGCGGGTCGACGACGGTCCGCGATTCGAGATCGAGGCCCAGACGAGCGACGTACAGATTGGCGATTCGGGAACGCTGCGTGCAGTAGTCACGAACGTCGGTGACGACCCCGCGCGCCAACTCACCGTCGGCCTCGAATCCGGCAGTTCGGACGTCACGCTCGGCGGGAACTCGCAGAATTCTGCCCGGATCGAACGGCTCGCCCCCGGTGAGAACGCCACGATCACCTACGACGTGGCCGTCAACGACGACGTGTCCCTCCGGACCTTTCCGCTCGTCGGCCGCGTGCACTTCACCGACGCTAACGGCATCCGGAACGTGCAAGAAGACCTCGCTGTCGGCGTCCGACCGGCGTCCGCCCAGACGTTTTCGTTCGCCGTCGACGAGTCGACGCTCCGGGTCGGCGAGACTGGCGCCGTTCGCGGCACGATCCGAAACGAGGGGCCAGCCGATCTGACAGACGTCGTGCTCGCGGTCGGGAACGCGCCGTTCGACCCGCGGACGCCGACCTACGCCATCGGCGACCTCGATCAGGGGGACTCGGCAGCGTTCCAGTTTCGAGGGACCGTTCCCGCCGAGGCTGACGCGGTTCCGCAGCGGATCGACGTCGTGACCCGGTACCGAACGTCCGGCAGCAACGAGCGAACGGCGGACGATTCACTGCGCGTCTCCGTCGCCGATCGTCGGGATTCGGTCGCGGTCACGGCAGTCGACCCGCGGTTCGAGGCCGGTTCGGACGGCGTCCTCGAACTCGAGGTAACGAACCGACGAGACGTCGAAATACGCGATGTTCGGCTCAACGTGGCGGTCGAAGCGCCGCTCGACAGCGAGTTCCGGTCGGCGATACTCCCGTCGCTCCAACCCGACGAGACCGGTCGGGTCGCTATCGATCTCGAGGTCGATGGCGACGCGCCCGCAAGCCGCTATCCGGCGACGGTTTCGGTGGCGTACACCGACCAGGACGACGAACTCGTCACGGCCCGGCCCGCGATCGTCGCGGTCACGGTGACCGACGCGGAGGGGGTCGAACTGCTCTCGATCGAACTGGTGCTCTTCGGCGTCCTCCTGCTGCTCGTCGCCGTCGTCTTCGTCTGGCTCTATCGCCGGTGACGCTCATTCGAGTTTCCCGAGGGCCGCGAAGAACTCCAGCGGCGGGCCGGCGATCCGAACCGGCGTCTCCGCGGGCCGGAGTCGGACCGTCGTCGGCGGGTCGATCCGCTCTCGCGTGCGCCCGTCCGCGATCACGAACGCGTGGTCCGCCTCCTCGACGAGGACCGTGATCTCCGCGGCGGTCGGGACCGCGAGTGACGGCATCGACTCGGCGGCGCACATCTCGGTGATGACGAACGCCGACAGGTCCGGATGGACCAGCGGGCCGCCCTCGCTGAGGTTGTACGCGGTCGATCCCGCAGCCGTCGAGACCAGCACGCCGTCGGCACGGCCGCCAGAATACAGCTCTCCGTCGACGCGGAGCTCCATCCCGAGCCCGTTGTTTCTCCCGCGCTGGGGACCGAGCGTCGCGATCTCGTTGACGGCCGCCGGGAGCGACCACCCCTCGCCCTCAGCTCGGATCTGTGGAAGCTCCTGAAACGTGGCGTCACCGCTTCGGATCCGATCGACCGCCGTCTCGACGGCCTCGACGCAATCGCCCGGCGACACGGCGTTCAGAAAGCCGACCTCCCCGAGGTTGACCCCCATAATCGGCGTCGGCGAGACCTCGCGGGCAGTGAACAGAAACGTCCCGTCGCCGCCGATCGAGACGACGAGATCACACGCAGACAGCGCCTCGACGGCCCGTCCGTCGGCGTCCAGCGCCTCGGCGGTCGCCTCGTCGAGCGTGACCGTCGCGTCGACGCGCCGTCTGATTCGGTCGGCGAGCTCGGCGGCACGCGGGGTATCACGCTTTGCGACGATGCCGAGGTGCATCGAATCAGCCTTCGACAGCCGACGACAAAAGCTCCCCGAAGTGGCCGTCATCGTCCGCGAATATAAGTCGTCGGGGGTCGAACGCCGGCTATGCGCGAGCCGATCGGGGGCGACGAATGAGCGACGACGACTGGTTCGAGCGCGATCGCCCTTCCGGTGACGGCGAGCCGACCACGGACGACTTCGCGGCCGCCTTCGACGTCGATTTCGATCCTGCCCTCGATCCAGAACCGGCGATTGACGCCGTCGACGCACCGGGTTCGACTTCCGGTGGCGAGTTCGACGAGGCGTTCGAGTCGGATATCCCGCGACTCGAACTCGGGATCGGCGGCCTCGACGCGATGATTCAGGGGGGTGTCCCCGAGCGTTCGCTCATGGCCGTGATGGGCTCGGCCGGAACCGGGAAAACCACCTTCGGGTTGCAGTTCCTCCAGCACGGCATCGAGCGCGACGAGCGGGCGGTTTACATCGCGCTCGAAGAGAGCGCCACCGCGGTCCAGCAGGCGGCCACCGAGAAGGGATGGCCGTTCGACGACTATCTCGACGACGAGCGACTGGCGATCGTCGATCTCGACCCGATCGAGATGGCCAACAGCCTCACGTCGATCCGGAACGACCTCCCGCGTCTCATCGAGGAGTTCGACGCCGATCGGCTCGTTCTCGACTCCGTCTCGCTGCTGGAAATGATGTACGACGACCAGGCCAAACGCCGGATGGAGGTGTTCGATTTCACCAAGTCGCTCAAGCGCGCCGGCGTGACGACCATGCTGACGAGCGAGGCGAGCGACCGAGATCCCTACACCTCCAAACACGGCATCATCGAGTATCTCACCGACGCGGTCTTCGTCCTCCAGTACGTCCGCTCGGAGTTCGACCAGACCCGCTTGGCTATCGAGATTCAGAAGATCAGGAACGCCAACCACTCCCGCGAGACGAAACCGTACGAGATCACCAACGATGGGATTTCGGTGTATCGGCAGGCGGACATCTTCTGAGACGACCGCTCGGCGCTCTCAGCCGCCGCCGTCGCTCGCGTGTGCGGCGAGAACCGGCTTGACCGAACTGGCGAGGTCTTCGAACCGCTCCATCGACATCGAGTCGGTCGTGACCCACACGCCGTACCGGTCCTCGATGACGCGCGTCAGGTAGCCGTGTTCGAACATCCGGACCGTCGCTTGGTACTCGCCCAACTGCGTGTTCCGATACAGATCATCCGACCGTACCCCCGATCGCTCCAGCTCCGCGAACCCGGTGAGATCCGCCGTCCGGTCGAGATCCGAGCGTAAATAGAGCTGTTCGACCGTCTCCTCGGTGAAGTACGCGATGCTCCGCAGTTCGTCCCCGATGCTGGCCCGGCACGCGCTGATCAGCTCCTCGGCGAGGTCGTCCATCTCCATGGTTCGAGTTGCGGTACAGGGATAATAGTGGTGTGGGTTGTCGGGACATGACAATGTGCGATGCGCGAGCACGCGTACCCACCACTGGAGGTCGCTAGTCGCGCCCGTGTCTCGTCAGACAGTTCGAGAGGCCGATCAACTCGACCGGCTCGGAGTTGTCGGGCGAGTAGACCACCATCTGCCCCTTCTCCATGTACGGGACCTTCCCCTCCAGATTCGACGGGATGTTGACCGCCTTGATCGCGTTCTCGTCGCCGAGGTTCAACACGACCGTCGTGTTGATCTGTTTGAAGATGGGGTCGGCGATGTCCTGGGGATCCTGCGTGATGAGAAACAGGCCGAGGCGCTCCTTTCGACCCTGTTTGGCCGCCTCGGCGAACTTCCCGATGACGCGATCGGCTTGGACGCTGTCGGCGTCGGTCAGGAAGTTGTGCGCCTCGTCCATCCCCAACACGAGCGGCGTCTCCTTGATCCGATCGTGGGTCGGGTTATTCGAGAGCTTTTGGTCGACCAACAGCGACGAGAGCGCCAACACGACGGTCGTCGTCGCCCGCGAGTCGTTGATGTGGTAGGTCGGCACCGTCGTGATCCCGCCGGGCCGGACGAACGCGTCGACGAGTTCGGTGATGGGGCGAGCGTCCTGGTCGAAGATCGACCCGAAACCGAGGATCCGCCGTCGGATCGCGTCGAACGTCGCCTCGTGCACGCGGCCGGACTCGTCGAGTTCCTCCTTCAACGCCGGATCGTCGAGGAAGGTTCGAAAGTCGTCGTACGTTCCGCTGTCGCCGTACTGCCGCTCGAACTGCGGGAGCAGGACGCCCACGAGCGCGCCGTACTGGTTGTCGTTCAGTCCGCTGCCGGCGACGAGCCACGGGTTGTCGAACACCATCGAGAAGGGGATCGTGAACTCGATCTGTTCGGCCCCGTGGTGGGCGGCGGCGTAGGTCGCGTCGCCGACCTTCGGGACGAACGCCTTCGTGTCCGCGACGCCCCCGTGTGCGATCCCCTCGCGATCGAGTCGGCGCTCGTACTCGGCGTCCACTTCGGGGTTGTCGTCGTGCATCTGGGCGTACTCGTCTTGAGGATCGAACTGGACGAGCGCCGGGGCGACCGTCCGGCCGTCGTCGGTCGGGTATCGTCGGTCGTCAGCGAGATACTGTCGAAGGACGTTCTTCGCGCCGTGGGTCTTCCCGGAGCCGGTCCCGCCGGCGACGAGGGTGTGCCGGAAGACGAGCGGATCGCCGGCCTCGTAGTCGTCTTTCAGCCGGTAGTCGATCGTCGGCGGACTCGCGGCCGTTTTGACTTTCTCGCCGCCGACGGCGAGGTGGCCGAGGAAGACGCCCTCCTCGGGGATCTTCAGCCCGGTCTTGATCTCGGTGCTGTCCTCCGCCCGCCGGATGACCGTCTCGGGCTTCGGCACCCGGTCGGTCATCCGCCGCTTGAGCTCGCCGCCCTCCTCGTACAGCACGGCGACCGGTTCGAGCGTCGCCATGAACTTGTAGTCTTGCTCGTCGATCCCCTCGCGACGCATCGCCCGTCGCGCGTGGATCTCGGTCGCGTCGTCCGAGCGAAACTCCTGGGCGTACTCTAGGGCGACGATCCGACAGAACAGCCGCTCGCCGTCCGGGTAAGCCGCGACGAGGTAGCTGCCGATGCGAACCGAGGAGCGATTGTCGACGGTGACGTACGCACGCAGACACGTGTCGTCGGCCTCCTCGCTCACGACGAGCCCTTCGGAGGCCGACAGCGTCCCGATGCCGCGATCGGTCCCGACCGGCGAGACGGACATTGGTTCGAAGTCGGCGTCGGCATCGGGCTCGGATTCCGTCGACGACTCGGCCGCTGCCGTCGAATCTCCCTCCCCGGAGTCATCGGGGTCGTAGTTCGCGAAGTCGCCAAGATCGGACATACGACGACCCTCTCTCCCACCGAACAAAAAGCCACGCACCCGTACCGGGTCGTCGATAGCGCTTACCGATCGAGTTGATGCACGCGATTCACCGCGACCCGCACCGCCTCCGAGAGTGAGTCGACGGTCATCGTCCGCTCGCGTGCCGCCCGCAGGCCATCGCGCTCGTAGAAGACGATATCACGCCCCGGCTGGCTGTCGTCGATCGGTTTCAACACGAGTTGTGGGTCCGCGAGCGTCCGGCGAAAGCGGATCGTCTCCGAGAGCGGCTCCGAGCCGAACTGGACGAGGTCGGGGCGGACGTCCCACTCGTCGGGGAGTTCGCGCCGAATCGACTGAACGTCGACGCGGTCGGCGATCGTCTCGACTCGACGGATCTCCTCCAGCGTCCCGCCGTCCGATGGGTCCGTGGCAGGTTCGGATTCACTTCGCTTCGATGCCGACGCCGCGCCGGTGTTTCTCCTGTGTCGTGTCATTGTCTCGTCTCCATCGAATTATCCTCCGATCACCGCGGCCGGCGCGAGCATGCCGTCGAGCATGTACGTCGTCTGATCGGCGATGAGCGTCGCGTTGTGCAGGGCGACCAGGCCGAACAGCACCGAGAGAATCAGATAGATCGACGCCTGCGCGAACAGCGCGGTCTTCGGCAGGCCGTAGCGTCGTCTCACCTCGACCCCGAACAGTTCGGCGGCACAGGCCGCGAACAGCACCGTCGCGAACCCCAACACCGTCAAGCCGGTCACGAGCCCCATCTCGGTGAACAGTCGGTTCGCAACGGGGTTCGCCTCGACGATCGAAGGGATGTATCGCATCCCGACGACTGTCGTGACGATATCGGCGAGTTTCGTCCCGACGAGGAAGGTGAGGCCGTAAAAACGGATCGAGCGGTTGTATCGGTACCAGGGATCTGGTCCAGCAGCGCAATAGGTACCTCCCGTATTTCGACCTCTCCAGAGAGCGTTCGTGTCTCCGACGGTATCGTCCGTTCGCCCGCGATCCGTGCTCATTATATATAAACCTCTGGATGGTATCGGTGGCCGTTACGAGCCTTGCGCACGGCTACCACTTATATATTGGCCGATTAAAACCGCCTTACCGGTGATTAACGTCAGATTAAACACCGTTCGGGTCAGATTGTCCCCGCGAGATCAACGAGTTCAATGGTCGTCTGCCGGCGTGTCGAACTCCTGATTGTTTCTATGACTCCGTCGTTTCGTACGCGCTAAGACTATGTTCACATACCCGAATTGTTGAATCACAGTGATGCTCGGTTGAGACACATATATATGATCCCATTTTGTCAGATAAATGGCTTGCACCTTTGCATAAACTGTTTATTATAGTGAATGGTATACCGGCAATTCAGGTTCTCTGTCTGCTGAAATATAGTTATAAGGTAAAAAACATCTTATATTTTATGTAACATTTGCGGATCGACTGCCGTAACGGACACATAGGTTTTATATTATGAACTGGGGTTTATACATCCACGGCCGGTTTTGGTCAATGAAATGGGGAGTAAGTCGTGCTTACTACCTACGGTAACGTATCGACCTCCGAACGATTCCTCTATCTCTGGGTGGGGTGAGACATGAGGCGACAGACAACCGATACGGATGTACGCGCTGGGAAGCTTCGTGCGGTCCTCATCGTCTCGGCCGTCGCGCTATCGATCTTGTTCGGTGGGGTGGCGTTCGTCGGTAGCGCTTCGGCGCAAACCAACAACGCTGACATCGTAGTCGATGAGGATTGGAGCGAACCGGATGCTGTACCGGACGGATACGACGATGCGACGAATTCGATCAATGAGGCTGTCGGACTAGCAGGATCTGGCGATACCATTCACGTCAAATCCGGGACGTATGACGAGTCGGTCATCGTCGATGTATCGAATCTGATGGTCAAGTCCGTGGGTAGTGCCGAAGAGACAGTTATCACTCGCTCTGTAAACGATGGGACGCCGACAGTCGCGATAGATGCGGACGGCGTCGTACTCGACGGATTCACGATTGAGCGAGGTGGAGCCAGCACGACTACCGCACAAGGTGTTCGCGTTGCGGCCTCGGACGTGGAGGTTCGCAACAACCACGTCGAACACACTAACGACGACGATCAAACTGATAACGGTGTCCTCGTTACGGATCGGGACTCCAACGGCGACCCGGTCAGTTCGAACGTTTCAGACGTTCTGATCCGCAACAACACGATCTCCGGATTCCCGGTCGGTGCGGCTGTCGCGACGCAGGAGGATAACGACAATACGGTCCGCGAACTCGACATCTCGAACAACGAGCTCTCGAGTAACGGCGTCGGTGTCGGGTTCTCACAGGCTGTTGGCGCGACGGATCTCGGCGACGGTCTCTCGACTGACGGCAACACCTTCGATGGAAACGGCTACGGTGTCTACATCTTTGGAGACGACGATAGCAAGAGCTATTTGACTCTCAATAACACCAGAACGGACGGTATCTCCATCGAAAACAACGACTTCTTGAATCCGAACAGCAAGCTCGCCGGTGACGGGAACGATCCGCTTCATATAGTCAACAACGGGAATGAAGAGGGCGAAGACGCGCCGGGTCCGGTCCCAGATACCATCGTCGAGGACAACGGCGAGTTCGACGGAGCCGTTCGGTACGACGATGATGTCGTCGCGCCCGAGATTCAGCCCGTGATCGATGAGTTCGTTGAGAACGAGGGAGAAGAAGAGGACGAACCCGAAGAGGAGACGATCGTCGTCGCACCTGGAACGTACGACGGTGCCACAATCGACGAATCACTAGTCACCCTCGAAGGACCGAACGCTGGTCTTGATGGGGCGAGCGAAGACAGAGGTCCGGAAGCGACAATTCAGGGGAAACTGCAAGTGAAGGCCGATGGCGTGACTGTTCGGGGCGTCACCGTTTCTCCGACTTCTACATTCACTGCTGATTCATCGTTACCTCTCGCAGGAATTTTTGTCAACGGCAATAACGTCTCGATCGAAAATAACAGCGTTTCCGGAATAAATGGTGATGCAGCTACCGGTGAAAGCTCCGTAACGATTAACGGGGTTCAGGTGTTCAAACAGGACTCCGAACGATTGAATAATATTACCATTTCGAATAATTTAATCGAGAATATCGACAATTCGGGCGGAGAAGCCTGGCCGAACTATGGTGGTGCTGTCGGTATAAAAATACAAAACCAACTCGACGATGTTCACGTTAACGGGAACACGATCAGACGAATCCATTCAGCAGGGTGGACATACGGAATTGTCTCCACTCCGTCGTCGAAAAACTCTGTTCAACCAACGAACGTCGTTGTCGAAGGAAATCGGATAGAATCGATCGGTAACGGAGACCAGTATGATGTATTTGCGGACGATACTGCGGCACCGTATGCTGGCGCTGCAGTCGGCTTGGATACTGCAAGTGGTGATTCAGAAGAAGACCCCGTCGCAGATGCTGCTGCGCTAACGGTTACCGAAAACAGTATTTTTGATACTCCGATCGGGGCCCACAACAAAGATTTAGGTGCAACGCTCACCGCCACAAACAACTACTGGGATTCCCCGACTGGACCCGACGGCGACGGTAGCCGAACGATCGGTGATGTCGAGACCGACCCGTGGTATCTCAATGAGGATCGAGAAACACTCAGTAACGAACTGGGAGACACGATCGTCGTCGACGCGGACGGCGACGGCGACGTGACCGACATCCAGACTGCTCTCGACCTGATTGAAGTTACGGATGCAGAAATCAACACGATCGAAATTCAGTCCGGAATCTACGAAGGGTCTCCCACAATCGATCTCCCCGGACTTACTGTCCAAGCTGCAGAGGGCGCTGATCCCGAAATACAGGGTATCGTCACGATCGCAGCGCCCGGCGTAACCGTTGACGGGCTGACGATTGATGGTGGCGACGAGAACGCTGCACCACTCGACGTTCAGGCCGGTAGTCCGACGATCACCAATAACACGATCAGAGGCGGCTCCGACGCCGGCGGTATCTCGACGTGGGGTGGCCCTGGTCCAGTTGACGGAACGGTACTGATCGAAGGGAACGCCATCGAAAATGGGCCTATCGGTCTCGTCGTGGATGGCGACTCGACCGTCGACATTCGAGGCAATGATATCGACGGTGCAACGTCCGAAGCGATCTGGCTGTCCGATTTCACCGATTCTGCTTCCATCTCCGAAGCCGACATTACGATCGATAACAATGACATCGGCTCGGTAGCGCTCGCAGACATCAAAATCGAAACTACTGCCCCGGCCTCGTTGAACGGTAACTCCGAATTGGGTGATCCGAGCGATGTTGCGGTACAGTTCCTTGAAGGTAGCAACGCTGAGACAGTCACACTCTGGAACGGTCAGACCTACGACGAGAACGGCAACGTCGTCGTTCAGGAGGGCGACTCGATCCAGGATGTGATCGACAACGCAGGTGAAGACGCGACCATCGTACTCGACGGCGAGTTCGAGGAGGACGTCACGGTCGATCAGCCTGGTCTGACGATCGAGGGCACCGACGACGCGACCGTCGTCGGCCAGTCCACCGGATACGGCGGTGCGCTCGAGATCGCAGCCGACGACGTGTCGGTGTCCGGCCTCACGATCGAGGGAACTGGTGAAGCGGCGGTGTACGTTCGCTCCGGAACCAAGGGGTTCCACTTGACGGATAGCACGATTCGAACGGCAACCAGTCCTGACGGCCGTCCAAACGGCCTGCTCTTCGAAACCGGCGGCACGGACGATCACCACATCGAAGGGAATATCTTCGAGAACGAGGCCGATTCGAGCGAGAATCCGATCCTCGCGTACGTGAACGGTGGGGTGAGCGGTCCGACCGAATCGACCAACGTCAGCTTCGTTGACAATACGTTCACTGGCGACTCTGTCGGCGGCGGTATCGCCCTCGGTCACGAAGCGACGGATAGCGAAATCACCGAAAACACGTTCGAAGTCGGAGCCGATTACGGACAACTCGAAGTGTGGGTTTCCGGGGTAGAAGTCACTGACAATGAGTTTGAGGCCGATGAACTAGGCCCAGGTGCCTTCCACATCCGTGACGATGTTGATAACGTCGATGCGAATGTATTGAACTCGAACGATTTCGAACGGGCAGTATTCGTCGATGAGACGACTGACGGTTCACAAAAAGTCTTCGCTGGGCTTGGAGCCGCTGTTGATGACGCGGTTCAGGATGCTACGGTAACTACCAGTACCGGATCTTTCGAGGGTGGCGTGACCGTCGATACTGACCTGACGATCAAAGGTCCCAACGCTGGCGTTGCTGGACCTGAGCGGGTTACGTCGGATCTTAGTGACGAAGCAGTTATTCAGAGTCCGGACAGTGACGCCATTCGAGTAAGCAATAATCCAGACATCACCATCGACGGCCTCGCGTTCGATGGCAACCAGCGCTTCCTCTCCGTTGATGATGGCTGGGGAGACATTACCATTCGAAACAGCGTCTTCACCAACGCTCAGAGCAAAACTGGCGGACACTTCTGGTTTACAGGTGATGCTGGAATGTTGACCTTTGAGCGAAATTACATCGGTAATAACGCTCCTTCGAACGGTCTCCGCGTCCGCGTCGACAGCGGTGGTCCAGCGAATGTCGACATCTCTGATAACCACTGGGAGAACAACAATGCATGGGCGATGAACCTCAACCAAGTCGAAGGGGTCATCGAAGACAATGTCTTCGAGAATACGCAGGACACTGAGAAACTGAGCTTCCCGAACGGTCAAGGCGGTGTTCTCCTTGCCGACGCCAACAACGATCTTGCTGTTACGGATAACGAATTTGAGTCCCTCACGGCATCTGGACTCAATCTTTACGGTAATTTTGATGGTGAATTAGAGGTCACAACTAACGACTTCGAAAGCACCAGTAATGTAGCAGCTATTCAGATCTCTGATCGACAACTACCGGAGGGTGGGTTCCCAGCTGATCCTGAGAACATAGTCATTGTAGACAACAACTTCGAAAACAACGAACAAGCAATATCTAACCAAGTTGATAAGACACTCGTTGCCACCGAAAACTACTGGGGCGCGGACACCGGCCCCGGCGGCGAGGGCCCCGGTGACGGCGACGCGGTCAGCGAGAACGTCCAATTCGAACCGTTCCTCGACGCCCCGTTCGATGAGGGCGGAGAGCCGATCCGACCAACGGCGTTCGAAGTCACGAACTTCGAAATCAGCGCCGAGGAAGTGCCCGTCGGTGAGCAGATCACCGCCGAGCTAACGGTCGAAAACACCGGTGACGTCGCTGGCGTCAAACCGATCTCGATCCGAGCCGGCGACGAAACGATCGAGACCTTCGGCGTCGAGGGCGGCGTCGCACTCGGTAGCGGCGCGACGTTCACCGATGAAGTCACCTTCGCGCCCGGCTCCCAAGGCCAGCTCACGATCGCCGCCGAAGCGACCGACGATACGACCTCAGAGATCATCACCGTCACCGAAGCGGAGACGACCTTCGACGTCGGCGAGACCGAGATCGACTCGGACGAGGCGCTCCCCGGCGACGAAGTCACCGTCACCGCGACGGTGACGAACAGCGGTACCGTCGAGGGTACCAGAACGGTCGATCTCGAACGTGACGATGAAACTGTCGACTCCGTCGACGTCACGCTCGATGCCGAGGAGTCGACGACCGTCGAGCTGTCGGATATCCCGTCCGTTTCGCTCGAAAACAACGAAGTGACATACACGGTCGCGACGCCCACCGACAATCGCGGAGCCGGGGCGATCGAAATCCTCGAATCTGCGACCGTCGATATAACTGGCGAGAACCTCGGTGCACTCAGTCCAGTCGTTGCGGGCGAGACGACGACCGTTGCAGCCACGGTCACGAACAACGGCGATGTCGCCACGACCGAGACGGTCGCGTTGACTGCCGACGGCTCGACGATCGCTGAGACCGACGCCGAGGTGACGGGCGGTGAGTCGACCGATATCGAGTTGCAGGCCGACACCCAAGCTCTCTCGGCGGGAACGTATGACCTCATGCTCGCGACGAGCGACGACACCGCGTCCGGCACGCTCAACGTGGATGCGCCTGCTGAGTTCGTCCCGACCGTCGAATCCGTTTCCGACCCCGCCGTCGGCGCGGACATCGAAGTCGAGACGACTATCCGGAACGTCGGCGACGCGAGCGCGAGCGGCGAGGTCGAACTCATCGTCCCCGGCGTCGGAAACGAGACCGTCGAAACCGGGGAAATCGCGGGCGACGAGTCCGAGACGGTCACGCTGACCGTCGCGACCGACGAGGACGCGATCGGCGAACAGTCGCTCTTCGTCACCACCGACGACGAGACGGTCGACAATGAGACGACGGTGCTGGCACCGCCCGAACTCGATGTCGCCATTGAGGGTGCGACCGACCCGCTCGTTGCGGAGCAGGACACCCTCGCGGTCGAGGTCGCCGTCGAGAACGACGGTGGCGTTGAGGCCGAAAACGTCGCGGTCGACCTCGCGCTTTCGGGCGAGGAGGAAGCGTCCGAGACGGTCTCGGTGGCGGGTGGCGAATCCGAGACGGTCACGTTCGACGAGATCGACGTCGGCGAGGCGCTCGAAGGCGACTTGGAACTCAACACCACTGCGACGTACGACGGGACGACCGTCGACGACACGGAGACGGTGTCGGTGCTCGAAGCGCCCGAGGACGCGCTTTTCCGCGTCTCCGACTTCACCGTGACGGACAACACGCCGCGCGACGACGTGCTCCGAACCGAGTCCGGGACGGTCAACGTCGAAGCGACCATCGAGAACGTCGGCGAGCTGGAGGGAACCCAAGAGGTTCCGTTGCTGGTCGACGGTGAATCAGTGACGTCCGAGAATTCGCTCACTCTCGGCGGCGGTGAGAGTACGACGAACGAGTTCACGATCGACGCGAACGAACTCCGCCCCGGCGACCGAAGGATCAGCGCCCAAACTGAGGACAGCGACCGATCGTCGACGGTGTCGGTGCGCGACCCCACTCAGGCGACGTTCGAGGTCGAGGTCGACGAATCGAACCTCCCGCTCGAACGCGGTGATACGGTCGAGGCGACCGTCCAGAACGTCGGCGATCTCCAGGGGACACAGAGCGTTTCCCTCGAGATCCGATCCGGCGGCGAAACGCTCGAAACGAGTACCGAGGACGTGACGCTCGGTCTCGACGAGACCGCGACCGTCGACGTCACAGTCCCCGACGTGCCGCGTGCGGGCACAACCGACGTGACGGTCGACGTCGAGGCCGCCGACGCGTCCGATTCTGTCGAGACGACGATCGACTTCGGTTCGATCGGAGACGGCCTCGCTGCTGCCGAGTCCGGTGACACCGTTCACGTCGCTCCCGGCGACTACGACGAGGCGGTCACGCTGGACGAATCCGACGTGACGCTCTCTGGTGAAGACGCGACGTTCACATCGGGCAGTACGGCCGTCTCGATCACCGCCAACGGCGTCACCGTCGAAGGGTTCAACTTCGAACGGGCGGACGTTGGGGTCGAAATCACCGGCGACGACGCCACCGTTCGATCCACGCGGTTCCTCGACTCCGTCACGAACGGAACCGAGATCCGAGCCGTGAACGCGACGATCGAGAACAGCCGCTTCGACAACCTCACCGATACGGCCGTGGTGCTGACCGGCGGCGCTGATGAGACCACGATCGTGGAAAACAACATCCTCGATAATCGTCTCGGCATCTACGCCGACGCCGGCTTCCACGTCGTCGAGGACAACAACATCGAGCGGAACAGTTACGCCGCGATCGACGCCGACCGACCGTTCGCCGATTCGATCACCGAGATCGACGCGACGGACAACTACTGGGGTCGGCCCGGTGGGCCGATCACCGAGGGTCCGAACGCGGAGATCCTCTCGCCGGTCACCACGGAACCGTTCCTCACCGAACCGAACGAGGACCCAGACTACCGCATCGCGGATTCGAACCTCAGCGGGATCGCTGAGGCCGCCGAGGGTGAACCAGTCGAGGTGACCTACACGGTCGAGAACGTCGGCGGCACCGCCGGCAGCGACAGTGCGGACACGCTCGTCCTCTCCCTCGACGGCGAGACAGTCGCCGAGACCGACGCCTTCGAGATCGGTGCCGGGCAGACGCTATCGAACGACGATTCCGAACTCGACGCGCTCACGTTCGAGGTAGACGCGGCGACGGCCGCGAGGCTCGATTCGGGGCAACTCGAACTGTCGACCGACGACGACACCGACTCGAAGGCCGTGGACGTGCTGAGTGCACCGGACTTCGAGGCGGCGATCACCGACGTCCCCGACGAATTGGAGACAGATGAGACGCTCACGGTCGAAGCGACGATCGAGAACGGCGGCCAAACCGCCGGCACCAAATCCGTCAGGTTGCAGTTCGACGGGACGACCGTCGATACCGAGGAGCTGACCGTCGCGGGCGGTTCGGCGTCGAAGGTGACGCTCTCGACCGAACTCGATGGGAGCGACGTCGGGACGAACCTCCTCGTCGACGTGCTGCCGACCGATGGTCGGCCCGAGACGGTGACGGTTCTAGAGGCGAGCGATCCCGCTCCAGTCGGAAACATCGGCGGCGGAGGGTCGTCCTCGGACGTCGACACGGAGACGCCACAGCCGGACGACGGGGATCCGGAGCCGGCGGAGACGCCGCAACCCGACGAGCCGGTCGAGACGCCCGACGCCCCTGATGAGACGCCGCAACCCGACGAGCCGGCCGAGCCGACCGAACCGCAGCCCGACCCGACTGAGACGCCGATTGACGAACCGGCGGAGTTGCCCGGATTCGGGGTCGTTGTCACGCTCGTCGCGCTGCTCGCCGCCGCGCTGCTGGCGCGCGTCCGGCGTTAATCGGCCGGTTCGACGAGAGACATCGATTTTTCCTTTGCAGGTCGATCGCCAAACAGGCGCAGTTCGTGTACGAGATACGCCATGGTGAAGCCGAGCGCGTAACCGATAAAGTGCATGTAGACGTTGCTCACGCTGTTCCCGCCGGCTTCGATCCGCGGAAACCCGACCGAGAGCAGTAGGATCCAGGCGACGACGGCGACCACGAGTGATCGATCGAATGCCTCGCACGTTGCCGCCCGTCGCATCGACCCAACGTTCGCCCGCGAAAAGTGGACGGCGAACGCCGATCCGAACACTGCGGCGGCGATCACGACCGCCGCGGAGGTGGGTGATACCGGAACGGTAACCGCTCCGACGTAGCCTACGGACACGAAGAACGACGCCAGGAGAAGCGTCGTTTCGATTGGCCGATCTAGTTTCGCTTCGAGATATCTGACGATCGCGATGGGCAACACGCCGGTCAGTGCCATGGTGATGCCCGAGAACCCGTAGGTGACGCTATTTCTCGGCACCGCGAGGTTTAAAAACGACAGCGCGACTGGAATGACGACGAACAGCGTCGTGAGGGTGCCGACGAGGAGCCACCGGTCACCGATCCGACTCAAAAGCACGACGATCACGACGCCGAGCATGACGAACGCGACGAGGTTGCTCCCGAGGTGCGTCGGCGTGAAATGGACGAAGTGTGCCGTGTAGGCAGTCACCACCGTCGGATCGGCGTACACGAACGTCAGCGAGCGTCTGGTCGACGTGGGGAGCAAATACACGCCGACGAGTGCAACCGCGACGAGCCCGACCGACAGGCCGCCGAGTTGCCGACTGATGGGGTCATCTCGAGCGGCTGGTTCCTCGCATTGGCCCTCGGAAGCGAACACGTCCAGAGGGACGAGCCGTACACGCTAAACGCCGTCGATGATTACGATGAGCGATTCGATCGTCGTAACGCGCGCTGTCCGCCGCACCAACCCTCACTACTCAAACGAACTCGACGCCGGTGATCTCGAAGCGTGCGCCGCCCGACTCGCTTTCGGCCGTCTCGATCTCCCAGTCGTGGGCCTCGACGATCTCCTTGACGATCGCGAGGCCGAAACCGGTCCCATCGGGCGACATCGACTGTCCGGGTTCGAAGATCTCCGCGCTCATGTTCGGCGGTAATCCCGCCCCATCATCGGCGATATATACGCCGGGAGCGCTCTCCAGTTTGCCGAGTCGTACCGTCACGTCCGACCCGCCGTGCTCGACCGCGTTGGCAAAGAGGTTCTCCATCACCCGCCGAAGCCGCTCCCGGTCGGCCGCGACGGTGAGTCCGTCGGCTTCGACGCGGAGCGTCGCGTCGTCGTGTCCGGTCGTCTCCCACCACCGTTCTGCCGCGGCGGCCAACGCGACCGGTTCCGTCTCGTCGACGACGCGCCCCTCCCGCGCCAGCGTCAGCGTCGCGTCGATGATCTCCTCCATCCGATCCAAGGCGTTCCCGATCGACGGGAGATGTTCGCTGTCACACTCTTCCATCGCCATCTCGAGTCGGGCATCGGCGACCGTGATCGGCGTCTGGAGGTCGTGGCTGACGATGCCCGCGAACTCCTCGAGCCGTTCGGTCTTCGCTTTGAGTTCGCCTTCGCGAGCTTTTCGGTCCGAGATCTCCCGACTGTTCATCAGAAAGCCGTTGCTGCCCGCTTCGACCCGATTGCTCGCGATCGATTCGACCCAGATCCACGATCCGTCGGCGCGTCGGAGTCGCATCTCGAAGCTCTCTCTCGCCTCGTCTTCGATCTCCCCGAGACGATCGAACTCCGCTTCGATCCGCTCTCGATCGTCGGGATGGACGTACTCGAACGCTTTTTTACCGACCGGTTCGTCCTGTTCGTAGCCGAGAATGTGCTCGATCGCCGGGCTGTTGTATTGAATCGTTCCGTCGGCTTCGAGGATGGTGATGATGTCGGGGGAGTGTCTGACGAACGAGTAAAATCGCTCGTTGAGGTGTTCGAGCTCCTGTTTTCTACGCCGTAGCGCCACGTGAGCGCGCCGTTTCTCGACGGCGTCGGCGAGCCGGCTGGCGAGTAACGAGTACTGATCTTTATCGCCCTGCTTTCGGACGTAATCCGTTACACCCTTCGAGATCGCCTCGCTCGCAACCGCTTCGTCACCCTCCCCGGTGAGAAGCACGAACGGGATCTCCCCGTGGATGTCGTGGACCGTTTCGAGGAACTCGAGCCCGTTCGTTCCGACCATCCCGTAGTCGGAGACGACACAGTCTATGCGGTGCGTGTCGAGGATTTCGAGGCCTTCTTCGGCGTTCGTGGCTTTTTTGCTGTCGAACCGTCCGTCCTCGCGTTCGAGTATCTCGGCAACGGTGTCGGCGAACTCGGGTTCGTCGTCCACGATGAGTATGTTGATGGTCGCGTCGCTCGCGTTCATACAGTACCCTCCCAACATCGTTTGTGCCAACCCCACATTCGCGTGTGTTGGGTATGGCCATCGGATATAAAAATGGTGATGACCTGCTACCGAGCGTGATTTTGCTCTTCGGGATTTAAGTACTTCCTTCCGGAGTCATGTGGCGTCTGAGCGGACGAATCCCCCGAGTTCCGGGGTGAGTTATGTGCCCTCCGACAGAATTGTCCCAGTGACTCGGCGAGTCCTCCATCGATCACTCGAGGTACACATCGTCGTGGTCAATGGTCACGACCGAATCGAACAGCGGCTTGAACACGTCTGCGTTGTGCGAGTCGTCGCGCGACGGTTCGATGTGGAAGTGTGAGATCGCGTTCGCGGACCGTAGCTTCGACAGCAAGACCTGCAGAAACCGAAAGACGCTGCGTTCGTCCGTGTAGCCAACCAGAATCTCGAGTGAGTCAACACAGACGACCGTCTGGAGCGTGTCCGTATCCCATTCTCCGATCACGCGCGTCATCACGATCCCCAACCGCGTTAGCTCGCTTGGATTATTGATTCGGGTCGTCTCTACGGACTCGTCGATGTCGTCCGGGAGCGACTGCCGATAGCCGATGCTTATCAGATGGACGCCCTCGGCGTCTCCGGCGATGCGGCGGAGCCGTTCCGGGCGTATCTGTCGGTATCGGATCAACAGCACGTTTCGCCCCTCGACGTTGTCGAGCCCCAACAGATCGGTACACGCCCGATCCTTTCGGTCGTCCTGTGAAACACACTCGATAAGCACCCCGTCGCCGGGTTCGATTTCGAGGCCCTCCAGAGGCCCATCGTCGTGAATCGGTCGTTCCGGATCGGGTTCGCTGGTAAGCGGTTCGTCGGTTTTTGAGGCTGATGTACCTGTTGGATCTTCCGTCCCCATCTCGGTCTTCGGGGTGTGATGATCGAGCCACCGGAGCGCGTTTCTCACTTTGTCCCTTATCACCCCGTCCTCGCCGTTTGTCGCCGGTCCGGCGGGCTCTTCGGCTTCGTCGGCCGTACGTTTGTTCGGTTTCGCTCCGACGTCCTCGACTCCCGTCGACGATACTGGCTCCGTAGCTTCCTCCTCCGCTATCGTGGCCGCCTCTCGTTTCGAGGGGTCGATATCGTCCTGTGATCCCGTGTTCACGGCATCGGCCTCCGTCCGTGTAAGAACGACCCCATCCCCGTTTTCGTCGGCTTGTGCGTCCGTGCCAGCCGCGAGTGCCCGTTTTGCTTCGACGAATTGAACCGCCCTCTCGATCCGGTGAGCGAGCAGCCGATACGAGATGGTCGTTAGCGACTTGGGGAAGTAATCCGCGGCCCCTAGATCGAGTGCCCGTTCGACCACGTCTTCGGATTCATAGCCGGTAAACAAAATAAACGGGAGCGTCGGATGTTCCTCTTGAACGTGCTTGAGCAGACTGAAGCCGTCCTCGTCCGGCATATCGAGGTCGCACAACACGCAGTCGATATCATCCTCGACGAGTCGCCGTCTCGCGCTCTCGACGCCCGTCTCGGTGACGACACCGAAACCGAACTCCTCCAGCACTGCGGCTCGTACCGCCAGAGCGTTGCTGTCGTCGTCCACGTAGAGGACGCGAGTTTGGTCTGTCATCTATCCCACGATAGACGATACAGCCGCATACCTCTGTTACCGACATATGTCGTACTCTTCGGTGACCTTCTCGGGCTCTGGCCGGTCCGTACCGGCGGGCGAGACGGTATCGTGGTTCTCCGATGGATCGTGCGGACGACAAGTGCCGGCAACGAACTCATTACGATTGGCCTACTACAAATGAATACACCAAGATGGCACTCCAAACCGACCCGTTGGGGTGGTCTGGCCGGGTTCGGACTGACAGCCGTATCCGGAGAGATCAATGACCGACCCAAGTAGACGACTGCGGGTGCGTGCGCTGTTGGATGCGTACTTTCCTATCCTCTTCGGAGCTGCCATTCTCCTGGCTTTCGTGTTCGGCTTCTGGTTGTTTCAGGTGTACGCCGTCGAAGAGGTGCGGACTGAGCAGCGGACGTTCGTCCAGTGGTCCGAGTCGACGGAACTGGAACACAGTGCGTTAATAGTTAACGAGTCTGTCCCGTTCGAGGCGGGCCAACGTGTGGAAGACCGGCCGATCTACTACACGACCATCTCGGACGCCCTCGATATCACTTATCGATACGAACACACGGCTGGCGCGGAGTTGGACGTTTCCACGGATATCTTTCTACGCGTCCGATCGGTCAGCGGTGACGACGTCTTCTGGGAAGTAACCGAACCACGCGCATCCACCGGGTCCGAATCCGTCTCGGCCGGTGAAAACCACACTGCAGAGGCGTCCGTCAACATCGCTGAGCTGCGAAGGACTATCGCGGAAATCCAATCGCAACTCGGGACGGAAGGATCCATCGAGATTGCTATCGTCGCCACTACGAGCATCGACGGTATCGTCGACGGACAGGCGGTGAACCGGACTCACGGAAGCCTGTTGAGACTCGCCGTCTCGCAGACGTCGTTCCGTGTGACTGACACCGAGACGATCGACGAGGAGTATACGTCGACCGATACCGTCGAGACCACTCAGGACGCGTCGCTGCTGGAGATGCTTGCCTCGTTGTTGGCCTTTTCAGGATCGCTGACAGTTCTCGGTACACTCGCGTTCGCCCGTCTCCGCGGGTACATCGAGCTCTCCGGGGAGGAAGCCGAACTCCTCGAGGTCTACCAACAAGAACAGGAGTTCTCTGAGTGGATAACCACCGGAACGTTCCCCTCCGAACGCGATTACGAGGCGACGATCGTCGTCGACGATCTCAAGGGGCTGGTCGACGTCGCGATCGACACCAACAAACGCGTCATCAAGGACGAACAGCTCCGCGTGAGCACGGTGTTAGACGACGATTACGTCTATCTGTACATTCGCCCCGACTCGTCGGCCAGCGAATGGCTGTTCAACCAAGCCGACATGACGATGGAGGAGCTGGACTAGCTCTAGTTTTGAACGGCCGACGGCAAATATATCGGTGTTGGGTGGGCTGATCGATTGGTAGTCGCTCCCCGCACACGGAATCGGCCTTCTCTAGGGTCCAAACGGCGTACGTCCGCCCGCTGGATTTCCACCGGGTGCGGCGTTCCGGATTCCAACCACGCTCAAGCGGGTCCACGAACACTCCAGTGAAACGCCTGTATGGGGCCATCATCGGGCGGTGAGCTCGCTCGAAAACGCGTCAAGCCGCCGTTGCTCACCGTCTCTCACCGGAACACGTGACACTGGTGGTGATGTGAACTCTCGGCGGCTCTATCATGACCGCGTTTATCACGTCCGCCCGTTCGGGTATACCACACGAGCGTATGCGCTCGTGGGCGCTACCGGAACGGTGCAAAATACGTAAACGCCGCCCGAGGGGACCGAATCCGCTAGTCTTCGGTACCGACGAAGACGCTGTCGAGCAGTTGAAAGTCGTCGGTTTCATTCCCATTGAACGGATTGCCAGTCGCGCTCGCCGCCTCGTTGGCTAGAATGCTCACTTGGTCACCGGTGAGCTCGGTTACGAGATCGACAGTGATGCTTTCGCCCGCTCCGAGTGTAACAAAGTCGCTCGGTTCTTCCTCCGTTCCATCAGTCCACCCGTTCGTCTCAGCATCGTCCGGAGATGGAGAGAGAAGAAGGTTACTGCCACCGCTTTCGTTGGCCAGATCACCCAGTCGATTACCCGGGATCTCGAATTTGAACATCTTAAGGACATCCAGTCGCGAGAGATTATCATTGCCGAGATCGTCTACATAATCGTCGTTGAACCAACCGGTGGTGCCGTCTTGAGCGTAGCCGCTCACTTCGCCGCCGTCATCTATCGCGTATGTCGTCCCGATGCTGACTTCGGTCGTACCGGTGTTATCGATCTCGAGGAAATTCGAAAAGCGGATCTCGCTTGCGGAATTCTGTCGGGCCAACGAAACATCGAGTCCGTCGTTTTGGTTTTCGTTGGCACCTGCTGCGGGTAGATCCCCCGGATTCAGTTCATCGAAGTTCAGGAACTCATCTTGTGCCCAGTCGTCGAGCTCGCTATCCTCGCCGTCTTCGAACGCGGGGCCACGCCGAACGATCGTCTGTGCAGCCGCGACGATCCGGAAGTCCGCTCCCGGATTAACGCTGTTTTGGAACGCCGCGCTCGAAAACGCCGCGCCGCTGCCAGTCGCTAACAGTCCCATGCCGATAATCGTTTTCCGCCGTGATAGGTCTACCATAACTGTTTCACCTGTTTCGAGCTACGGCCGGTAAGGACTTAATACCGCTGAGCTTGAAACTCCGAAAGCGCCGCTTGAAAGGATCTCTCTGCACGTAATCACTGAAAAGCCCAGCTTGAACCGGGGTTAACGAATTATTAAGCGGTCTATCGACCACCGTGCTATCGAAGCGGCCGGCCGTGGCCCTCGCTGACACGGTTGGATCTCATCACCACCTATATATCCCCCGTGTACGTGCCCTCTCGCGTGGCTGCTGCCTCATATCTCACATGTCTCTCTCCAGCCAAGAAAAGTACGAGGCGCCAAAAAAGGATAGCGTCTACGAGCTGTTGAGCAACCACCGGCGTCGGTACGTCCTCCACTACTGCAAACGAAATAACGGGTCGGCAACGCTCTCGGAACTCGCCGAACAGGTCGCCGCCTGGGAACATGAAAAGCCCGTCGAGGAAGTGACTTCCGCCGAACGAAAGCGAGTGTACACGTCCCTCCAACAAACACACCTCGATCGGATGTCCGACGCCGGAGTTATCGACTACGACGGCGACGAGGTCGCACTCACCGACAAAGCCCAAGAACTCGACGTGTATCTGGATATCGTCCCCGCCAGCTCGATCTCTTGGGGGCTGTACTACCTCGGGCTCTCGGGGCTAGCCGCCGCCGTGTTGTTCGGCGTCTGGGTCGGGTTCGTCCCGACCGACACCGTCCCGGCGATCGGCTGGGCCGCGATCGTCCTGACGGCGTTTTTCGTTTCATCGGTCGCTCAAGTGCTACAGAACCGCCGCTACCGGCTGGATCGCTTCGAACGGCCGCCGTGAATCTGGTGTCGTTCGAGTGTGAACCCAGCGCAATCTTAATGTAGCCTCTCATCGCATGCGGCATGTGTTTACACGTCGGGCCGTCCTCTTCGGGGCCGTTTCGGTCGCCGCGGCGAGTGGCGGCTGTGCCGAAGCGGGACTCGAAGAGCCCCGAGAGGCGATACTCGGAACTAACGACCGCGGGAAAATCGTCGGCACCTACGACCGGGGTGTCGAGCGGTACAACGACGGTACCAAAGCCCGCGATGCGGGCGCTCGTGCATTCAACGATGAACGATACGAGGACGCCGCGGACACGCTCGAAACAGCGACTGCCCACTACGCCGACGCGATAGACTCCTTTCGAGAGGCAGAAACGATGGGTGAGGATGCCGGCGTCCCGCCCGCGGCGGGGATCTGTGACGAGGCGGCGAGACACGCTGATCTGATGCGAGAGTCGACACTTGAAGCGCGCGAGGCGGCAAGCGCGGCCGAGGCGGGCAAATCGACGTCCGATATCAACGGCCACACAGAGACGTCACGGGAACTACAGGCCGAGGCCGAGGAATTGACCGTTTCGGACCCCGAGCGCTTGCTCGAAACCCTCGAAGCACAGTCGTAAGCCCCCCGGAATAGAGACTGCGGGTTTACTGGTCCGACCGCAGTTCGATTACAGCAGTTGAACCATCGTCTGCGCGCACGAGGAGATCGACATCCTCAACGAAGACACCACCACCACCCGGACCTCCACCCGGACCTCCACCGGCGTCTCTGAACCGTCGGAACTCGAAGTCAACCCCCATACCGGGCTCCAGTAGCACCTCATTGCCGGCGATAACATCGTACACACCGTCACCGACAGATATCGGCTGGGTGATCAGGTCCGCATTGTCCGAGCTGTTTGCGAGTGTCGGTTGGCCTCCGTTCGCACTGACTAGATCCGAATCCGGATTCGTCCATTCGACGCCGAACCCATTCAGCGTTATCTGTTCGTCGGCCGTGTTTGTCAGCGCGAACCTGTATTTGCCGTTCCCGAATCCACCTTTAATGCTTCCCTCGACCTTTTTGATCGCTGCAACGGCCGAGACGGCGAAAGAACGCACCAGTTCGATGCTTCCGACGACTTCGCTGCCCGCGCTGAGGATCGCGGTTATACTCACTGTGTCACTGCCACCGCTGACCTCGAACTCTCTCGCTTCCTCGGGGTCGAGCTCGAACGAAACCGGCTCAGCGAAGGTGCCGTCGCCATCGACGTCGAATGCGACGTTCCCGCTTTCCAGTGTCACATCCATCGTGTAGTTGCTGTTGTTGGTGAGTTCGGGCGCGGTGTTCGTGTCGTCGTTACCGGTGATCCCAAGTAGGGCATCCGGGTCCTCCGCCGTGCTGGCCTCGAATCCCCGTTCCCCCACTGTGGAGCTGTAAGCCCCCGTCTGCCGGAGCCCGACCGCCGCCCCACCGCTGAAAAGCAATCCCAACGCGGCCCGACGACTGAGCAGGCCGCGGGCCGTTCGCGCTTGCGTTCGATTTCGGGTCATTGATGATCCCCGACACTTCCGTCATCCCAGACGGCCCGGACACATATCAAGCTTCTCCGAGCTGACGACAATCCGATCGACCGCCTGCTGACGACCACTGAGCTCATGGCTCTTCCTCCTGCTTTGCGGTGAGTAAGAGCCGTATCTCGAGGCCGCTATCCAGCAGTGTCGCTTGATCGCGCAGGTCGACTTCCACCCCGAACACTTCGAACTCGCCGGGGGCAAGCTCCTCGCCCGAATCGTCGAGGATCGTGGCAACACCACCGCCCTCGTGGATATTCGTGCCGTCGTACACGATCCCCAGCGACTCCTCGGCGGCCCTCACCCGCTCGTCGGTGTCTTCATCGGTCACCCGGAACTCGAAATCGAGCTCATCGACGGTGACCTCGAGATCGTTCGTGATCCGAACGAGGTCCTCGAAGCGTGATATCGCCGCCCCGTTTAGCCCATCGAGGGCGATCCCTGTCACTTGGCCCGCCCCATCCACCTCGACGTAGGCCCCGTCGTCTCGCTCAGAGGTGAGAGACAGCTCGGAAACGACCATGAGACGGAAATCGGCACCCGCCGTGGTACTCGTGGAGAACGTGCCCGTGGTAAGGACACCCCCTCCAAACGTCGCGGCCACGAGTCCGAGTACGGTCTGTCTTCGAGTGAGCATTGTGGTGGAATCTGCCGGACCTATTGAGCAGTATATACCCCATTAGGTGTTCTAAAACTTTTGTATTATGCACCTTACCGGTTAGAAAGCACTGGTTGAACGTTTGAATCTGGCTTGATCTCCGTATTGGGACCGTTCAAGCAGTGCTTTACCGGAGGGCTGAGGCGATCAAGCAACGCAATACAAAGTAGGTAGGGTACAATTACCCCAGTATGAACCGACGTAACGTTCTGATCGGCCTCGGTGGCGTAGTTGCAGGCGGCGGCGCGCTTCTCGGTACGGGCGCGTTTACGACTGTGGAAGCGGAGCGAACAGTGACAGTGAACACCGCTGGCGATGCCAGCGCGCTCATCGGCCTGGATGAGGCCGGTGATGGAGAGAATTCGAACGTCGTGGATATCGAGAACGGATTGTTAGTCATCGACTTCGACGCCGCCGGGAACAACAATGAAGGCGTCAACCTCAATGCGTTGACGACTGTCGGTGCCGTGACGATGTCTGGAGGCTCGTTGAGTTCGGTCGACACCGCGGCTCTGACGATCGCGAACAACGGCACCCAAACGGTTGATATCAGCTTCGATATTGGGTTCGACTCGAATCAAGATTTCGGCTCTGTGGCAGAAGTTAGTAATCCGGGAGATATCCTCAAACTCTGGACCGACGCGAGCGGGGCCAACGACGGCCAACTCGGTGGTGCAGACGATTTCGGGAACCTCGTTGCATCCGATCTAGTAGGCCTTGGAATTGGGGAGTCCGTCGACGTGGCACTCCAGATCGACACGACCGGACTCGATACGACCGATGTCGACACGGGTAATCCGCTCTTCGAATCGGAAGCCACCATCACGGCAACGAGTACGACAAATTAACCATATCAGAGCCTTCTGAACTGCGCTTTCGAGTCCCGGGTTGACTTCGGCATCCGGATGTCGACCCGCGATGGCCGTTCGTACCGTTCGACATCGTATCCATGGACAAATGCGGAGTTCACTACGCATACGTCTGCCGGCATGTCACAGTGTTTACACTTTCGCCTGGTAAGAGCCTGTACCCGGTCGGCTGATCGAGTCTATGGGCCGATCCAACGTTCGATACAGGGGAGCTAGTCGTACAAACCTCTTTAATCGATACATCCGTGTGTAGGACATACGAATGCCCGATCCGCCCGTCATCTTGGTAATCACCCCGGACCCGACCCGCTCCGAACGGGTCGCCAGGTGGCTCGGCAACACCCATACCGTTCGGACGGCGGCTGATCGGGACGCGGCCTTGCAGGAGTTTGATACCGCTGTGGACGTCGTTCTTGTCGATGAAGAACTGTCGGACGTGCCACTCGAGGAACTGCTCGGCCAGCTAAAGGCCCTGCAGGTCGGATGTCAGTACGTCCACCTCGTCACCGATCCTCCCGGGCTCGAAGAGATGGGACTCGGCGTCGACGAACGCGTTCGGAAGCCACTCGATCGCGAAGAACTCCGCTCTCTCGTCACTCGTCTCGAGAAGCGCAAGGACGTCCAGGAGGCGGTCGATTCGTATTTTTCGGCCCTTTCGAAGCGGCGAGCCCTCGAAGCGGAGATGGTCTCCGATCCCGAAAACGATCCTCGATACCGGGCGCTGTCGGGCGAACTCTTGGGACGGCGGCGACAGATCGAGTCCCTGCTGACGCAGGTCGAAAAAAAAGACCACGAGTCCACCACCGTCAACGACCGCATCAACACAGAACCAACACCCCTGTATAGAGCCAATCCGTACGAATTCTATGGACTGTGGTTATTTGCCGCGTTGACCTACGGCGTCGGCGACCTCTTTTCGACTGCATATCCCGTGCTCGTCGTACCGGGTATCGAAGAGGCGAATCCGATCGTCGATACGCTGTTGATGAACTTCGGCATCGGTGGCTTTCTGTTTTTCAAACTGTTCGTGTTTTTGATACTGATCACGATCAGCGTTCAGGGAGGTCGTACCGCCGACCGGTTCTCGTACTACTGGCCGCCGCTATTGGCCACCGTGCTCGGTGCTGGGCTCACGGTATGGAACCTTCGATTGATCGGTTGATCTCACCGTCTACAGCCAGCGTCGGATCTTCCGCCGGACCGTCCCCGAAAGCGTGATGTCACGGTTTGCGTCCCTGAAGCGAAGCGGTTCGAACCCGATCGCGAGCGCGAAGATCACCGTCACCGTCGCCGCGATCACGGCGTCGATCACCGCGATGGCGACCCATGGGTGGATCTCGTGGAGCGCGACGATCACCGAGAGCGGGAGGATTCCGATGTACTGTCGCTCCGCGATGGCCCGGTAGTAGACTCCCGTCTCCTCGGGGGCGGATAGCGTCGCCGTCGTGCCGGCACTCTCACCGCGACGGACGACGTGTGTCGTCTCCCCGACGTCCACCCCGGTGCTCGCCGGTTCGATAATCGCAACGAGCGGGATGTATCCGTTGTTCGTGACGTTGTACTCGAGCGTCTGGTTGCCGCCGCGCTCGATGACCGTGGGTGCGCTGCTCGGCGATTGTGAACTCACGATCGTCACCTCGTTCATCCCGGACGGGACCACCATACTCGCAGTTGCTGGTACGAGTATCAAAAGCAGGATCACCGCGAGGACGGTCGATGCCCGCATCGAGCCCCCCCGGGCGCGTGAGCGCTCTCCCCCGGTCCGTCTTTCCCCACGGACCAGATCGGAGACGAAACTGAAGAGCAACAACAACACGCCGGCGCCGATCATGAGCCTGCCGACGTTGCCATCGGCGACCGCGTCGAATCCCGGAATCCCGCTCAGGATGCCGATGAGCGCAGCGGCGACCCCTTGTAGCGCCAGCGCCACCGTCCCCAGATGCGGAACGACGACGAGGTCGCCGCCGAACCGCCACGCGACAGCCGCGATCTGAGATTCCTGTACCGGTGGCTCCGGGCCGTCTTGATCGGTGAACGGGTTGGCGTCGCCGCGGGTTATGTAACCCTCATCGGTCTCCTCGACGACGCGATGCGTCGTGAGCCCGCCGCCCTCGAGTTCGCGCGCGTCGAACGTGATAACGTCTCCTTGCTCGACATCGCCGGCGAGCGCCGGCGGAATCGCGACGAAGCCATCGCCGGCTTCGAGCGTCGGCGACATACTCCCCGTGACGACGAAGCCGAGAAGGATCGGCTGCCCCAGTTGCTGTCCGACGAGCATGGCCACCACGGCAGCGACGAACAGGAGGGTACCCGCCGTGCTGACCGATGAACGGAGCTTCATACGCGAGATCTGTTCCCGGTAAGATTGGCATACATAAATATCGAGTGCCGACAGCCGAACCCTACACTGTGAGGTAATACCGGAAAAGTAATCAAACGATTGGTCTATAGTACCGTCATACGAAGGGTGTGCTTACTCCGACCCGGAGTGCCGTTCGTCCGGGAACCTACCGACGCGAGACGCACACCGACGGAACGAGCCACATGAGTTACCCCAAATCGGAGCCCACGCCGACCGGTCCGTCCGCGATGCCGATCGAAGTGTTGTTGATCGACGACGACGAACGATGGAGTGAGATTCTTGCCTCCGATCTCGAACGCGAGGCGAACCTGAAGGTCACGGTCGCACTGAGTGCCAACGAAGCGCTCATGACGCTACAGGAGCGCAGTTCGATCGAGTGCGTTGTCGCGGACTACGTGATGCCCGAAATCGACGGTCTCCAACTGCTCGAGCGCGTCCGAGAGGAGCGTTCTGAACTCCCATTTATTTTTTTTACCGGACAGGGAAGCGAGGATGTCGCCTCTCGAGCGATCAATGCCGGTATCTCGGATTACTTTACGAAGGATCCAACCGTCGATCAGACGCCACTGTTAGTCAACCGGATCATCCAAGCCGTCGAACAGCGTCGGCTTCACCGTGATCTCGAAGCGAGCGAGGAGCGATATCGGACGATCACGGAACAGATCTGGGACGGAATCGTCATCCTCCGAAACGATCGCGTGCTGTTCTGTAACGAACGGTTCACCGAGGTGACCGGATACGATGCCGAGAACATGGCGGATCGCTCGTTCGTCCGGACTGCGATCCATCCGGACGACAGGGCGGCGGTTAACGATGTGCTGCAAACCGCTCGAAGCGGAAACGCGAACGACGACGTGTTCGAGGCTCGATTGATCACCGACACCGACGAACTCCGTGAGTGCGAGTACACGATTCAGACCGTTCCCTTCGAAAACGACACCGCACAGGTCGTCTCGATCCGCGATGTCACGGAGTCGAAACGACGACAGCGGAGCCTTCGACGCGAACGCGAACTCAACCGATCCGTCAGAACTGCGCTCGTCAAAGCCCGAAACCGCTCGGATCTCGAGCATCGAATAACCGCACTGCTTTCGGAGTCCGGATACGAACTCGCTTGGATCGGTGAAACGACTGACGATTCGATTCAGCTACGCCGCGTCGCCGGAACGGCTCGCTATCTCGACCGAGTTGAGCTTTCGGTCGGCGCCGGAGCCCCCACTGGAGAGCCGAGTATCTGGACCGCCCGGACCGGCGACCCGAAGTTCGTCGCGGATATCTCCGAGATGTTCCCCACTACGTGGCGGGACCTCGCGATGGAGTGTGGATTCGGCTCGACGGCGGCGCTCCCACTGTGTCACGACGGCGTACGCTACGGGATACTCGCTGTCTATCACACGGAGCCGAACGCGATCGACGAGAGCGAGCGCGAACTGCTTACCGAACTCTCGGAAACGCTCGCGTTCGCGATTCACCACGCGGAGGTAAAAAAAGCGTTGAGCGCCCCCACCGTCGTCGAAGCGGAACTCGAACTGACCGGTCCGTCGCATTATCTCACCGATCTCGTCTCCGAATCGGCTCCTGATGTCGCCGCGGCCGAACTCACCGTCCACGGGACCCATCGACACACGGACGCGCTCACGATGCAATATATAACGCTCTCGAACGTTCCGATCGATCGGTTTGTGGCCGCCGCGGAGACCCATCCGGTCGTCGAGAAAACGACCGCGATCGACGAAAACAACCCTCCCCGGATACAGCTCGCTGTCACCGAGGCGCCGCCCGAATTAAAACTCACGACACGTGCCGCAGTCGTCGGTACCTCGACTGTCAGGTCCGACCGGGCCATACTCCGCGTCGAACTCCCGTCCGAGCGAGCGCTCTCCGATGCCGTCGCCGCGCTCGAAGACGAACACGGTGACCTGTCGGTCCGCTCGAAAATAACGTCGACCCGACCCGAAAGCGCTCACGACTGGGGATCACCGGTCGAAGCGGCCGATCTCACGGAAAAGCAATCGGCCGCACTGCAGGCGGCGTATCTCCACGGGTACTACGAACAGCCGCGAAAGCGGTCGGCGACCGAAATCGCCGAGTCACTCGGGATCGCACACTCGACGTACCTCCAACACCTTCGAACGGCCCAACAGAAGGTGTTCAGACATATCTACGAGTCGACACCCGAGCGGCAAGCAAGGACTGCCGAGTAATGTCTGACCAGAACAAAACATCCGCGCTCCAGCGGGTTTGTGCGGCGTTCCCGGGTGTCGTCTGGCTCAGAACCCACGATATGAGCCGAATCAGCTACGTCAACCCGGCTGTCGGGGACGTGTTCGGGATCACTCCTGAGGACATCTATGCGGAGCCAGGGACGTACATCGAAGCGATACACCCGGACGATCGATCGGAGTACCGAACGCTGCTCGAAACGGTTCGCGATCGGGCCTCCGAAGACGACCTCCACCAACGATGGGAGATCGAGTATCGACTGTGCGATGATCGTGCCAACGAGCGGATCCTGGAGACGATATTTCCCGTTGAAGTTCGCGATGAAACCCCGCTCTCGTGGGCGGGTTTTACGCGGGATATTCCCGAACAGCACGCCGACCGGGCGATCCTCGAGCTACAGGTCGACCAACTCGAACTGTTGAACCAGGTCGTCCGCCACGACATACGAAACGAGGTGAACCTCGGGCTCGATATTATTCGGTCGGCGACGCGACGGGGAGAGATCGACGAGGAACACTTCGAACGGGTGCAAAACATACTGCATCATGTATCCGAATTGACCAAAACGGCCCGTGATATGACCGACATGATCACCACACTGTCCGACGAACCGGATCCGATCGGACTCGCTCCAACGCTCAAACGCGAGGTCGCCACCATCTCCGCGGTCTCGGAGGGGACGACCATCACGATCGAAGGCGAGATCCCGGACGTCGACGTCCGGGTCAACGAACTGCTTTCGGCGGTGTTTCGCAACCTGCTGACGAACGCGATTCAACACAGTGACAGCGACGATCCGATGGTTACGGTTTCGTGTACGACGCTCGATGGGCGGATCGCAGTTCACATCGCCGACGATGGCCCGGGGATCCCGGACGACAAGAAGGAACTGATCTTCGAGAGCGGACGGACGCTCGTCGGAAGCTCGGGAACCGGATTCGGCCTGCCGCTCGTAGAAACGCTGCTCGCGCAGTACGGTGGAGATATCTACGTCTCCGATAACGAGCCTCGGGGGTGCGTTTTCACCGTACTACTGCCCCTTGTGCGGGCGACCTGACCGACGACTAAGCGAGTTCCTCGCTGTTCCCGATGTGGCCTGTGGCATGTCTTTTTGTCCATATCTCACAACTGGTACCTCCGCTCACTCGGGAACAATGCTGTGATCGCTACCGTCGTCCGAGCGGTCCGACCGTGGCCGTCCGCCGTAGTGTTCTATCTGGGGCCTGCCCACGTTCGCACATGTCATGAGCGATCCAGTACGCCTCGATATCGAGGACGGTGTCGCGACGATCACGCTGAACCGCCCGGAGAACCGAAACGCCCTGAACGCGGAGATGGCGAACGCGATCGTCGACGCCGTCGACGAGGTCGAAACGACCGACGGTGTTCGCTGTCTCGTCCTCACCGGGACGGAGGGAACCTTCTGTGCCGGCGGCAACATCAAGTCGATGGCCGAGCGACAGGGCAGCTCGACCGATCTCAACGAAGCGGTCGAAACCGTCCAACTCGTCTTGAGTCGCGCGATCCAGCGAATCGCCGAGTTCCACCTGCCGACGATCGCGAAGATCGACGGCGTCGCCTACGGTGCCGGCGGGAACCTCGCCATCGTCCCCGACGTCACGGTCGCGTCGGCGGACTCGAAGATCAGCTTCGGCTTCCGGCAGGTCGGGCTCGCCATCGACACCGGAACCTCGTATCTGCTCCCCCGTCAGGTTGGCTCGAGCAAGGCCAAAGAGCTGGTGTTCACCGGCGAACTGCTCGACGCCAAGGCCGCCGAGGACCTCGGGCTGTTTAAGACGGTGTTCGAGGGTGAGTTCGAGGAACACGCCGCGGCGTTCATCGACCACATCGCGACCGGCCCGACGGTCGCGCTCAAGACCTCCAAACAGCTCATCGAACAGGGCTTTTCGACCTCGCTGAAGGACGCACTCGACAACGAGGCCGTCGCGCAGGCGGTCGTCTTCGACAGTCACGATCACGCAGAGGGCGCGACCGCATTCTTGGAGGGACGGGAACCGAAATTCGAGGGGCGGTGACCGAACGGAGTGTTCGAGTTTGGTTCGGTTCGGATCGTGCAGTTATCGAGGACTGGCATGCCTCCTCCGATCGGCGGGGGGTTGTAACCGAAACTGACACCACCGCGGAGCGTGAGTGGCCCGTCATGGACTCGCGCGACGCGCCGGACTGGAAGTTCAAGGAACGTGACGTGTTGGTGCTGCGTGAACTCTCGCGGGATCCACAGCTCTCCTCGCGGGATCTCGCCCGCCTCCTCGACGAGAAGTACGATATCGACGTCTCGCACGTCACCGTTTCTGAGTCGATCCGCGGCATGCGAGAGGAGGGCGTCTTCCGCGAGGCTATCATCCCCAACGAGGAGTACTTCTACTTCGCGCTGTTCGAGTTCAAGTTCAATCCCGAGCACTTCGAGGCCCGCTGGCGGCCCGCGATGACGTTCATCCGCGACTCGCCCAACACGCTGTTTTATTTTCTCTCGGACGGAGAGTATCAGTGGAAATCCGTGATGATGTTCACGAGCCGCGACGCCCAATCGAAGTGGATCCACGAGTTCTACAAGGATCACGGCGCAGTCGTCGACAACCTCAGAAACTCCGTCGTGACGAACGTGTTGAAGTTTCGAACCGACCCGGAGATCCTCGCGAGCCTCCACAACGGCGACGAGGCGTAGTCCCCGGTCCGGCTCGCGCGGTCGGGTGTCCCGAACAGCAGGACTATTTGTCGTCCGGCACGAAGCCCCCGTATGTCCCTTCGCTCTCGAATCCCCGCACCCCTCCTCGCGGTTCTCATCGCGATCGGGATCGCGATCGTCGCCTACGGCGGCGGTAACGTCCTCGGTTTCTCGCTCGGCCGACTGTTGAACGCGCTCGGCGTCGAGCTCTCCCTGCGGTGGTCGTTCATCCTCTCCGTCGTCACGCTCCAACTGGTCGCCTTCACCGGCGTCTCGATCGCGTACCTCCGGTATCGCGAGTGGTCGCTGCGCGAGATCGGCGTTCGGATGCCGACGCTCGAGGGGTGGATCGTCCTCGGCGTCGGCTTCGTCGGAATGTTGATTCTGTGGCTCGTCGGCTCGATCGGCAGCTTCGTCGTCGGCCAGCGGCTCGGCATCGAGCGCGAACCGCAGGCCATCTTCGATCTCGCCCAGCAGGACCCGCTCATCTTCGTTCTGTTGGGTGTGCTCTCGATTCTCATCGTCGGCCCGACGGAGGAGTTGCTCTTTCGGGGGATCATTCAGACGCGGCTCCGCGAGACGTTCGGCGTCGCCGCCGGGATCACGACCGCGTCGGTGATCTTCGCGTTCATTCACATCACGGGTTTCACCACTCTCGCCGCCGGCCTCCTCGGCGTCTCGGTGCTGTTCTTCGTCGGCCTCGTGTTGGCGCTGTCATACGAGTACACGGGCAATCTCGTCGTGGTCGCGATCATGCACGGGCTGTTCAACGCAACGCAAGCGACGCTCGGATACGTCGGCGTCCGGTTCGGCGATCCCGAAGCGATGGCGCTCTTGACCGCGCTTCTATAGATGTTGATAGCCCCATCGACCCGCTCGGAATCGTTATTCGGCTGTCGGCCCGCGGAGCGAGTCGAGTTCTTCGCTGCGCTCCCGGATCGCCCGTCGGTACGCCTCTTTGTCCTCGAAATTCGCCGACTCGAGTCTGGCCTCGAGGACGAGGAGTTGGAACTGGAGGTCACGGGCCCGATCACGATGTTTGGGTAGGACGCCTTCGGGTGGTGTTTTCGGAAACTCTCCGGACATACACCCGAGTAAGGTTCCCAACGGCTTGGGTTATCGGGCCCTCACATTGATTGCCGATATCACCCGCGCGTCGGCACGTTCATTTTGCAGGAATCGAGAAGACGCAGGGATCACGACCGGTGACGCACTCGCTCTCGGAGGTGGAAACGCCGCGAGGGCCGATGACTACGACCCGCACGAATACGGTGCTACCCACGCCAATCGGATGATAGCCGGTGATCTACGGCTCCAGGCGTCAAGCTAGGGCCGACCCGGCCCGGATAATCGTCGACTCGGCGAAGGCGGGGCCGACGAACTGGAGACCGACCGGCCCCTCGTCGGTTTCACCCGCCGGCACCGAGATCGCGGGGAGGTTCGCGAGGTTGACTGGGACGGTGTTGGCGTCGGCGAGGTACATCTGCAGCGGGTCGCCGAGGCTTTCGCCCGTTTCGAACGGCGGAACGGGCATCGTCGGCGAGGCGAGCACGTCGACGGACTCGAACGCCGCGTCGAAGTCCTGTTTGATCCACGCGCGGGCGTCTTGAGCCTTCCTGTAGTACTTGTCGTGGTAGCCGGCCGAGAGCGCGTAGGTGCCGAGCAGCACGCGCCGTTTGACCTCCTCGCCGAAGCCGACGTCGCGGGCGGCGGCGAAGGCCTCGTTCCAGTTCCCGTCGCTCTCGCCCGCCTGCCCGTATCGGACGCCGTCGAAGCGCGCGAGGTTCGAGGAGGCCTCTGACATCGCGATGACGTAGTACGCCTGCACGGCGGTTTCGACCGATGGGAGCGACACCTCCTCGATCGTCGCGCCCTCGGCTTCGAGGTCGTCGAGCGCGTCGTCGAAGATCGCCCGGACGCCGTCGTCGGCCCCCTCGACCAGTTCGGTCGGCACGCCGATCGTGAGCCCAGACACGTCGCCGTCGGCGGCGGCCGCGTAGTCGGTGTCGGCGTCCTCCAGCTCGCGCGTCGTCGCGTCCTTCGGGTCGGGGCCGGCGATAACTTCGAGTAGCTCCGCGGCGGCCTCGACCGTGGGAGCCAGCGGCCCGATCTGTTCGAGGGAGTTGGCGTACGCGACGAGCCCGTATCGAGAGACGAGTCCGTAGGTCGGTTTGATCCCGACGACACCGCAGAAGGCGGCCGGACAGCGGACCGAGCCGCCCGTGTCGGAGCCGAGCGCGACGTCGGCCTCGCCCGCCGCCACGGCTGCTGCCGAGCCGCCGGAGGAACCCCCCGGAACGCGCCCCGGCGCGGCGGGGTTCTCCGTCGGACCGAACGCCGAGGTCTCGGTCGTCGTTCCCATCCCGAACTCGTCCATGTTCGTCTTGCCGACGATCGTCGCGCCGGCGGCTTTCAAGCGCTCGACGACGGTGGCGTCGTACGGCGGGACGTACTCGACGAGAGCGTTCGACCCGCAGGTCGTTCGGACGTCCTCCGTCGAGATGTTGTCCTTGACGGCGACGGTTCGACCGGCGAGCGGTCCCCGGTCGTCCCCCTCGATTCGCTCCTCGGTGATGAACGCGTTGTGGCTCATGAGACCTTCGGCCCTTTGAACTGCCCGTCCTCCGTCTCGGGCGCGTTCCGGAGCGCTTCCTCTTGGGTCAGCCCCGCCTCTACCTCGTCCGGTCGCATCACGTTCGCCAGTTCAGGCTCCGGTTCGGTCTCCGGCACCGCATCGAGCGCCTCGAAGTACTCGAGGATCTCGCCGAACTGCTCGGTGAACCGTTCGACCTCCGCCTCGTCGAGGTCGACTCTCGCGAGTCGTGCGACGTGGCGGACCTCCTCGTCGTCGACAGTCATGGCTATCTTTCGACCTGCGGCGTCACTAAGGGTTTCGGATGGTTCTCGACGGCCTCACTCGTCGGCCGCGAGCCGTTCGCGCCCCTTCGCAGTCAGCCGATACGTGCCGCCGCTGGTGGCGACCGCGATGTAGCCGTCCGTCTGGAGGTCGTAACACTGTCGGTCGACAGTTACGGGGTGGCGATCGAGCGCGTCGGCGATCCCGGAAACCGAGTGCTGTTCTTCCGCGAGCAGCTCCAGAACAGCCTGTTCGAGCCCTCGATCCATACTGTCTTGGTTCGGTTCTGTCCGCCCATCAGTATCAGGCTTCCGTTCGTCGTGGGGGGCGATCCGGATTCCCGGACGCCCCATGGAATATTGTTGCTTCTAATGCCACAATTTTTAAGTTGCGAGAAAAACAATAGGTATGTTGAAAACAAGTTTTGCGGAACAAAAATATTTACAATGACCGACTCCACTGTCAGACGGTATCGCAACGAACGCGACGACGAGATCGAACCGAGCGGGCGGACGGACGAACGCGAACCAGACAACCAGCGCGAGCACGAACACGAGCGAGAGCTGACCTGTCCCGAGTGCGGGGCGCGTCTGGAAGCTGACTCGGAGCACGGGGAGACGGTGTGCACGGAGTGCGGCCTGGTGGTCGAAGAGGACTCAATCGACCGTGGCCCGGAGTGGCGCGCCTTCGATAGCGCCGAGAAGGATCAAAAATCCCGCGTGGGTGCCCCGACGACCAACATGATGCACGACAAGGGGCTCTCCACCAACATCGGTTGGCAGGACAAAGACGCCTACGGGAACTCGCTGGGGTCGCGTCAGCGCCAGAAGATGCAGCGACTCCGCAAGTGGAACGAGCGTTTTCGCACGCGCGACTCCAAAGAGCGCAATCTCAAGCAGGCACTCGGCGAGATCGACCGGATGGCGAGCGCGCTCGGCCTCCCCGAGAACGTCCGCGAAACAGCCAGCGTCATCTACCGCCGCGCGCTCGACGAAAACCTGCTGCCCGGCCGCTCCATCGAGGGCGTCTCCACCGCCGCGCTCTACGCCGCTGCGAAACAAGCTCGGACGCCGCGCAGCCTCGACGAGATGACGGGCGTTTCGCGGGTCGAAAAGAGCGAGATCGCCCGCACCTACCGCTACGTCGTCCGCGAACTCGGCCTGGAGATCCAGCCGGCCGATCCGAAGAGCTACGTCCCGCGCTTTGCGAGCGAACTCGGCCTCTCAGAGGAGGCCGAGCGACGCGCCCGGCAGTTGCTCGACGGCGCGCGCGAGGTCGGCGTTCACTCGGGGAAGTCGCCGGTCGGGCTGGCGGCGGCGGCCGTCTACGCCGCCTCGCTGCTCACCAACGAGAAGGTCACCCAGTCGGCGGTCTCGGAGGTCGCCGACATCTCCGAGGTCACTATCCGAAACCGCTACCACGAACTCCTCGAAGTGGAACAGAACGCGTAGCGGCCGTCTCACGGGGGTGGAATTGTCCGCAGGAATTAACATATGGGGCGTGTAGGTACACTCGAAGCATGACACATATCCTACTCGCCGTCGACGACGATGAAGACCGCGCCCGAGTGTCCGCAGAGGACCTTGCCGAACTGAAGTGGGGTGACGGAGTGACGGTAACCGTCCTCCACGTATTCACCGACAACGTCGAGGGCGCGAACGTCTCGCAGATCGGATCCGCCCGAGAGGCCCGCGACATACTCGAAGCCAGCGGAATCGAGGTTATCCTCGACGAGACGAGCGGTTCACCGGCCGAAGAGATCATCGATTACGCCGGCGAAGAAGACATCGACATCATCTGTCTCGCCGGCCGCAGCCGCACCCCGGCGGGCAAAGCCGTCTTCGGCAGCGTCTCTCAGTCGGTCATGCTGGACAGTGATATACCGGTGTTGTTCTGTCCGACGTCCGACCTGTAATCGGGCGTTCATCCATCGTCCGAGACGACCGATTCGACGTACCGCTCGAGGTGGTTGTCCATCCGGCGCTTGAACCCGGCCTGTCTCGCGAGCCGGTCGAACTCCCGCGCGAGGAGGCTCCCGTACTGGACGGCCTTTTTATCGCGATGGCGGATCTCTTCCGGCAAGAAATCGCACGCGCGACGGAGGGCGATCTTCCGCTCGTCACCGGTCGCCAGTAACTCACCCGGCAATCGTAGCGCGGCGTCGATCACTCGATCGGAGAGCAGGGGGACGACGGGCTCGACGCCGGCGGCTCGGAGCGCCAACACGTCCCGTTCGAGCTGTCTCGGGAGCGAGTCGATCGTCTCATGGGCCGCTCCCCGAACGGTTTCGGCGGCCACGCGGTGGTCGCCCGGTGCGTTGGCGATCTTCGCGTAGCCGCCGAACAGCTCGTCCGCGCCCTGCCCGAGCGCCAGGCGGTCGTGGCCGTCGGCGACCGCGGCCTCGGCGACGAGATACAGCGGGAGCGCGATCTGGAGGTCCATCGGGTTGGTTCGGCCGGTCGCCTCGACCAACGCGGGGATGCCGCGTTCGATGTCGGCGTGGGTGAACTCAACGACGCGAACGTCGCGGCCGAGTGCGGCCGCCGCTGATCGCGCGGCGTCGACGTCGTGGCTCCCCTCGAAGCCGCCGACGTACAGCGAGCCGTCGAGCCGCGCCGCGAGAATCGAGGAGTCGATGCCGCCGGAGAAGGCGATCGCCGGGTCGCCGTCCGCGGCGTCGACCGACGCGACGACCGCGTCTCGGACGGTGTCGATCGCCCGGTCACCGTCGTCGCACGGCGCAGGGTCGGGGAGGGTCCACAGCGCCTCGTCGCCCCTCACGTCGCGGGCGTGTCCCGCCGGAACCGGATCCGGGTCGGCGAGATCCCGCGGATCGAAGCTCCACGCCGTCGGATCGTCGGCCTCCGAAAACAGCGGATATCGACCCAGCACGTCTCGGACGAGTCGGCCGTCGACTTCGCCCGCGAATCCGTCGATCCCCGAGAGCGCGTCGCCGCGCTCCATCGCCGTCCGAACCGCCTCGGTGGACGCGCCGTCCGTCACCATGGCAGCGCCGACGCGAGGCGGCGTTTGACGCCGCCGCCGAACTGCTGAACGCTGATGAACCACGGCGTTCGCTTCCCGACGACGGTCGTTCGCCCCTCGACGATGGCGTCGAGGATGCTGTCGACGCTCCCGTGGTACGCGTCGACCTCCGTGACCGCCTGCCCGACCATCTCGGCGATGTGGGCGTCGCTGCCGGCGGTCATCGGGATGCCACGCTCCTCGGCGAACCGCTCGGCCTGTCGGTTCGCCCGGCCGGTAAAGAGTCGCGAGTTGTACACCTCGATCGCGTCGGCGTCGGCCAGCTGGTCGAGCGAGATGTGCGCGGCGACGCCGTGACGCGAGGATTGGAACGGGTGCGGCACGACCGCGATTCCGTCCTGCGATCTGATTCGGCCGAGCGTCTCGTCGTAGCTCAACCCCGCCGGAATGAGCGTCTCGACGCCCAGCGCCAGCACGTGGCCGGCGGCGCTGGACACTTCCATCCCGGGGATGCCGACGAGGCCGTACTCGTCGGCCATCGCGGCCGCCTCGAGCGAGGCGTCGATCTCGTCGTGATCGGTGATCGCCAGGGCGTCGAGTCCGACGGCCTCAGCTTGTTCTAACAGCAGTTCGACGGGATCGCGCCCGTCGTAGGACAGATCCGAGTGTGAGTGAAGCTCGACCGACAGCACGGCAGATCGTTCGCCACCGTGCTTAAAAAGCCCCTCGGTTGGACGGACCGACGGCCGCGGAGCGATACACAAACGTGCACATCAAAAGCGATTTATCCGGGAAAAGGGTGCATACAACTGCATGAGTCTCCCGCCGTCGGACCGCGAACTCGTCGTCGAAGCGTTGGGGCGTGATCCGACGCCCGCCGAGGTCGCGCTGTTCGAGAATCTCTGGAGTGAACACTGCGCGTATCGTTCCTCGCGGCCGCTGCTCTCGGCGTTCGAGAGCGAGAGCGACCGGGTCGTGATCGGCCCCGGCGACGACGCCGCCGTCGTCGCGCTTCCCGATCCCGAAACCGGTGAGAACAGCGACACCTACGTCACGATGGGGATCGAGAGCCACAACCACCCCTCCTACGTCGATCCCTTCGACGGTGCGGCGACGGGCGTCGGCGGCATCGTCCGCGACACCCTCTCGATGGGCGCGTATCCGATCGCGCTCGCCGATAGCCTCTATTTCGGCGCGTTCGACCACGAACACTCGAAGTATCTCCTCGACGGCGTCGTCGAGGGGATCTCTCACTACGGAAACTGCATCGGCGTGCCGACGGTGACCGGCAGCGTCGCCTTTCACGACGGTTACGAGGGGAACCCACTCGTCAACGTCGCCTGCATCGGCCTGACAAACGAGGAGCGACTGGTGACCGCGGAGGCGCAGACGCCGGGCAATGAACTCGTCCTCGTCGGGAACGCCACCGGACGCGACGGACTCGGTGGGGCCTCCTTCGCCAGCGAGGATCTGGCCGAGGACGCCGAAACCGAGGACCGGCCCGCGGTGCAGGTTGGCGACCCCTACGCCGAAAAACGACTCATCGAGGCCAACGAGGAGTTGATTGACGCCGATCTCGTCCGATCGGCCCGTGATCTCGGCGCGGCCGGACTCGGCGGCGCGTCCTCCGAACTCGTCGCGAAGGGCGGCCTCGGCGCGCACATCGAACTGGACCGGGTCCACCAGCGCGAGCCGAACATGAACGCGACCGAGATCCTGCTCGCCGAATCCCAAGAGCGGATGTGCTACGAGGTCCGTCCCGAGGACGTCGAGGACGTCGAGGCGATCGCCGAGAAGTACGACCTCGGCTGCTCGGTCATCGGCGAGGTGACCGAGGGGAACTACGTCTGCACCTTCGGGGGAAGCGAGACGCAGGACGTCTCGGACGAACCGAGCGGCGGTGAGCCGCGAGGTCGTGACACGGTCGTCGACTGCGACGCCGAGTACCTCGCCGACGGCGCACCGATGAACGACCTCGACCACACGGAACCCCTCGCGCAGGATCGCGACCTACCGTCGCCCGATCTCACCGACGGCTTCGAGGCAGTCGTCAGCTCGCCCAACACCGCTTCCAAGGAGTGGGTTTACCGGCAGTACGACCACGAGGTCGGAACGCGGACCGCGGTCAAGCCCGGCGACGACGCCGCGCTGTTGGCGATTCGAGAGGTCGGCGTCGGCCTCGCGTTCGCTTCGGGTGCCGATCCGAACTGGACTGCCACCGCCCCCTACGAGGGCGCTCGGGCGGTCGCGCTGGAGAACGCGATCAACCTCGCGACGACGGGGGCGACGCCGCTCGCTGCGGTCGACTGTCTCAACGGCGGGAATCCCGAAAAATCCGACGTGTACGGCGGGTTCCGGGCGATCGTCGACGGACTGGCCGACATGTGTTCTGAGCTTGGCGTCCCCGTCGTCGGCGGGAACGTCTCGCTGTACAACGACTCGGTCGCGGGACCGATTCCCCCGACCCCGACGCTCGCGATGGCCGGCACGAAGGCCGGCTACGACGCCCCCGGGATCGACCTCGACGGCGGCGGCGACCTGTTGCTCGTCGGCGGTCAGGCGTCGTCGCTCGGCGGTTCGGAACTGCTCGCGCAGTTCGGCGGGACGGATCGGTTCCCGGCCGTCCCCGAACGCGCCGCCGATCTCGTCGCCGCCATCGCCGCCATCGCCAACGACGAGCGAACGCTGTCGGTTCACGACGTGAGCCACGGCGGTCTGGCGGTCACGCTCGCGGAGATGATCGGGACGGCCGGTGCGGCGGTCGAACTGCCCGGAGCGTCACCGCTCGAGGCGCTCTTTTCCGAGGCGTCCGGACGCGTCGTCGTCGAGACGACCGACCCCGACGCGGTCCGCGAACTGGCGGGGGACGTGGCCACCGTCGAACGAATCGGCGAGTCGACACAGACCGGTCGACTCGACTGTACCGTCGGCGACGAGACGCTCTCCTACACGGCCGCCGAAATCGAGGCACTCCGCGACGCGCTCACGAGCGGCCTGGAATAGCGCTTCTCGCGTATCTGAGAAGGTGCCTGAATCGCCCGATGGTCGGCGGCGTCTCCTCGAATCGGGTTCCGATCTTCACGCTTACCCACGCCAGCAGGATACCGAATATCACGTCCGTCGCCCAGTGGATCCCGAGGTACATCGTCGAGATGACGACGCTGACGGCGAGCGCGGCGGAGATCGGTACCCAGAGCGGATACTCGTCCCGCGTCGTCCACGCCAACAGCGCGGCGGTGACGGCCATCGACGTGTGCAGTGACGGGAACACGTTCGTCTCGTCGTTGACCGCGTCCGTCACGAACTGATACTGGGCGTACTGGCTGTAGAGCAGCCCCTCGGCCTGATCCGCGATCAGGTTTCGCGGCCCGTAAGCGATGAACAGGATGTAGCAGAACACGCCGATGAGGTAGTTCGCGCCGTAGGCGACCATCGTCCGTCGGAGCGGTTCGGGCCGCGACAGCGCGAAGTACGCCACGAGCGGGAAGATCAAGAGGAAGACGTAGCCGTACACGTAGATGAACGCGAAGTACGCGGTCAGCTCGGGTGTCGCCATCGACTGTATCCAGACGACCACCTGCGGCGTGTCGTTCGGATACAGCGGCCACAGGAGCAACCCGTCCGCTTGATGGAGCCGCCCGGTGATCCGAAAGCCGATGATCCACGACAGATCGGGGCCGATGTCGCGGGCGATCTTGTTCGCGACCAGCACGATCGCGAGGAGGCCGACGTACGGCGCGATCGCGGCGAACCGATCGCGGAACGATCGGCGAGTCTGGACGAGTCGCTCGCGGCCGACGACCACCGCGCTGGTGATCGCGAGCAGCGAGAGGACGACGAGGACCAACTGTCCGACGACGAGCCCCAACATCAGTCCTCCCCACGCCTGACGAGCTGTCCCTCTTCGTACTGATAGCCGGCTTCGCGGAACGCTGCCCGCGTCGCTTCGACGTCCACTTGGCCGTCCTCACCGAGGAACGGGAGGGTCGCTTCGCCGCTCCACGTGAGATCCTGCGGTGTCCACTCTCCTTTCAGCGGGGCTTCCGACGGCAGTCCGTACCCCTCGATCGACTCGGCCACCACGAACGCCCGATCGATGTGCTGTGCGGTGATCCGTCGAAACCGGGGGTCCGTCATCGGCGCTCGCCGGCAGTTGAACCCGACGTGATAGTACGGGTCCGCCTGTCGGATCGTGAGCGAGACGCCCTCCGACCGGGCGATTCGGGGAACAACCGAGGCCTGTAGTCCGTCGGCGGACGCGTCCGCTTCGTCGTTCACGAGCAACTCTACGGCCGCGTCGTGCGAGGGCGTGACGGTAAACTCGATCCGGTCGAACGAGCCGCCACCGACGAACCGCGCCGGAATCCCGTCGACGTCGTCCGTCCGCAGGAAGTGATCCTTGAACGAGGTGAACGAGAGCGACTCGTCGGTCACGGCCTCGTCGAACCGGACCGGCCCGCTCCCGATCGCGGCCCTGTTCGAGTTCACGAGCGCTTCCGTGGTCTGTCCCGCGATGTCGATTCCGGCGACCTCCGTCGATTCGGCTCGATCTCGCCAGATGTGCTCCGGGAGTATCGGAGCGCTCAGGGCTCGGTAGGCGAGCTCTCGGTTCGGCGTCGCAAAGTCGATGCGGAACTGCCCGTCGGAGTGCACGTTCACGGAGTCTACGAGCGAGGCTTGGCCGCGTCGCCACGGCGTCGGGACGGGGCTGTCGAACGTCCCAAGCGAGGTATCGTTTAGAAACTCGTACGTGAACGCCACGTCGTCCGCGGTGACCGGCTCCCCGTCGTGCCACGGGGTCCGCCGAAGCGCTACGGTCGCGGCCGTCGGTTCCGCTCCGTCCCACTCGATACGTCGTGCGAGCCACGGAACCGGGTCAGCTCCATCATCGATCGTCCTGACGAGCGGTTCGTACAGCAGGCCGGTGAGGTCGCCCTGGTCGCGGTATTCGACTGCAAGCGGATTGCGGTTTCGGGTGATCCGTTCGTTTCGGAGCAGCGGTCGGAGTGTCGTCGTCTCGCCCACGCGTTCTAGCTCGAGGTAATTCGTCGGTGCGGAGAGTCCACCGGAGGGCCATCCGCCGAATCGGTCGGTTCTCATGGCCCCGATTCGATCCGGGAACGCGATGGTGGTAAACGGCTGGAGCTGTACGATCTGTCGCTGTAACTCGTGTACCGTGTCGATCCTGTCGTCACCGTCGGTCATTCGTTGCTGCTCAAGCAGCTCGTCAACCTCGATATCGCTGAAGCCGAAGGGGTTCTGCCACCCGGCCTCCTCACCGTACGACGAGTGAAGCATCGAGTGGAGTTCGTCGGGGGCACTCTGGCTCGGATACCTGGCAACGTAGAGGTCGAAGTCGTGGTTGACGAGGATGTCACGAAGCAGTACGTCCGAGCTTATCGGATCGACCATCGTGGCGATCCCCGATTCGGAGAGGTTAGTGGCCAGATGATTCGCGATTCGGACCGCGTACGGATCCTCTCCCGCTGGCGGGGTCTTGATCGTGAGCGACAGCTGGCTGGTCCGCTGTCTCCCGGCGAGATTCCTGATCTCCCCAACGCAGCCGCTCGCGGCGGCGAGCGCTCCCGTCGCGCCCGCGAGAAATGCGCGGCGGCTCGCTGGGTGCGCAGGAGCCATGTTCCCGTATGATCATACGTCGATCGTTATAAACTTCCCCGTCGTCAGCGGTGATGTCGATCGCTTGGTTTCGTCGCCGCCGCTCCGGATTCGCTCCTCACACGTAGCCGAACAGCGATGCGAGGATCGTGAGTGCCCACGCGCCGGCACCGACAGTGAGCGGCGCGGGGATCTCGTCGCTCTCGACGGCTTTCGCCCCACCCAGGGCGATCAGCCCGATCGCCAAGAGGACGGCGATGCGGTGAAGAACCACCCGCAACGGGAGTACGGACGTGCCCATCGCCGCGTAGTCCCCGACGATCGCCGCGCCGAGACCCAACCCCGCGAAGGTGAACGCCCACACGCCGTCGCTCCCTCGTCCGAGCGAGTACGCGATCGCCGGTGTCCCGACGATCAAGAGGAGATACAGCGGTGCCGCCACGACTTTCGGGGAGAGCCCGGAGAAGACGAGTTCGCCCGCGATACCGAGCCATCGAACGACCGTGTACACGCCGAACAGCCCCGCCCCGAGTGCGATCTCGCGTCGCCGCCGTCGCAGGAATCGACTCGTCTCGCGGACGCCTCGTCGGGACCGGCCGATCAGTCCCGTGAGCACGACTGGCAGCGCGAGCCCGGCGAGATGGATGCCGGTCACCCACCCGTCGCTGTCGGCGCTCTCGTTTTCGAACGGCATCCGAACGACGCTCTCGACGTACGGTTCGCCCATGAACTCCTCCTCGAGGTCCCGCTGGGGGTCGCTGATCCCCGTGACTGTGTGTCTGAGACGGAACCAATCCCAGTGCTCTTCGTGGATCTGTACGGCCGTCCACTCGCCAACCGGGTCCTCGTACGCCCGGATGTGCATCCGCTGGCCCAGATACGTCCCGGAGTGGAGTTCGTAGGATCGATCCATCCACTCCCCCTCGCCGTCGACCTCGACGTACGTGTACCGCCTCGATCCTTCGGCCGGACTCCACGAGATCACGTCGCCGATCTCCTCGGCTTCCGGGTCGACTTCGAGCCGCTCGGCCGACACAGTCTCGCTGTCTGCTTCACCCTCCGCTATCGGTTCGTCCTCCCACTCGAGCGCGGAGCGCTCCGTCAGCGCAGTGTGTATCTCCGTCGTCTCACCGTAAAACACCATGTTGATCCCGAGCGTTCGCCCCTCGAAACTTCTGGCGCGCGACGTGTACGGCCACAACTTCGTTCCCCCGTCAGCCGGCTCGACGAACTGTGGCTCGCCGGGATCGTCCGTGGGAACGCCCCAAAGCGGCCACTCGGCAAGCACGACCGCGCCGCTGAGCGACGCGACGAGGATGAGCGCCGCTGCGACCCAGGCGGCGTCCTCGCCGAGTTCCAGCTCCGCATCCGATCCGGCCATCGCCGCTCAATTGTACCCACCCGTTGATATATCCGTGGTCGATCCCGCGCTCCGCCACCCCGAGATCGTTCGCTCCCGCTCGCTTCGAACGCGGCTCGGTACACAATTGCGAACGGATATTACGCACCGCCCAGTAGCCGTCGGACATGGCGTTCGAGATCGGCCGTCGGTTCGTCCACGCGTCCGGAGCGATCGTCCCCGGCGCGTACCTCCTCGACAGATACGTCCTCGAAACCGGCGTCGTCACCTGGAGGGTCGTCCAGACGATCGCTGTGGCCGGACTCGCCGTGACCACCGTTCTCGAAACCGCCCGACTGCGCGGTGGGCTCGAACACGCGGTCTACGATCGGCTCACGCGAGAGTACGAGCAGGATTCGGTTGCCGGCTACGCTCTGTACGTCGTGGGAGCGACGATCACCGTCCTCGCCTTCGAGCCGACCGTCGCGGTCCCGGCGCTCCTCATGTTGTGTCTCGGCGATCCGATAAGCGGGATGCTTTCGAGCGGCGGGCTTCGTACAATCGCTCGCCCCCGCGTTCTCGTCGGCATGTTCATCGCCTGTTTTCTCATCGCCTATCCGTTCGTGCCCCTTGCCGCCGCCGTCGCGGGTGCGCTCGGCGCGATGCTCGCCGATGGTATCAAGCCGATCGTACGCGGGTACGTTATCGACGACAACCTCACGATTCCGATCGTCGCCGCAAGCGCGATGTGGGCGGCGCTGATCGCCGTGTGACGGGGAGGACGTCAAAAAGAAACTGCGAGCGGGACGCCGAACGTCACCGCGAGTCCGACGATCGCGACAAGCGCGCCGATGCCCACATCGCGTCCGGTGTAGGCGCTTTGGGGTGCTGTCGATCGATCCGTCTCGTACGGTCGATCTTCATTCGTCTCGCCTTCCGTACTCCCGGATTCCGTCTCGTCGCTCATACGCCGTCTGGAACCGCCGGCCACTTTGCGCTACCGCTTTCGGTTCGATCGTGAGCGCCCCGATCGCTTTCGCTCCCGAACGTGTGGTTTCGGTCCCAGCGTCTCCCACGGCTGGGCGTCGAGCCACTCGGCCAACGCGACGAGCTGTTCTGTCGCCGCCTCGAAGAGCCGCTCACCCTTTTCTGCGGAGGCGTCCGTCGGATCGCCGAAGCCACCGTTGTGCGTGTTTTCGATCGCGTCGTAGAAGATTCGAGCGCCGTTTCGCGTCGTTTCGATCGCGGTGATGTCCGGACAGCCGTCCTCGCGTGCGGCTTCGAGTTGGTCCGCCCGAACGAGATCTGCGAGGTGCCAGACCATCGACGTCTCCTTCGGGCCGGCGTGGGGGCCGTTCTGTTCGAACAGCGAGCCGACGAGGTCGGGGATCGACTCGTCCCACATCCACTCGATCGCGTACGCGGTCCCGTCGTCGTGGAGTCGGCGGCCGACCTCCCGCAGATGCTGGACGTTGCCGCCGTGGGCGTTGACGTAGACGATGCGGTCGACGCCCTGATAGACGAGACTTCTCGACAGCGATTCGATGTAGTCGCGAAAGACCGGCGCGTCGACCGAGAGCGTCCCGTGAAACTGTCGGTGGTGGGGGCTGACACCGACGTTGACGGTCGGCGTGCAGACGACGCCGGCGGGATCGGCGGCCGCGCGGGCGAGCCCCTCCGCGATGACGTGGTCGGTCGACAGCGGGAGGTGCGGGCCGTGCTGTTCGGTCGAGCCGATCGGAACGAGCGCCGTCGAGGTCTCCGCGAGTTCGACACCGGCTTCGGGCCACGTCGCGTCACCGAGATACATACTGGGGTCGACGACCCCCGCGGTCTTAAACGGTACAGCATCGCACGCGGCTCACCCCCGCCGCTCCACGCCACTCATGACGCGCCGGCGATCGCGACGCTGACCGGTTCGTCGCCCTCGTTCGAGAGCTGCCGCCACGTCTCGCCGTCGACGCGGATCGCCTCGCCGCTCGAAAGCGACAGCTCCGACTCGGGATCGTCCTCGTCGCCGATCAAAACGGTTAGTTCCCCGTCCACGACGAGATACACTTCCTCTTGGCCGTCCTCAGCGTGATCGTGGGGTTTGCCCTTGCTGCCCGGTTCGAGTTCGAGAAGCGTCATCCCGAGATGCTCACAGCCGAGCGGCTCTCTGAAGAACCACATGCCGCCGTACTCCGCCGGAACGACGCTGTCGATCTCGTCAGCACTCGCGGTCTTGTATGCCATACCTGAGTTTACGGGCCAATGCGAGATAAAACCGGTTTCGAGACCGACACCGTGGCCCCTTTCGTTCGCCTCTCCAGTCCTGAGCGGTCGCTGAGGTTGCTCCCGAAACGAACATACCGTCCGCGTCTCAAGAGTAGCCATCGAATGCGCCAGTATCACGACCTCGTCTCCGGGGCGCTCGCCGACGGAACGTACAAACCGAACCGGACCGGCGTCGACACGGTCGCCTCGTTCAGCCACCACTACGAGGTGGATCTCACCCAGGGCTTTCCGCTCCTGACGACGAAGCGGATGGACGGCTACCGGTGGAACTCGCTGATCCACGAACTGCTGTGGTATCTCTCCGGCGAGGAGCACGTCCGGACGCTCCGCGAGGAGACGAAGATCTGGGACGCCTGGGCTGACGACGAGGGCCACCTCGACACTGCGTACGGTCGATTTTGGCGGCGGTATCCGATCCCCGAGAGCGGCGGTCGGCTCCCTGGCGAGAGCTGGCCCGACGCCGATCATCCGCGGGTCGACACGGAGGCGACGCCGGACGGCGGGACGCGGCGGGTGTTCGATCAACTCGGCCACGTCCTCGACACGCTCGAGACCAACCCCAACTCCCGCCGAATGGTGATCAACGCCTGGCATCCGGCCAACGCGGCCGCCTCGACGCTGCCGCCGTGTCACTACACCTACGTGTTCAACGTGCAGGGCGACCGCCTGAACGTCCACCTCACACAACGCTCCGGCGACATCGCACTGGGCGTGCCGTTCAACCTCGCCGCCTACTCGCTTCTGGCCCACGCGGTCGCGAACCGGACGGAGTTCGAGGTCGGCTCGTTCGGCCATACGATCGTCGACGCGCACGTTTACTGCGGGGCGGGCGAGCGCGGCGCGTGGTACGCCGACGCGCTCCCCGACCTGCAAGACCGTCTCCGAGCCGTCGACGAGCCCGAGGAGTACCCTGACGTTCGGGCGTGGATCGACGAGACGGCGCCGCCGGAAGCCGACGGCGAGGACGGTTACGACCACGTTCCGGGACTGTTGACCCAGCTGTCGCGAGCGCCGCGCGACCGTCCGCGGATCGACATCGCGGACAAGCCGCTCGACGAACTCGAATACGGGGATATCCAACTCTCGGGGTACGATCCGGCCCCCGGTATCTCATTCGCGGTCGCCGAATGAAGATCGCGCTCGTCGCCGCGGTCGCGGACAACGGCGTCATCGGTACCGACGGCGAGATGCCGTGGCACTACCCCGAAGATCTTCGGCACTTCAAACGAACGACGATGGGCCACCCAGTCGTGATGGGGCGGACGACGTACGAGTCGATCGAGCGACGACTCGACGGCCCCCTCCCCGGTCGGACGAACGTCGTCCTCTCGCGCCGAGAATCGCTCGAACTACCGGACGGCGCGATACACGCGGCGGATCTCGACGAGGCCTTCGAAGCCGCCGAGGCGGCGCTCGAGGAGGGACAGGAGACCGTCTACGTCATCGGTGGTGCGACGGTGTACGAGGCGACGATCGACCGAGCGGACGAGCTCGTCGTGACCGAGATCCCCGAGTCGCCCGTTGGTGATACGCACTTCCCGGAGATCGGCTCTGAATGGGTCGAGCGCGACCGGGAGGTCGTCGGCGATCTCTCGTTCGTGACGTATCGGCGCTGAGCAAGTTGCTGGCTCGCATCTGAGTTCCGCGCCTTACTCGACGTACTCCCGTTTGATGTAGACGCCCGCGACCCCACCGAGCGCCCCACATCCGATCGTGTAGACGAGCAGGAACGCGGCGATGGCTGCGACGATGGCGAGGACGCCGATCGCGAAGACCGGTTCGAGAAAGACGACGAACAGTAGCAACGGCACGATGACGAGCAGCGGGACGAGCGCGATCGCACCGGAGATCGCGCCGACCTTCGCTCCCGACTCGCCGTGATCCGCGTCGAGGTAGCCGGAGATCGCCCCGCCGAGGACCGGTGCGAACGGGACGATCGGGGTCGTGACGACGGTCACGATCGCGCCGACGAGGGCGTGCAACAGGAGTGACGAGCCGCCATCGTCTCCTGACTTCTTCGCCTCATCGTCGGCGGCTTCGTCGCGGGATTCATCACGATGCTCGATTCCGTCGGTTCGGCTATCGGGGCGTGCGTCGGTGGCCATACGTTTCTCGTCGGGCGTAATCCAGTATAAACTCGTGCCACGGACGATCCACGCAAGACACCGGTTTTTATGTGATGAGCGGTGAGAACTTGGGTACCAATGGAGTCGTTGCGCGGACGAGTAGCTGCGGCGGTTCTGGCAGGACTCCTGCTGTGTTCGCTTTTCGTCGGCATCGCGATCCCCGGTGGTTCCGCAGCGACCGCTCGTGCGTCCGCCGCCCAATCAGGGTTCGGCGATATCGAAGCCGAGGCGTTCGACGCGGACCGAACGCTGTTCCGCATCACCGTCTTCGAGAACGCGAGCGCCGAGTGGACGTTTCGGTACGAACAGCGTCTCGACGACGACGAGGCGGCTACGGACTTCGAGGCCTTCGCCGAGCGATTCAACAACGAAGAAACCGACAGCTACCGGAACTTCCGAACGCGTGCGACCTCGCTGGCGGCCTCGGGCTCCAACACGACCAACCGGGAGATGACCGCGGAATCGTTCGACAGAAGCGCTCGTATTGAGGAACGCTCGCCGGCGGGTGACGAGTTCGCCGTGGTCGAGATGTCGTTCGTCTGGACTGCCTTCGCGGCGGCCGATGGGGACCGACTCGTCGTCGGCGACGTGTTCGTCGGTGGGCTCTACGTCGGGCCGGATCAGCAGCTCCGGTTCGATCCCGGCCCCGACCTCCGGTTCGAATCGGTCTCACCCGAGCCAGACAGTACGGCCCGCGAACGGCTCACGGAGAGCGAAAGCGTCGCTTGGCTCGGCGAACGACAGTTCACCGATCGACAGCCTCGGGTCGTGTACGCTCCCCGTGGAGCCGGTGGGGGCTCGACGCCGACGCCGGCGACGACCGAAGCGCCGGATCGAACACCCGCCGTACCCCCACACGATGCCGGTTCGTTCCTCCCGATCGTCGCGCTTGCCATCGCGTTGGTGGTCGGTTTCGGTGCCGCAGTGGCCTATCGATCCGGTGGGCTCTCGACGGTCGGCCTTCCCGGTGTGGGGTCGAGTGACGATCACGGTGAGACGACTGCCGACGATTCATCGAACGCTGTCGAGTCGGCTCCCGCCCCGACCGACCGTGCGGCTTTGGAACCAGCCGCGTCAGGTACGGACGGTGAGGACGCGATATCGCCCGCCCTCCCGGAGGAACAGCTGCGCTCCGACGAGGAGCGTGTCGTCGCCCTACTGGAGTCACACGGCGGCCGAATGAAACAGGTCGACATCGTAGGGAACATGGAGTGGTCGAAGTCGAAGGTCTCGATGTTGCTCTCGGAGATGGAAGACGACGGCGTGATCTCGAAGCTTCGGGTGGGTCGCGAGAACATCGTCTCGCTGGCTGGCCACGAACCGGACGCCGCCGGATCGCCGTTCGACGAGGAGCGATAACGCGCGTTTCCACGATGCGAACGTGGCCCAATGCGGCGGTGAAACGCAACCGTTATACCTCACTCTCGGATATACTCAGTTGCAATCAGCGCTCCGTTGGTGTAGTCCGGCCAATCATCTTGCCCTCTCACGGCAAGGACCAGGGTTCAAATCCCTGACGGAGCATCCCAATTCGGCTTCCTTCTTGCGGTTTTGGCCTGTACGAACTAGCCATGAACGACTCAACGCCCAGGCCATGTCGATTCCAAGTCAATTGAGTCATCACGCCAACCAGATTGATGAAATTAAGCGCAAAATTCTACTGTCCGTATTCCGATGAAGTTTTGGAACGTGTTCAGATACCCGACCGCCAGATTTTAATCCTCAATCCACGTACTGTGGATTGTTGTGGCACACGCTCCCCCCGATACGTCATCTGAAGCCGAAGAGGAGCGAGAGGCGTTCTTCACCATCCACGAGTTGCTCCACCGGCCAGAGCTGGCCGTCTTCTATACGGATATGCTTCTCAACTCACTGACCACGATCGGAGAAAGCGTGGAGCGCGTGGAGCTCTCCAGTAGCGCAGCCCACAACTACGCGAAGATTCTCCAACAACTCGGCGCGGCGGAGCAACTGGACGAGACACGCGAGCGAGCCCACCTCTGGGAAGCGAAGCCAGTCGCGGGGACGTGGAACGGTGCAGAGCCCATCGGCCCGGTACTGATTGCGGTGTACGGCGCGATCGAGTCCGACGACGACATCGAGCTCTTCGTCGAACGGCACGGCAAGGCGAAACTCAGCTCCGCGATCGCCCAGACCATCGAGTACCTTCGCGGGAACACGAGTCGCCGCGGCGCAGCGGACGCACTCGGTGTGCCCGCGGTCGAAGGAATTGCGATCACGCAAGCGATCGAGAAGATCGTCTACCTGCTGAAGGATCTCGATCCGGCCATCCCGGCGGACGAATTCGAGGTTTCGCTTCCCGACAGAGCCCTCGAAGACGCCCCCTATACCCAGGAGTGAGCGGGGGAGATCTCACGCTACTGAGAGGGGGAGATGTAAAATTTACAGCCAGTTTCGGCTCACGTATTCGAGTGTCACGTCGGACTGCTCGACGTACTGGGAGAGTTCGTGAACGATGTCTCCGACCTCTCGGGCCGAAAGCGTCTGATCCTTCTGAAAGAGCACGCCTACGGTATCGTCGAGGTTGATCTGCGTGAAGAAATCGTCATCTTGCGTGAGTATGAGGCGGTTACGTGCTCGTGCATACGCAGCGATCGAGTTGTCATCGGAGCCGAGTCCGAGTGCCTCAATATCACCGATCCATTCGACATCGTGGTCGAGCTTCCGGAGATAGTTGGTCGTCGCTCGTTCAACGTTTTCGTCGGCGAGAATCCGATACCCCATCAGCCACGTACGTCGTTTGGATCGGTCGTCAGGTGTTCGTGTTCCTCGATCGCGGCCTCGCGCTTCCGTTCGACAGCGCGCATCTCCTCGGGATGGTCATGATAGTAGGTAAGCGCCCGGTAGACATCGGCTACGTCGAGATCGTGACGATCGGCAACCGTTCTGGGAGTGAGTTCACGGTCCTCGATTTGCTCTTTGATGAACCGAACGGTGATCCGTCGACCTTCGAGGTGGGGCTCGTCGTGGAGTTCGCGCACGATCCGTCCCGCCACTTGACTCATACTTACTCTACGTTGCCCCTATACTTGAACGTCTGGCCTTGGTTGCCTAGGTGTACCAACTCTGTATTTTCCCGATCGGTCCTTCGAACCGGATTTGCCAACCGGGCAATCGGCTCGGTGTTTTATATACCTCTGCGCAAAATACTCTCGCTGTAGCAGGCGTAGACCGCGTATAGAGGGTCATCGAATTGGTGATCGAAATCGTGTCGTCTCGGACGCGACCGGCCTCTCACGGCAAGGACCAGGGTTCAAATCCCTGACGGAGCACTCCTTTCTCTTCGCCTTCTGGTGGTTTCCAACCGTGAGTCAGAGGTCTATCCACCAATGTACGGGGGCAAACACACTCAATTGGTCGGTCGAATGTACCGTTGTCTGGCGAGTAGCGATATATCGCCGGCAAGCACCTGTGAAATGTCAGATTATATCTATATTCTCGATCCTGATGTTCGTAATCACCCATTTCACGAGCTACCACTACGACTAATCAGATCAGTCAGCTCGAAGAGTTGGACATCATCACGCGTCCCGGCGACGTTTGTGACATCGTCGGTGTACCCGGAGCGGCTGAATAAGACGTACAGCGTCTCCTCGTCTGCGGGTCCTTCTGGCCATCGTACTTCAGATGTTGTTCGTTCAAGATCGGCGAGAACACCTTCGCTTACGGGTTGGGACGTGAATTTACACTCGCCAGCGACGAGTCCCTCGTTTGTGAGTCCAAGGACATCCAACTCGTGTTCTTTGAACCACCACTGCCCGACATCGCGGAACTGTCGGTCTACGAGGTCGGGGAGTGCTCGCTGGCAGAGGCGTTCGAACAACGGACTCACGTAATCCGCTAGGTCAGGTGCAACGAGTTTGTCATACGAGTCGTTGCCGACTATGCGAAGTTGGTCTTGATTTCCGTACACGAACCGGAACCAAAACCGGAACAACGGAGCTGCGATGCGATACCGGCCGCGTTTTGAAGACGTCGGCGATTCTGTGACGGGGATGTGGCGCTCGACGAGGCGGAGTCGGCGGAGTTTCTGGAGGTACGTGCTGAGCGATCCCGAATCCACGCCTGCCATGCCTGCGATCTCGTTCGGGGTGCGACGGCCGTGAGCGAGCGCGCGAAGGATGCTGAAGTACGTGTTCGGTTGCCGGAGTTCGGTACGCAACAGGAACTCCGGTTCGGAGTACAGGAGCCCCCGCTCTGACAGGATCGCCTGCTGGACGTTCGTTCCTAACGGCTGATCGCGGTCGATGGTCTGGAGGTAGTGCGGCGTGCCGCCGTAGATCGACCACACGGTGATGGCAGTCTCGGGGTCGTACTCCGGGAAGAACTGACGCGCGTCGGCCACGTCGAGCGGTTTGAGGTCGATCGTCGCCGTCCGGCGACCGTACAGCGGCGCGCTTCCGGAGAGCACCTTGTCCTCCATAACGCTGATCGAGGAGCCGACGAGCACGAGCGTCATTCCCGTCTCCCGTAGCTTCGTGTCCCAGACGCGCTGAACTCGGGATGGGATCGAATCGTCCTCCTCGATGAGGAACGGGAACTCGTCGATGACGACGATCGCGTCTTCCTCGCCGAGCGCTTCGAGGAGGGCCTCCCAGTCGCGGCGGACGTTCCGAAGCGCGGGGAACCGCGCGGTGGCGGTGTCGACGAACTGTTCGAGCTGATTCGGTGCGGTCGATTCGACCGCCTGGTAGTAGACGGCGTCATCCCGGTCGTCGATGGACTGACGGACGAGCTCGCTCTTGCCGAGGCGACGGCGTCCGTAGACCACGATGAACTCCGCCGTCCCGGAGTCGTAGCAGTCCGTGAGTTGATCGAGTTCGACGTCCCGATCGACGAATCGCTCCATACACCCGCTAACGTCCCTGTCTATATGGAACTCTCGATTTTAGAAATCCATATTTCCGAAATTTGGATTTCCTTTTGTGGCCAAACACAACAGATCTCGCGTTGTGGTCACGAAAGGGGCGAATTCGATTTGGTGAACTACCCTCCCCTACTCGCTCACGGCTGACGCCGTTCGCTCCTTGAGGGGAGGGCTTCCTGCTTCCACGACGCGCTTTGCAGACACCGAATCGGTGTCCGTAGGGAGCGCAGTCTCCACAGGCGTTCACGAGAGCGAAGCTCTCGTTCGCCCATCAGAACCATTCGGTTCTGAGGACGTTCGTCCGGAGTGTCCCACTCCTACACCTTCGAGCCCGCGAAAAAGGATGTTCCACGCCGTCGCAAACGCTCCACGTTTGCTGCCCGTCAGACACAGTCTGACGACCGCGTTCGCGTCCCTGACATTCTTGTGAGTTCGTCATCGTCGTCCGGTTCTGCAGGACTTTCTGTGAATTCACGCGGTCGTTTCTCCCCCGTCACAGAGCCTCCCCCGGCCGCGCTCCGGTAAGTGGCCGGCACGGTATCGGTACTCCTCAGGGTTTCCGTTTCGGATCGAAATGTGAAACTGGTCCAGCAGCGGGGACTACTCGTTTTCGAGGGCATCGAGGACGCACGCGGCGGCGATGACTGCCTCTTTCGGAACGTCGCTGGCGTCGTCGATACTGACCGTGTAGGTGTCCCGCAGCGAGAACTGTCCCTCGATGTCGCCGACGTGACCACCGTGGGCGTCGGCGATCTCGTACTTGTTCGGAACGAGGTTCGCGACGGAGACGAGGTGTCTGAGCGCCGAGAGAAGCTTGTTCTTCGACCGGATGGTCGCGAGCGCCTCGCCCGTGTCGGGGTCCCGTATCGTCCAATTTTCGACGAACAGCGAGAACTCCTCATCTAGGACGACGACCTCCTCGCGGGTTCCCGCGTCCGTGATCGCGTAGTTGCCCGCCACGTCCATGATGCCGCCCGCCTTCACGGTGAACGCGTCCTCGTCGTCGCCGGTCACGAACGGGAACTCCTCTTTCATTTTGAACAGCTTCTGCTTCCCGCGCAGGACGACGTCGCCGGCGCTGTCGCGGACGACGTACTTGTTTCGGATCGCCGACTGCTTGACCTCGTATCGGTCGTCGTCGAGCTCGATCGTCGAGATGTCGTAGGTGGACGACGCCGAATCGGACGCGGAGGGCTCGGCCATGGGTGACCGGTGGGTCACCTTCGGAAAAAACCTTCTGCCTGTCTCGGACGCGTTCGACGCGTTCTCCACGGTTGAGGCGATGGTTCGGTTCGGGGTCCGCGGCTCACACGGAGACGAACTGGAGGAACGATCACGCCGCATCGCCTGCTTTCGATCGATCTGTGTTCGCGCCATCGTCCGCGGCGCGATCCGAATCAAACACCTCCGGCGCGTTGTCGTCGCCGATCGCGGCCGTCGACACCGTCGCCCGCGTGACCGCCACGTCGCGCTTGGGATACGGAATCTCTATCTCGGCGGCGTTCAACGCGTTGTACAGCGCGCGGTTGAGTTCGTGTTGGACGCGCCGTCGTCGGGTCGGCCCGTTGACCCAACAGAGCAGTTCGTACTGGAGCGCCGAGTCTCCGAAGGATCGGAACCGGCCTCGGGGTTTCGGGGAGTCGAGAACCATCGGTTCCGACAGCGCGACGTCGACGGCGAGTTCCTCGAACGCGTCGATGTCGGTCCCGTAGGCGACGCCGATCGGGATTCGAACGCGTCGCCGTCGCTGCGGTGCGGACTCGTTCGTCACCTTCGCGGCGTTCAGCGTGGCGTTCGGGACCGTGACCAGCACCTCGTCGCGGGTGAGAAGCGTGGTCGATCTGACGCCGACTTTGACGACCGTCCCCGCGGTCCCGTCGTCGAGGACGATGTAATCGCCGATCTTGTAGGTGTCGTCGAAGTACAGGGCGATGCCGCCGAAGAAGTTCGCGACAGTGTCCTTTGCCGCGAACCCGACGGCGATCCCGGCGACGCCCGCAGCGCCGAGCAGCGGCGTGATCTGGATCCCCCACAGCCACAGGAGCGTGCCGACGCTGCCGACCAGAACCGCGAGTGTCCAGACGTTCGAGAACACAGGAGCGAAGTCGAATCGGGCGCCCTCCTCGTTGACGGCTGCGACGACTCGATTGACCACGGTGTTGGCGGCGTACGCCCACACGATGACGATGATCGAAAGCGAGGGTCGTCCGAACAGATCGTCGAGCGCCTGGGGGTCGAGGAGGACCGACGACCGAACGGCCGGTATCTGCGTGAGCACGTAGACGCCCACGAGCGCGGCGGTGACGACGAGCGGCGCTCTGAGCGAGGAGAATACGATGTCGTCGTACTCCGTCTCCGTCCTCGAGACGAACCGGCGGGCGAATCGGAGGACGACGAACTCCATCCCCACAGCGGCGACCACCGAAATAACGAGCACGGCGACCGTCGCTTGGGTCGCTGTGAGCCCCTCGAACAGCGGGAGCAGAGCTGTTACCATATGTGATTCTCGCGATTGCGTGAGATAACCGTTTCTCAGGCGCTTGAGTTCCCGATCCTGCCGTTTAGCACGTTCCAATGCGGCGTCCACCGCTCTTTTTGGAACGCCGCCGTGGAACATCGGTCCAAACCTTCTTGTCGGCGACGGGTGCACTACGGCCATGAGCACGGCGGCGCTTTCGGAACCGCAGGTCCTCGCCCACGCCAAGCGACGGCTCTTTCCGGACCCCGACGAACCAGGGGTGTACGCCGTGTCCGACACGCAGTTCGCGACCGACGAGTGGCTCGCAGGACGACCGATCCCGGACTCGGTTCGCGAACGACTCGCCCCGTTCAACCACGTCCGGTTGGGAACGGGGTATCCGGATCTGGTCGGCGTTCGGGTGCTCGAATCGGACCTGCTCGCCGTCGAGCGACTCGGCTCCACGCCGCCGCTCGTCGCTGTCGAGGCGAAGGGGTACACCGAGACGGGTGGCGTCGACGTCGAACGGGGGGTCATTCAGGCGTACGACCGCCTCGGCGAGGCGAACGCCGCGTACGTCGCCGCGCCGGCGGCGGCCGTCTCGTCGATGGCCCGAACGATGGCGCGCGAACTCAACGTCGGGGTGCTCGGCGTCGACACCGACGGCCAGGTCACGCCGCTGGAGGTGCCTCGCGTGGTCGGTACCCGAGCCGCGAACGGTACGAGCGCGATTCGATCTCCCGACGATGCGGACTCGATCCGGTTTCAGGCGACCGCACAGGGCGTCGCGGACGCGTCGTTCAGTCTCAATCACCCGAAGAACTATATCGCGTATCCGCTGGCGCTGTATCACGCCGACGACACCGACGCCGCCCTGACAGAATACGTCGTCGGGGAGACAGACGGGGCTCGAAACGGGGCCGCCTTTCTCGGTCTCGTCTCCAGGAAGCCCGACGGCGTCGAACTCACGCCTTTGGGACGGGAGATCGTCCGGTTCGCGCTGGATCGCTACGGGTCAGCCGACGCGGCGCTCGACGCGTTTCGGTCGTGGAAGCGCTCACGAAAGCGGTTCTGCGAGATCGCACCGCAGTGGGGGACCGTGACCCGTCGCGTCGTGTACGCGTATCCGGCGACCGAACTCCTCGTCGAGGAGCTACAGACGATGCATGACGACGGCATCGCGGACCCCTCGCTCGTTGATCTCGTGGAGTGGCTCCACGTGCAGCGCCCCGCGTTCACCGTCGAACTGTTCGTTCGCGGGACGGATCGGGTTCGCAGTCACGTCCTCGATACCGAGGGGGAGCTCCGGACGGAGGCGCTCACCGACGGGAACGTGTTCCACTCGCCGACCGTGTTTCAGCTCAAGACCATGCTGTTTCACGCCGGGATCCTCGCCGAGCGCGGGACGGAACCCCACCGACTCGATCCGGAGACCGATTCGTGGCGGTTGCGCCACGCCCTCGCTCCCGTCCGCTGAAGCGTCCGTCGTCTGTGCTCGTCCGACGTTCTCTCCCATCGAGAACCATCTAGGTGGTCTTTGCGCTCCGGCGGCCTCACTCATCGCATGTTCACGTCACGATCCGTCGCGTTCCTCCAGGGACTGACCGTGTTCGCCGATCCGTGGCAGAGTCGCTCTCTTACGATCGAACGGGGGAGATGATGTACGAACTGTTCCGACGGGGCGCGATCGCCCTCCTCACGGTGCTCGTGTTACTCAGTCTGTACTCGGCCCCCGCCGCCGCACAGCGCGGGATCGGCGGGACGATCGTCGTCGAGGAGGGCGAAACCGTCTCGGAAGTCTCGGCCGTCGGCGGTGCCATCGTCGTTCACGGGACCGTGACCGGAGACGTGAGCGGCGCGGCGGGCAACGTCCTCATTACCGGCACCGTCGACGGTGACGTCAGCGTCGCGACCGGGAATATGCGGATTTCGGGCGGCGTCGGCGGCGGCGTCTCCGCGGGAGCCGGGAGCGTCTCTCTCGAGGAGGGGGCGACGGTCGGTGGGTCCTTCGACGTGGGTGCCGGCGAGGTACGGATCGACGGGTCCATCGGTGGCGACGCACGGATCGGCGCGGAGACGATCCAGCTCGGCGAGCGCGCGTCGATCGCCGGATCGCTCACTTACGACGGGCGGCTCGAAGGTAATCGAGACGCCGTCGCTGGCGATATCGTTCGCGATTCGTCTCTCGGCCCGACGACCGCCGACGGGTTCCAATCGACAATCTCGTCGGTCGTCTCGGTCTACGCGTTCGTCGCCAACCTCCTCCTCGGCATCGTCCTGCTCGCGCTATTCCCGCGATTCTCGGAGGGCGTCGCCGATCGCGTCCGAACCGGCCCAGTAAAGACCGGTCTCGCCGGCTTCGGCCTGCTCATCCTCGTCCCACTGTTGCTGGTGGCGCTTTTGATCACGATCATCGGCATCCCGATCGCGCTCGTCGGCCTCCTCGCCTTTGGCTTCGTCGCCTGGATCGGCATCGTCTACGGGCGATTCGCGCTCGGGATGTGGCTTCTCTCGATCGCCAGTTACGAGCGGGCCGCTCACAATTGGATCGGATTACTTCTCGGATTGTTTTTGAGCGCTGTCCTCTCCGCCATTCCGATCCTCGGCGGACTGCTCAACTTCGCCCTTTTTGTGCTTGGAGTGGGTGCGTTGGCTCTCGGCCTCTACCACCGACGCGGCGCTCCCGGAGTGCCCCGCTCAACCACGGTTCGAACCGACGACGGCTGAGGAGACTCGTTTCGGCTCGAATTCCGGCCTCCGAACGGAAATCTTCAAAAGGTGTCCGGATGCAGGCATACGTAATGGCTGTAGTATCGATCGAGACGCTGGCGTTTCTTCTGTTCGCCCTGCTGACGGTCGGGGCGAGCGTTGGGGTCGTGTTGGTCCGCGACGTGTGGCACTCGGCGCTGCTTTTGGGCGTCGCGCTGCTCTCCGTCGCGGTCCACTACGTAATGTTACGCGCCGAGTTCCTCGCGGTGATGCAGGTTCTCGTTTACGTCGGTGGCGTGTTGGTCCTCATCACGTTCGCCGTTATGCTCGTCCGTCGGGACCCGGTTTCCGACGCGGACGCGGACCCCGACGCCGATACGGGGGTCACGCGATGACGACGCGACCGCGACTGCACCGCGGCGAGATGGTCATCGGCGTCATCGCTGTCGCGCTCTTCGCGTTCCTCTCGGCGGTGTTTCTCACCGCCGGCTTCGGCACCGCCGGGGCGTTCCCCGAGGGGTCGGTCACCCGATCGATCGGCTACGCGATGTTCAACCTGCCCGGTGCGGACATCGATAGCGAAGGGTTCCTCGTCGCGTTCATCACGATCGCGATTCTTTTGGACGCCGCCCTCGACGGGGCGGTCATGCTGGCGAGGCGGGAGGACGACTCCTGATGGCGCTCGAAACGGTCCCCGCCGAATACTATCTGGTCCTCTCGGCGGCCGTCTTCTGTGCCGGTCTGTTCGGCATTCTCACCAGACGGAACGCCCTGATGTTTCTGATCAGCGTCGAGTTGCTGTTGAACGCCGCGAACATCAACCTCGTCGTCTTCGCGTTCTACTGGGGGAACGTCACCGGACAGGTGTTCGTCCTCTTCACGATGGCCCTCGCCGCCGCGGAGGTCGCCATCGGGATCGGGATCATCCTCGTACTACATCGAAACTTCGACGACGTCGACGTGACCGACGCGGCAACGCTAAAGTGGTAACATGGCGCTGATTTACGAACTCACTCCGGCAATCGTCCTGCTCCCGTTCGTATCGTTCCTGCTCGCGCTGTTTTTCGGCAAATGGCTGCCGAAGAAGGGTGCCGTGCCGGGCATCTTCGCGACGGTCGCGGCGCTCGGCCTCTCGCTCGCGACCCTGGGTTGGCTGCTCGTGACCGGCGAGCCGCACAACCAGACGTGGTACACGCTCGTTGACGCCGAGGTGACCTTCGATCTCACCTTCGGCATCCTGATCGACCAGCTCTCGGCAGCGATGCTCGTGATCGTCTCGCTCATCGCGTTTCTCGTCCACGTCTTCTCGCTCGGCTACATGAACGACGAGGGCGAACCGGGGCTGCCGCGCTACTACGCCGGGTTGGGGCTGTTCACCGCGAGCATGCTCGCGTTCGTGGTCGCCGACAACCTCCTGATGGCGTTCATCTTCTTCGAGCTGGTCGGGCTGTGCTCGTACCTCCTCATCGGCCACTGGTTCACCGAGGACGCCCCGCCGTCGGCGGCGAAGAAGGCCTTCCTCGTCACCCGGTTCGGGGACTACTTCTTCCTCATCGGCGTCGTCGGCGTCCTCGTCACGTTCGGCACCGCGAACTTTGCCGGTAGCGAGGGGTTCCCCGTGCTTGCCGAGAGTGCCATCGAGGCCGGCGAGACGTTCTATGGGCTCGGAGCCGAGACGTGGCTGTCGATCCTCGGGCTGCTCGTGTTGGGCGGCGCGTTCGGTAAGTCCGCGCAGTTCCCGTTTCACACGTGGCTGCCCGACGCGATGGAGGGTCCGACGCCCGTCTCCGCGCTGATTCACGCGGCGACGATGGTCGCCGCCGGCGTCTACCTCGTCGCCCGGATGTACGGCTTCTACGCGCTGTTGCCGACGGTGCTCGCGATCATCGCCTTCGTCGGCGGCTTCACCGCGCTGTTCGCCGCGACGATGGCCGTCGTGAAAAACGAGATCAAGCAGGTGCTCGCGTACTCGACGATCAGCCAGTACGGCTACATGATGCTCGCGCTGGGATCGGGGAGCTACGTCGCGGCCTTCTTCCACCTGACGACGCATGCGATCTTCAAGGCCCTGCTGTTCCTCGGGGCTGGATCGGTCATCATCGCCATGCACCACAACGAGGACATGTGGGAGATGGGCGGGCTGAAAGACGAGATGCGGACTACGTATCTCACCTTCCTCGCCGGCTCGCTCGCGCTCGCCGGCATCTTTCCGTTCTCGGGCTTCTGGTCGAAAGACGAGGTGCTGTTCGAGACACTCGTCCACGCGCTCGGCGGGAGCCCGCTGCTGTTCGGCGCGTACGCGATGGCGCTCGCGGCGGTGTTTCTCACCGGCTTTTACACGATCCGGATGGTGCTTCTCACCTTCCACGGCGAGCCGAGAAGCGACACCGCCGAGGCTCCCCACGGCGTCGGCTGGAACGTCAAATTGCCCCTGTCGGTACTTGGTGTGCTCGCGGTCCTCGCCGGCGCGCTGAACCTCGTTCCGGTCGAGAAGCTCTCCGAGGGCGCGCTCCACGTGGCCTTCCTCGAACAGTATCTCTATCGGGACGTCGGCTTGCTCACTCACGGCGAGCACTACGGCGAGCTGTTGGAGACGTACGCCGGGTATCAATCGGCGTACATCGGTAGCGAGGCGACGACGGTGCTGCTCGGTGCGGGCCTCGGCCTTGCCCTCGCGCTGCTCGGTGCCAGCTCGGCGTACGGGCTCTATCGCGGCTCGGAGCCGGTCAGACACACGGCGAAACTCGGCGGTCTCAGAACGCTTCTCATGCACAACTACTACCAAGACGAGTATCAGGTGTGGCTCGCCCGCGGGTTCACGGTCCGACTCGCCGCCGCCGCCAACACGTTCGATCAGGGCGTCATCGACGGCGCGGTGAACGCGCTGTCGAGCGTGAGCCTCTTTGCCGGTGACCGTCTGCGTCGGATTCAAACGGGTATCGTGACCAATTACGCGGCGCTGTTGCTGTTGAGCCTGCTCGCGTTACTCGCGGTCTTCGCGGTCCTCGGAGGGTGGTTCTGAATGTTCGTCGAGGCGCTCATACTGCTGTGTTTCCTCGCGGCAGCCGTCGTCTTCGTCGCCCCCGACCGGTACGCGCCCAAACTCGCGTTTTGGCTCTCGGTCCCGCCGCTTCTCGTCTCGCTGTACATGTATCTCGGCTTCGACGGGAGCGGAAACGCCCTGCTCGGCGGCGAAATCGCCTACGAGACGTTCGCCGAGTGGCTGCAGTTCGGCCCCTACGCCGTCAACTACCACGTCGGTCTGGACGGCATTTCGCTCCCGCTCGTCATCCTCTCGACGGTGTTGACGACGCTCGCCATCCTGAGCGCGTGGACGCCGATCGACAGCCGACAGAGCCAGTTCTACGGCCTGATCCTGTTTCTCGAGGGCAGCCTCATCGGCGTCTTCGCCGCGCTCGATTTTATACTCTGGTTCGTCTTCTGGGAAGCCGTCCTGATTCCGATGTACCTGCTCATCGGCGTCTGGGGCGGCCCGCGCCGGAAGTACGCCGCGATCAAGTTCTTCGTCTACACGAACGTCGCCTCGCTCGTCATGTTCATCGCCTACTTCGGGCTGCTGTTCGGCCTCGGGGACGCCATCTCCTCGACCTCGATGCCCGCGGCCGCCCAGGCGCTCCGGGCCGGTCAGTTGGGGTATCTCGGTACGGCGACGGTCGGCATCGGCCCGGAGACGCTCGCGATGGTCGCCTTCGTGGCGATGTTCGTCGGCTTCGCGGTGAAAGTCCCCATCGTCCCGTTTCATACGTGGCTGCCGGACGCCCACGTCGAGGCCCCGACGCCCGTCTCCGTGCTGTTGGCCGGCGTTCTCCTGAAGATGGGGACGTACGCACTGCTTCGGTTCAACTTTACGATGCTGCCCGAGCAGGCGGCGATGCTCGCCGCGCCGATCGCGGCGATCGCCGTGGTCTCGATCATCTACGGCGCGCTCCTCGCGCTCGCCCAGCAGGACCTCAAGCGGGTCGTCGCGTACTCCTCCGTCTCCTCGATGGGATACGTCATATTGGGCCTCGTCGCCTACACCGTCTACGGCGTCGGCGGCGCGACGTTCCAGATGATCGCTCACGGGCTCATCTCCGGACTGCTGTTCATGACCGTCGGTGTCTTCTACAACGCGACGCACACGCGCATGATCGGCGACATGTCCGGGATCGCTGGCAGGATGCCGGTGACGGCGACGGTGTTCGTCGCCGGCGCGTTCGCGTACATGGGTCTGCCGCTCATGGCGGGCTTCATGGGCGAGCTGTTCGTTTTCATCGGCGCGTTCGAGTCGACGGTGCTGCCCGCCGCGCCGCTGTTCACCGCGGCCGCGATGTTCGGCATCGTGATCGTCGCCGGCTACCTGCTGTGGGCGATGCAGCGGTCGCTGTTCGGCCCCTTCAGACTCGAAACCGACTACGACCTCGGCCGCGCCCCGATACACGACCTCGCTCCGCTGCTCACGCTGGTCGTGCTCATCATCGCGCTGGGGATCGCTCCGGACATCTTCTTCGAGATGATCCGCGATGCGACGCTCGACGTCATTGCGTTCGACTTCGGAGGTGACCTCTGATGACCGAGTGGCTCCTGCTCGCGCCGGTCGGCGCGTTCGTTCTCGCGGCGCTGGCGCTGTTCGTGATCGACATGATCTCGCCCGATGCGACCGACAGTGGCCTCCTCGCAGGGGTCGCAACCGCCGGATCGATCGCCGCGCTCGCCGCCTCCGGCGTGCTTCTGTTATCCGATGCGGCCGCCGGTGGCGTCGAACTGTTCGGCGGTCAGCTGGTCGTCGACGGGATGAGTCTCCTCTTTACGTTCATCTTCGGCAGCGTGACCGCGCTCGTCTCGGTCGCATCGCTCGATTACATCCGTGGGATGGCCCACCAGGCCGAGTACTACCTGCTCGTCCTGCTGGCCGCGACGGGGATGTCGATCATGGCGTCGGCGAACAGTCTCGCCGTCGTCTTCATCTCCCTCGAACTGGCGAGTCTTCCATCCTACGCGCTGGTCGCGTATCTGAAAGGCAACCGCGGCTCGGTCGAGGGAGCGCTCAAGTACTTCCTGATCGGGGCGCTCTCGTCGAGCATCCTCGTCTACGGTATCTCGCTCGTTTACGCTGCCACGGGGAGCCTGTTGCTCGCCGATGTCGCCGGATCCATCGGTGGAGCGGCGGCCAACTACACCGGTGTTCTCGGCGTCGGATTGCTCATGATCATCGCCGGCTTCGCGTTCAAGACGGCATCGGTCCCGTTCCACTTCTGGGCACCCGACGCCTACGAGGGCGCGCCCGCGCCGGTCGCGGCGTTCCTCTCATCGGCGTCGAAGGCCGCCGGTTTCGTCGTCGCCTTCCGCGTGTTGCTCGTCGCGTTCCCGATACAGGAAGTCGCGGGCGCCGTCGACTGGGTGTTGGCTTTCCAGATCCTCGCTGTGCTCACCATGACGGTCGGGAACTTCGCGGCGGCGACCCAGGAGAACGTCAAGCGAATGCTGGCGTACTCCTCGATCGGTCACGCTGGATACGTTCTGATCGGACTGGCCGCGCTGACAAACGTTGGCGGACTGAGCGCGGAGGCGACCGTCCTCGGCGCGAGCATGCTTCACCTGCTCGTCTACGGCTTCATGAACACCGGCGCGTTCCTCTTCGTCGCGCTGGTCGAACACTGGGGGGTCGGCCGCACCTTCGAGGACTACAACGGACTCGCGCGCGAGGCCCCGATCGCCTGCGTCGCGATGACGGTCTTCATGTTCTCTTTGGCCGGCCTGCCGGTCGGCGGCGGTTTCGTCTCGAAGTACTACCTGTTCGCGGGCGCGGTCGGCGCGGGCGTCTGGTGGCTCGCGCTGGTCGGCGCGGTCAACAGCGCGCTGAGCCTCTACTACTACAGCCGAGTCGTCAAGGCCGTGTGGATCGAAGAGCCGGCCGAACAGCGAACCATAGAGCGGTATCCGACCGCGCTGTACGTCGCGGTGCTCACCGCCGCCGTCGTGACCGTCCTCCTGTTGCCGGGACTGTTCGTCTTCGACGGCGCAGCGTTCGACGCGGCCGCGGCGTTGCTCTGAGCCGCCTCGAACGCTTTCTGACGGCTCCTCCGAAGCGCATCGGCGGTCCAGCACGCTTTAGACCGTCGAGGGCACATCGGTAGCCATGGACCGGCTGGTGTTGGGATACGATGCGGTCGGCGCGTCGTTCGTCGAGCGATTGGCCGATCAGCCGGGCGAACTCGTCGTTCTCACTCCCGACACGGAGCGAGCCGAGTCGCTGCGTGACGGCGAGATCGCGGCCCGCCACGTCGACATCGGGAACGTCGACGACGTTCGCACCGTCGCTGGGGATATCGATTCAGTCGTCGTCGCCCCGCTCGGTTCGGACGAACTCCGGACGGCCGTCTCGACGGCCCGTTCGGCCTACCCGTCGGCGTTCCTCATGGTCTGTCTCGGCGGTGAGACGACGGCGGACGACCGACGCAACGTCGAGTCAGTTGCTGACCGGATCGTAGACCTCTCGGCCGATGTCGGGGAGGCCGTGCTCGATCGAGCCGGCGACCCCGGCCTTCGACTGCGAAAGCTCCGCGAAGTCTTCGACGAGATGGATGGCCGCCTCGCCGTCGTCGCCCACGACAATCCGGATCCGGACGCGATCGCCTCGGCGATCGGACTCAGACGGCTCGCGATGGAGTTCGGGGTCGACGCGGAGGCGTGTTACCACGGCGAGATCAGCCATCAGGAAAACCGAGCGCTCGTCAACCTCTTCGGGTTCGAACTGACGAATCTGCCGTCCGACGCCGATCTCTCGTCGTTCGACGTTTTCGCTCTCGTCGACCACTCCCGGCCCGGTGTCAACGACGGGCTGCCGGAGGGGACGCCAGTGGATATTGTGATCGACCACCATCCACCGAGAGACCCCGTCTCTGCGAAGTTCGTCGATCTCCGTAGCGACGTCGGTGCGACCTGTACGCTCATCGTGGGCTATCTCGACCGATTCGGCATCGAGCCGACGGAGGAACTGGCGAGCGGGCTCCTGTACGGTATCCGAACCGACACGCTGGAGTTCAGCCGCGGGGTCTCGATAGCGGATTTCGATGCGGCGGCCGGACTCGTCGAACTGGCCGATACTGATCGGCTCAGACAGGTCGAGTCACCGAGCGTCTCGACAGAAACGCTCGGCATACTCGGTAAAGCCATCTCGAACCGAACCGTACAGGACGACGTCTTGACGACCTGCGTCGGGCCCATCTCCGATCGCGATACGCTCGCGCAGGCTGCCGACCGGCTGCTCGCCATGGACTCGATCACGACGACGCTCGTCTTCGGCTACACGGAGGATACGGTGTTCGCCTCCGCACGGGCTCGTGGGGTCGAACGCGACCTCGGCGAGATCCTTCGTGACGCGTTCGGACAGATCGGGAGCGCCGGCGGCCACGCGGATATGGCGGGCGCACAGATCCCCGTCGGCATTCTGACTGACGAAACGGCCGACGACGACGAACGCGGCGACGTGATCACCGACGTGATCACGGATCGATTCTTCGAGGCGCTCGGGATCGTCCCCGACTATCCAGCGACGTTCGTCTACACCGACTCCGGCGACGGCGACGATCGACTCAACTGAGCAGTCGGTCGATGAGGTGACCTTTTTGCCGCTCGGCATCGTTGTTCGGACAATGGACGATACCCCCTACGACGGTAAACCGAGGGTGAAAGATTACATGACGCGCGATGTCGCGACCGTTTCGCCGGACGACACCGTCGGTGACGTGGCCGAGCGCATCGCCGGGAGCGACGACCACAGCGGCTTTCCCGTGTGCGACGGGCGTCGCGTTCAGGGATTCATCAGCGCTCGCGATCTGCTACTCGCCGATGATATGGATCCGATCTTCAAAGTGATGTCCGACGACATAATCGTCGCACACCCGGATATGCGGATCACGGACGCGGCTCGCGTGATCCTCCGATCGGGGATTCAACGACTGCCGGTGGTCGACGACGCCGGAAACCTCGTCGGGATCATCTCGAATGCCGATGTCATTCGATCTCAGATCGAGCGAGCGACACCCGAGAAGGTCGGAAAGCTCCTGCGAACGCTGGAGAGCATCCATGGGGTCGAGGCGGTCGAAGAACGCCGGATGGTCGATCTCTCGGCGCTCGTGCCGACACAGACGAGAGTGTACACCGACGAGTTGGAGGGCCGAAGCTACGAGCTACAGAACGGACTGGCCGAACCGCTCGTCGTCATCGACAATGCGGGGGAACTCCTCCTGGCGGACGGCCACCACCGCGTGAAGGCGGCGGCGCGGCTCGGGATTGAGGAGATGGACGCCTACGTTATCCAGCTCGACCAGCGGGTGGAGTTGGGGATGGCGAAAACCGCGCGCAAGAGCAATCTCGAAACGATCGACGACATCGAGGAGGTCGACTACGGCCATCACCCGCTCGTCGAGACGACGAAGCGGCTGCAGGATCCCGAATAGCGCATCCCCCGTTCGTGACGATTCACGCTCGTTCGAGGGGTGGAGATCGGGCGAGTTGTTCACCCAACCCGTTGGAAGCGGGAGGTCTAAGTGTACGCGCGCGAAGGTACCAGATGATGCGATCGAATGGGTTCGTGTCCCTGCTCGCGGCGACCGTCATCGGCGTATATGTGCTCGTGGTCGTCGGTGCGACTGCCGCCCTCGCGGACGCTGCAACCGCGTGCGGTGGCTGGCCACTCTGTCAGGGCTCGCTGTCAAATCCGGACGTCCTCGTTGTCCTCTTTCACCGTGCGGCCGCGACCGTAGTCGGCCTGTTGGTCGTGGCAGCCGCCGTTGTCGGCTGGCGTCGCGTGACGCGACGGGTTCAAATCGCGCTGGTTATGTCCCTGTCGTTGTACCCGTTTCAGGCGGGGCTCGGCGCGCTCGTGGCCACCGGCGCGGCGCTCGAACAGATTCACCTGTTCGTCGGGATGGTCATCTTCGGCACGCTGGTGCTCGCGCTCGCGTGGCACCTCGAAGCGGAAACCGGCACCGACGACGCCCCCGAGACGCCCCCCGATCTTTCCGGACCGGTCGACGAGCCCGTCGAACCGCCCGCGTCCGTACACACGCTCTCTGGGATGTCGCGGCTCAAAGCCACGGTCGGTGCGTACTTTCAGCTGATGAAACCTCGGCTCATGTGGTTGCTCTGTCTCGTCGCGGGCGCCGGGATGGTGCTGGCCGGTACGCCAACGGTCCGAACCGTCATCGCCACGCTCGGCGGCGGCGTGTTGGCGATCGGCGCGTCGGGGACGTTCAACCACGTCCTCGAACGCGATATCGACAAGCGGATGGAGCGAACCTCGGATCGGCCGCTCGCGACCCACGAGGTCCCGGTTCGGAACGCCTTGGCCTTCGGCGGGCTGTTGACCGTTGCCTCGCTGTGGGCGTTCCTCACCGTGAATCTCCTCACCGCCGCACTCGGGTTGGCCGCGATCGCCTTCTACAGCGTCGTCTACACGCTCATCCTGAAGCCAAACACCGTCCAAAATACGGTGATCGGCGGCGCTGCGGGCGCGCTCCCCGCGCTCATCGGCTACGCCGCCGTGACCGGAACCGTCGGTCTCGGCGGGCTCGTCCTCGCGGGAGTCATCTTCCTGTGGACGCCGGCGCACTTTTACAACCTCGCGCTGGCCTACCGCGACGACTACGAGCGCGGCGGATTCCCAATGATGCCGATCGTGCGCGGCGAAACCGAGACGCGTAAACACATCGTGCTGTATCTCGCCGCAACGCTTCTCGGCGCTGGCGTCCTCGCTGCGGTGGCGAACCTCGGTTGGCTCTACGGACTCACCACGGTCGCACTTGGTGCCGTCTTCCTGTGGATGGTCGTCCGACTCCACTATGAGCAGTCCGAAGGTGCTGCCTTCAGAGCGTTTCACGCGTCGAACGCCTACCTCGGACTCGTGCTCGTCGCGATCGTCGTCGACGCGCTCGCCATCTAAGGGGACCGCATACGAGTCGGCCACAGTCGACTCGTGGGCTGGCGACGATCGGTGTCACTTCTGTATCCATCCGTGGCAGCTGAGTCGGCGACAAGTCTCTCATCCGTCGATTTGGATCTCTTCAGAACCCGGCCGTAGCCGGCGGCCGTTTCGATCGCTTCCGCTCGATCCCAACAGTACCGTCTAGATCGGGCTGTGCAGTATCTGGAGCGCGATCAAGAAGAGGAACACCAAACCGAGTCCAGAGATGCCTGCCCCGACCGCGTGAGCAGTGCCGAGCCCGGACCGGCGAGCTATCTGGTAGGGTCCCCCAAACAGGAGGACCGAGAGCACTATCAAGACCGCGTACAGCGTGATTCCTGACAACGCTCCCAACGCCTCGACGACTGCGAGTACGAAAACCTGTGACATCATTGTTTTGCGGCTACTGTCGAGTGGTTTCTTCAGGCGTGTAAATAACCTTTGCCGTCGGTCGTCGCGCCCCGTACAACAAGAGCTAAGTGGATTACACCGTCACTAGAACTAACGCCACAATATACCATGATTGATCCCTTCGTACTGCAGCAGGTACCGGAAAACTGGCGAGCGCAGGCTGAAGTCTTCTCGGAGATCTTCCTGGTGTTTCTCGCCATCGGAACCGTCGTCGGTGTCGTCGTCGTCGCTTATACGCTGTATAACGCGTATAAATATCGCGGGAGCGAGAGCGACGGCTCGTCATTCGACGCGCCGCAGCTCGGTGAACTTCCCACCGGGCAGAGCGGCGGAAAGAGCAAAAAGCTGTTTCTCTCCTTCGCACTCAGCGCGATCGTCGTCATCAGCGTCGTCGTCTATTCGTACACGCTCCTCCTGTACGTCGAGGCGGGACCGACCTCCGAAGTCGAGACCGAGGGGAGTATGGAGATCGACGTCGTCGGCTTCCAGTTCGGCTGGGAGTTCGAGTACCCCAACGGACAGACGTCGCTGAACGAAATGCGAGTGCCGGCCGGCGAGGATCAGGTGATCCGGTTACATGTCACCTCCGACGACGTCTGGCACGCGTTCGGGATAACGGAACTGCGCGTCAAGGCCGACGCGATCCCCGGAGAGACTGCTACCACCTGGTTCGTCGCCGACGAACCGGGCACCTACGCGATCGAGTGTTTCGAACTTTGCGGAATCGGTCATTCGCAGATGGGCGGTCAAGTCACTGTTATGGAACCGGACGAATTCAACGAGTGGTATGAAGGAACGGACGAGGGAACATCACAGAGCCAAGTGGAGGTGAGTAGCTGATGAGCGAACTCCCCCCAACCTCGTCGATTCGACGCTGGCTCACGACGACGAATCACAAGGACGTCGGTATCCTCTATCTCCTCACCTCGACGTTCTTCCTGCTCTTCGGCGGCGTGTTGGCGCTTCTCATTCGCGTCGAGCTCTGGAACCCCGGAACGATGGTACTCGGCGGGAACGGCATGGGGTACAACGAGGCTGTCACGGCTCACGGCCTGATCATGGTCTTTTGGTTCCTCTCGCCGTTCGCATTCGGCTTTGCGAACTATTTGGTGCCGCTCCAGATCGGGGCTGACGACCTCGCGTTCCCGCGCCTGAACGCCCTGTCGTACTGGATGTACGCGTTCTCGGGCGTGCTGATGGGCGTGTCGTTCTTCCAAGGCGGGACGATGACGGGCGGCTGGACGCTCTACGCGCCGCTCAACCTGCCAGCGTACACGCCGAGCATCGGATCGACAGGCACCGTCCTCGCGATCGCGATGTTCGTCGCCGCTGTCACCGCCTCGACGGTGAACTTCCTCGTCACGATGCATCACTCCCGTGCGGAAGGGATGGGGCTGATGGACATGCCGATGTTCTCGTGGTCCATCCTCGCGACCGTGTGGATGATGCTGTTCGCGTTCGCGACGTATGCTGGCGCGCTGTTGATCCTCTCGGCGGATCGGATCCTCGGCAGCGTCTACTTCTCCGCAACCGAGGGTGGCGCGCTGCTTTGGGGACACCTGTTTTGGTTCTTCGGCCACCCCGAGGTGTACATCGTCTTCTTCCCGGCACTCGGGGTCATGCTCGAGATCTTCCAGACCTTCTCCGGGAACAGACTCGTCGGCAGAAAGTGGGTCATCATCGCACTCGTGTTGATCGCGATTCAGTCGTTCCTCGTGTGGATGCACCACATGTTCCTGTCGACGATCAACCTCGAGATCAAGACGCTGATGATGGCGAGTACGATCGGCATCTCGCTACCGTTCGACCTGCTCGTGTTCGCCCTGATATACACGTTAATAAAGGGGCGGGTCAGTTTCAAGACGCCGTTCCTCTTCGCGTTCGGATCACTCCTGCTGTTCATCCTCGGTGGAATCACCGGCGTCTTCCTCGGTGCGATCGTGCTCGACTACCAGTTCCGCGGCACCTACTGGGTCGTCGCTCACTTCCACTACGTGATGTTCGGCGGCGCGACCGCGCTCATCGGGGGCATCTACTACTGGTTCCCGAAGATAACCGGGAAGATGTACAACGAGCTCCTCGGCAAGGTTCACTTCGTCGCGTTCTTTGTTTCGTTCAACATCGTCTACTTCTCGATGTTCACGGCCTGGGAGACGCCACGCCGGGTGTTCGAGTACCAACAGTCGCTCGTCACCTCACACCAGATCGGGACGATCGGTGCGTTCATGCTCGGATTGTCGTTCTTTATCATGTTCTACAACCTCGGAAAGAGCTACCTCTCGGGCCCGGTCGCGCCGGACAACCCGTGGGAGTACGCACGGACCGCCGAGTGGGCCGTCTCGTCGCCGCCGCCGCTCGAAAACTGGGACGGCCGTCCATCCTATGCGAGCGGCCACCTCGAGTTCATCGAGCGCAGCCACGACGGTCCCGCCGCGACCGACGGCGGTCACGCGACGTCGAACGAGGCGAGCGATTACCTCCTCGGCGACAAACACCCCTCGCACACGAGCATCTGGCCGATCGCTGTGAGCGGTTCGGTGTTGGTGATGTTGCTCGGCTTCTCAGGCATCGCACAATCACTCGCGATCGAACCCGGATCGACCCTCGGTGGCGTCTCGGTCGCGCTCGAGGGTACGATTATGTACCCGTTGTTGACGGTCGCCGGCTTGGTCGCGCTGTTGTACACCAGCGTCAAGTGGGGGCTCGAAGACTTCTACGCCCCGCCCGCGAAGATCGCTAACCGCTGGCCGTTCGACAACATCGAGAAGAACAAGCTCGGTATGTGGTTCTTCCTGGCCTCCGACGTGCTGGTCTTTGGCGCGTTCATCTCGGCGGCTATCTTCATTCGAGTCAACTCCGGCTGGCGGAGTTGGACGTCGCTACTCGACTCGCTGCCGGGGCTCGTCAACACGTTCGTGCTGTTGACCTCGTCGTTCACCGTCATCCTCGCGCTCGTCTTCTCCCGGCGGCGAAACCGGACGGGACTGATCGCGAGCCTCAGTGCGACGATGCTGCTCGGCTTTACCTTCCTCGGAATCAAGGCCTGGGAATGGCATCACGAGATCTACGACGTCGGCATCACGCTGACGCAGAACCCGTACGGCCCGCCGATTCAGGCGACGCTGTACTTCGTGACGACCGGTCTACACGGCATCCACGTCATCATCGGCCTCATCGTGGCGGCGTTCCTCCTCGTCCGCGCCTACCAGGGGTACTACCTCGATGACCACCGCCCGGTGGAGTACTTCGGCCTCTACTGGCACTTCGTCGATATCGTCTGGGTCTTCCTGTTCCCGCTGTTCTACCTCTTCTGACCGCGGCCGATTCCGCTTTTTGCCGTCGAGACAACACTCGGAGCGATGTCTATGGACGGTACGTGCCCGCGGCGAGCGCCGGGACGTTCGCGCGTTTTCGTTCGATACTGAACGTTGGGCGAACACCAGTAGGTGGGTCAACAATCCGTAGTGGCGACCTCTGTTCGTCTCTCCGACTGCGGTGGTCGTCCACCAACTGTTTGTTCGCGTTCTATACGCGGAGACATGGGTGTCGTCCGAGTAGCTTTATACCACTCGGACAAAACGGGGAGATATGATCGATTCACTTCTGGATCCACCCATATGGAGCGGAATCGTTGGGGCGCTCCTCGGTGTCGGGTTCTGGATCGTCGGTCCTGTGATCGCCTACCTCGTCTGGGAGCGCTACCGCGGTAGCGGACAGGAATAATTATATGCACACGTGCCATTGAAATTCGTAGACAAGGATGGCTTCCGACTCCCTCAAGCTGTATACCGGCATTTACATCGCGTTGCTCGCGCTCGCGGCGTCGAAGTATATCTTCTTCAACATTCCCTTTTTCGGCTACTGGGACGCCTTCGCCGCGACGATGATCGCCGCGTCGCTAAAGACTGCACTGATCGTCGGCTACTTCCAGCATCTCCGCTCGGAGAACCGGTCGCTGACATGGCTCATGGCCCTGAGCCTCGCCCTCGTTCTGTTGCTCATGGCGGCGGCGAGCTACTCGGTCACCTAACGGATCGGCACCAATTTGGGATCTTTTTTGCCGCATCTGAGCCATCGGATCTGGCGTCACTCCTACCCTAGCGCGTGCTCCCACTAGTGATCTCTCGTTGTCACAGCACCACTATACTATCGCCGAGCCGCCCGCAAGGGCTCGTTCTGCATACAGCGTGCGTTCCGATGTTCGCCGTTCGTGGATAAAACGACGGTTTCAGGCGTCGTCAGAGGTTTCGCCGCCGCCGAAGTCGCTCCAGACGACGAGGAAGATCGCGCCGATAAAGAGTCCGCCGACGAGTGCGGGACCCGCCGATCCGCCGCCTTCTAGCAGTGCGATAGTCACGTACGGGAGCCCGATGGCGGCACCGAACGCGATGACGAGCGCCGTCTTCATGTTCATACTTGTGTCTGTTCGTCCGCGACCATAGGTCTTTCCCGAGCGGACCGGCATCGCGTTTCGATCACCACCGACGACATTCCTTTTGTGTACCCACCCGATCGGTGCGTATGCAGATCGAACCGTTCCGACTCGAACGCTGGCTCGCGGAGGTCGAAGTCGACGCGGACGTGATGCTTGCCGAGAGCGGCGTTAGACCGCTCTCGGCAGACCGATTCGACACGGATCCCGGGGAACTCGGTTACGTCATTCCGACCGCCGGCGACTCGACGTTTCGAGCCGAGATCGGCGACCATCACGGCCGAAGCGCCGACGAGACGCTCTTTACGTGTGGAACACAGGAAGCGAACTTCCTCGCGTTGCTCGCGCTCGCCGACACTCACGTCGTCGTCGTCACGCCGACATATGGTTCGTTCACCGGCCTCGCGGAGTCGCTTTGCGACGTCACGCGAGTTCCGCTCGAAGAGCCCGACTGGAAACTTGATCCGGACGCGGTCGCGTCGGCACTGCGGCCGGACACCGATCTCGTCGTCGTGGTCAATCCCAACAACCCGACGGGTCGGTACCACGGCGAGGAGACGATGCGCGCGGTGTACGAGCGCTGTGCCGACAACGGGACGTATCTGCTCTGCGATGAGGTGTATCGACTACTCTCGCCCGACCCGATCGCACCGGTTTCGAGCTTCGGGCGGTACGGGATCTCGACTGGCGGCGTCTCGAAATCGTTCGGCCTCGCGGGCCTTCGGTTCGGCTGGCTCTGCGCATCGCGCGGGGTCCTCGCGGCCGCCGAAAACTGGAAGGATTACACGACGATCGCCCCGCCGAAATTCGGTCAGCACGTCGCCGAGCAGGCGTTTGACCGGCGCGCAGAACTGCTCGCGGAGAACCGCGAACACGTCGCGGACAACCGCGCCGCCGTCGAAGCGTCCTTGGACGCCCACGGGCTCGCGTGGTCGGCCCCCGACTGCGGCGTCAACGCCCTCGTGGAGGTCCCACCGGGATTCGCGGGTGGATACTCCTTCTGTCGGAGCCTCGTGACGGAGGAGTCGGTCGTTCTCGCCCCCGGCGAGGCGTTCGACCGGCCCGAGTGGTTTCGGATCGGATTCGGGCTGCATCGCGAGGAACTCGAGGAGGGGCTGTCGCGGATCGAGGCCTTCCTCGCCCGACACAGCTGAACGTGGGCCGCCCCGCCCAACGGTCCCGTTACCGTCGCTGCGATCGTCGGGTTGGATAATCCTCCCGCGGTTCGCTCGCGCGACCGATCAGTCGTTCGATCCGCTCTGCTACCGGCGGGTGCGTCGCGAGCAGTCGACTCAGCATCCCCTCCTCGTCCCCGTGGACGTACAGCGAGGAGCGTATTCCCCGCCCGGGCGTGGCGGCCCGCTGAACCTTCACGAGCGCGCGGGCCAGCGCTCTGAGATCGGCGGTCGCGTCGACGGGTCGATCGTCCGCAGCGCACTCGCGTCGCCGTGAGTGCGCCCGCAACGCGAGCGTCAACGCGAACAGCAGGATGACGACGGCCTGTGCGACCAGCCACCGGACCGTCGCAGCGTGAAGGGCCAGCGGATGCGGGCGCTCGCCGCGGAGTCACGCCGATGCGCGGACGACGCCACCGACGAAGGCGACGAGTGCGTACGCGAAGCGCAGCTCGACCCCGTCGAACGCCACCAGAATGCGAAATAGGAGCCGTCGCATGGGACGCGTGTGGGAGCTCGACGCGCTCCGTCACTCGACGCCCGTGATCTCAGTGACCGTTCCGACGCCCTTCGATCGGCCCTCCCGGAAGACGAACCGCTGGCCCGCCTCGATCGCGTAGGGGCGGAACTTGAACCGGACGCGCGCCACGCCCGTGTCGCCCGGAAGGAGCTGTCCACCCTCGGGGTGGATCGATGCGGTCTCGCTCACGGTTTCGAGGTGGATGACCGGCTCGTACCCATCGTCGATCCGCGTCGGGTGGTTCAACACCATCACCTCGGCCTCGAACTCACGGACTGCGTTGGGTTCCGCCGTCCGGGGGAGGAGTACCATCCCGCGCTCGAGATCTGTCTCCGCGATCCCCTTCAGCGCGAGCCCGACGATCTGGCCCGCGGCGGCCTCGTCGACGCGGTGATAGTGCATCTCGATCGAGCGGACCTCGACGGGGCGGAACGTTCCGTCGGCGAACGGCCCGACCAAGAGTTCGTCGCCAGCCTCGACGCGTCCGGAGCGGATCGTCCCGGATGCGACCGCGCCGACGCCAGTCACGTTGTAGGTCCGATCGACGTACATGGAGAACTCGCCCGCCTCCGCGCCGGTTTTCGGGAGCTGCTCGAACAGTTCGTCGAGCACGTCGAGGCCGGTCTGTGTCACTGCGCTCGTGGACACGATCGGGACGACCCGCTCGCTGATCTCGTCGATCGCCGCCGTAATCCCGTGGCGTTCGACCGGTAGTGGCGTCCGGTCGGCGTCTCTGAGGAGCTGTTCGACCTCGCGTTTGACCTCGTCGGTACGCGTCTCCGACACCATGTCGGCCTTCGTGATCGCCACGATCGTCGGTAGCTCCGTCGCCAGCAGGATGCCGAGGTGTTCGCGTGTCGTCCGGGTCGGGCCGTCGTCAGCCGCGACGACGAGGAGGCCGTAGTCGAGCTTCTGCCCGACGAGTCCTCGGATCGTCGTCCGGAGCCACGGTTCGTGGCCGACCGTGTCGACGAAGGAAACGAGTCGATCCGCCGTCTCGACGATCCTCGCTCGGTCGGATTTCCGGTGTGGATTGTCCATCCGCACCGGGCCGTCGTCGTCGAACCCGTAGACGCCGTAGGAGAGGTCCGCCGAGAGCCCCCGCTCCATCTCGTGTGGGCGAACGTCCAGGAAGCTCCGGGTGCCGCCCTGGCCGTCGTCCGCCGAGCCGGTCACGAGCGAGCCGACGAGCGTCGATTTGCCGTGATCGACGTGGCCGGCCGTCCCGACGACGATGTGGTCGTCGTCGGCTTCGAGAACGGATCCCTCGCGGAGGGTCGCGACGCCGACGAGCCCATCCGCGTCCGTCGCGTCCTCGCCGTCGACGCCCCACGTCTCGACGTCGTCGATGTGTGCGCCCGCCTCGTCGGCCAAAAGCGAGAGGACGTCCATTGACTCGGAAAAGGCGGGCGGTGAGATGCCGGCGATACCGCCGTTGTCGGTGACGCCGACGACGTACGTCGCCTCGCCGTCGCCCGAGAGGATCCGGTGGCGAAGCTGGGCAACGAGCGATTCCAAGCGGCCCTCAGCGAGGTGGGTCGTTCGGGTGAGCCGTTCTTTGAATTCGACGCTGCCGCCCTCCCGCTCGCCCCGGTTGAGGGCGCGTCGGAGTGCGGCCCGGTCGGCGCTCATACGCGAGAGGGTAACAACCACGCCGCTAAAAGCCTTCCCCGGAAAACCGGCGAAAAAGGCCGTCAGTTGGTCCCCGTGTCCGGATTTCACCTCCGTTCGGATCCAGCGGGGTACGGACGGCTACGTATCCGATTCGCGCACCCGATCGAGCGCCTGCAAAAAGCCGTCGGCGAATGCGCCCTCGGTGACGCCGTCCGCCGTCCGTTTCGCCGTCTCGTCGGCGTTTTCGACGGCGAAGGACCGTCCCACGAGCTCGAACAGTTCGGCGTCGTTTTCGGAGTCGCCGACCGCGACGAACGCCTCCGGGTCGTACCCGAGCGCCGCGGCCGCGGTTTCGAGGCCGCTCGCCTTGTCGACATCGGGCGCCTTGACGTGGTAGGCGTACCCCGTGTCCACGACAACCATCCCGTGTTCGTCCGCAATCTCGACGAGCGGTTCGAGCGGTTGGTCGCGGGCGACGGCCAGTTCGGTCTCGCGCCACCTGTTGACCGGATCGACGGCACCCCAGCCGAGCTCGTAGCCGGCGTCGAGATACGCGCGCTCGACGGCCCGCGAACCCTCCGGATCGCCGTTGTAGAGCACTTCATCGACGGATTCGACGTAGACCGCGCCGCCGTTCTCCGCGATGACGTTCAGAGGGATCCCGAAGAACTCACACAGTCCCACGGGATACGGAAACGACTTCCCGGTCGCGATGACGACCGGGGCCTCCCACTTCCGAATCGGGTCGAACACGCGAGGGTCGATCGATTTGTCGGGGCGCGTCAGCGTGCCGTCGATGTCGGCGGCGAGCGGCGGAACCATTGGCCGCGTTTCGGTCGCCGGAGACATGAAGTCCTCGTCCGCCGTACGGTACTCCATGCCAGTCACGCGCGCACTCGACGACATCCACACCGTCGATCCGCTCCTCGATGGGATGGCCGGCGGCCTCTCGGTGTACCTCATCGACGCTCCCGAACCGACGCTGATCGACACCGGGACGGCGGACTCCGTGGAGGCGATCTACGACGCGCTCGACGCCGTCGGGATCGACCGAGACGAGGTCGAACACGTGCTCGTCTCCCACATTCACCTCGACCACGCCGGCGGTGCCGGACACCTCGCTGTCGAACTTCCCAACGCGACGTTTTATATCCACGAGTACGGCTTCGATTTCCTGACTGCCTCCGACGACTTCGAGCGACTCAAATCGAGCGTCGACCGGGTGATGGGCGAGGAGAACGCCTACGGCGAACCCGAACTCCTCGACCCCGATCGCTGTCGCGCCGTTGAGGGCGGCGACACTGTCGATATCGGCGACCGGGAACTCGAACTGATCTACGCACCCGGCCACGCGTCGACGCACTACGCCGTCTTCGATCCAGCGACCGAAGGCCTCTTTACCATCGATTCAGCGGGGATGTACTTCGAGGGCGCGCTCCGCCCGACGACGCCGCCGCCGGAGTTCGACCTCGAAACGATGCTTGACACCGTCGATCGGCTCCGCGCGTACGACCCCGCGCGGATTTTTTACGGCCACTTCGGCCCCGGAAGCCGCGACGCAGTCCGCGAGCTCGATCGGTACGAACGGCTCCTCCCCGAGTGGGTGGATACCGTCCGCGAACTGCGCGCCGAACACGGTAACGATGCGGCCGCGATCGCCGGCTCGCTTGGAGACGAATGGCAGAGCTTCTCCGTCGAACTCGACGTCGAAGGTGTGCTCCACTATCTCGACCGGGAGTAGCTTTAGGCCGATGGGGACCGAAGTATCGGTATGAGCGTCGCCGGACTCTGTGAAATCTGCGGCTCCGAATCCGTCGAGGACGCGTGCGACCGGTGTGGACGGCTCGTCTGTCTCGATCACTTTGATCCGTCCACCGGGCTCTGCACGAAGTGTCTCGCCGAGTTCGGTAAGTCCAAAGAGGAGGACCGAGAGCGCCCCGACGGGGTCGACGAGTACCAGTTTTGAGCCGTTCGGCCCATCGATTCGCCGCACGCGCGGCTCCGTGTCGGCTTCGAATCGGCGACCGCCAATGTAAAACGTTTCAGTCGATGTGGCCTTCGCGTCGCAGCTGCTCCGCGTCCTGGCTGTCGTAGCGCCACTCGATGTTGGCCTTCTCGTCCTGCCAGTCCCACGGTTCGACGAGGACGGTGTCGCCCTCCTCGATCCAGACGCGGTACTTCATGCGACCGGGGATCCGGCCCATGCGGCTCTTGCCGTCCTCACACTGGACGCGAACGTGGTTCCCACCGTCGTGTTGGGTCACCACGGCGAACAGCTCGTTGTCGTTGGGCATCCGTAGGTTTCGACGCCCGCTTTCTTCACTCACGGTTTATATACGACCCCCTCACGGAAAAACCATCCGGGATCCGTGTCACCGAATCCCATTCAGTGGTCGCGGTCGAAACGTCTGTGCGTGGTACTCTCAGCCTCCCTCGGTCGGTTTGACAACCCTTTAGCGGCGCGTTCGCCTTCTTCGGGCAATGAGTTACACGATCGGACTGGTCGGGAAACCCTCCGTCGGCAAGTCCACCTTCTTCAATGCGGCGACGATGAACGACGTGCCCGAGGGCGCGTACCCGTTCACGACGATCGACCCCTCAATCGGCGAGGCGTACGTCCGCGTCGAGTGTGCGGCCCCGGAGTTCGATCACACCTGCACGCCGAACCACGGCTACTGCGCCGAGGGCGTCCGATTCGTTCCGACGAAGCTCGTCGACGTCGCGGGGCTCGTCCCCGGTGCGCACGAGGGAAAAGGGCTCGGCAATCAGTTCCTGACCGATCTCAACGAGGCCGACGTGTTGATCCACGTGGTCGATTTCACCGGCCGGACCGATCTCGAGGGCGAGCCGACGACAGGACATGACCCCCGCGACGACATCGACTTTCTAGAGGCCGAACTCGACATGTGGTATCTCGATATCCTAAAAAAGGGGATCGAGCGCTACCGGTCGGGCTACGCGGGCGAGGAGAAGCAAATCGAGGCCGATCTCGCCGAACAGATGTCCGCGTTCGGCATCTCCGAGGACGAACTCAAGCAGGTTATCCTCGCGCTCGGACTCGACCTCGACCCCGAAACGTGGGACGACGACGACCGCGAGGCGTTGGCCCGCGAGATCCGGATTCGGACCAAACCGATGGTGATCGGCGCCAACAAGGCCGACGCCGAGGCCGCTCGGGAGAACTACGCCGAGATCACCGACGATCCCGACTACGAGCACCTGACGTTCGTGCCCGTCTCCGCCCACGCCGAGAAGGCGCTCAAGAAGGGCGACGAGGCCGGCGTCCTCGACTACCGCCCCGGCGACGCCGAGTTCGAGATTCTCGGGGAGCTCCCCGAAGAGAAACGTGCGGGGCTCGACCAAATCGAGGACTTCCTCGGCGAGTTCGGCGAGACGGGCGTTCAGCGCGCCATCGAGACGGCGCTGTTTGAGGAACTGGGCGCGATCGCGGTGTTCCCTGGTGCGCGAAAACCGCAGAACGACGGCAGCTTCTTACAGGACTGCTTCGTCTTCCCCGGCGGATCGACCGCCGAGGAGTTCGCCTACTACCTCCACACGGACATCGGTGAGGGCTTCCTGCACGCCCACGACGTTCGCTCCGGACGGCAGATCGGCGCCGACACCGAGTTGTCCCACCGCGACGTGATCGAGATCACGACGACGAACTGACACCGGACCGATTCCGGACGACGCTGCCGGGCGCGAAAGCCCCAATACCGTCTGGACCTACCGGTAGCCATGGCACGGCGATTGCCCTCGCCGCCGAAAGCGGGGCTCCTCAACGGTCTCCGGTTCGGGACCGACACCATCAGATTTCTCGAAGCGATACAGGCTCGGTTCGACGACGGGACGTCGATCTCGATCCCTGGACGACCACCGCTCGTCATCCTGACGGGTCCCGACCTCGTCGCCGAGGCGCTCGACCGCCCCGACGATTTTACCAGAATCCCCGCACGTGGTGCGGTCGCGATGATCGCCGAGAACGGGCTCGTCCAAAGCGAGGGGGACCTGTGGTCCCAACAGCGCTCGATCGTCGCGCCGTCGTTCGGCGGTCGACAGGTGACGGCCTATGCGAACACGACCGGTGAGCGGATCGAATCGCGGGCCACACAGTGGGCGGAAATCGGCCGTCAGAGGACCGACCTCCACCGCGAGATGACGTCGCTCACGGTCCGCGTCGCATCGGAGATACTTCTCGGTGAAGACATCGGCAAGGCCAGCGCGGATCAGTTTCACGAGTGGATGCGCATCGCGGGCGAGGAGTTCGAGTTTGGCCTCGAAACCGTCCTCCCAGAGTGGGTCCCGACGCCGACTTCTCCGGCGTTTCGCGAGGCCGCGACCGGCATTCGCGAACTGAGTGAGGGGCTCATCGAGCGACGGCGAACAAGCCTCGCCGCCGGTGAGCGGACCGATGCTTCGGATATGCTCACCGCGCTCCTCCGCGCCGAGGGCGACCCCGATGTCGACTTTCCCACAAACCAGATCCGAGACGAAGTCGCCACCTTCCTCATCGCGGGCCACGAGACGACGGCGCTCAGTCTCAGCTATACGCTGTGTCTGCTTTCGTGGTACCCCGAGGCTCGTCGTCGGGTCCGCGAGGAGGCGACAGCCGCCCTCGGAGACGGGCCACCGACTCGCGATGATCTCTCGGAGCTCGAGTACACGAAACGAACCTATCAAGAGGCGCTCAGGCTCTACCCGCCGGCCTGGGCCGTCTTTCGGCGGGTGAACGGCCCCGTGAAGCTGGGCGGATACACCATCGAAGACGGCGCTGCAGTCATCGTTCCGCTGTGGTCGATCCACCGTGATGCCCGTTATTTCGACGAGCCGGACGCGTTCGACCCCGATCGCTGGGCGCGGCGCGATCCGAACGCGGTCGCCGCGTATCGGCCGTTCGCCAGCGGTCCGCACGCCTGTATCGGACGGGGACTCGCGCTGAGTGGCGCGACGCTCGTGCTCGCCCGCCTCGTCCGCGATTTCGACGTCGACGTGCCCGACGACGCGCTCGACGATCTTCGGCTGACGCCCACACTCCGGCCGGCGGCCGGCATCTCGGCGACGATCGATCCGCTCGACTAGCCGCTCGCGCCGATCAGTGTTCTTCTAACAGCGCCCCGTCGCCGTACTCCTCGCGGAGGCGGCGCAGGTACTCGCGCTGTTCGACGACGCGATCGGGGAGTTCCGCGTAGGCGTCTTCGAACAGGTCGTCGGGATCGGGTTCGACGTCGGTGCCCTTCTCGATCGCGTCGGCGACGACCGCCTCCACGTCGGTCTCGATCGCCGAGATCGCCTCGTCGTCGAGGCTTCCTCGCTCTCGGAGGAACGTTTCGAGCCGCGGGATCGGGTCCCACCGCTTCCAGCGTTCGACCTCCTCGTCCTCGCGGTAGACGGTCGGGTCGTCGGCGGTCGTGTGCGCGCCGAAGCGGTACTGGACCGCCTCGACGAGCGTCGGCCGGGTCGCGCTGCCGCTCGCCCTTTCCGGTGGTTCGGCGTTCGGATCGCGCGCCCGCCCGGCGGCGTCGCGCACGACTTCGAACGTCGCGAGCGGGTCCATCCCGTCGACCCTGAGGCTCGGAATCCCGTAGGCGTTCGCCTTGTCGGCGAACGTCCGACTCGCGGTCTGTTTGCCGGCGGGAACCGAGATCGCCCACTGATTGTTGTTGCAGATAAACACCGCCGGCACGTCGAAGACGCCCGCGAAGTTCAGCCCCTCGTGGAAGTCCCCCTCGCTCGTCGATCCCTCCCCGAAGTGGCAGACGACGACGGTATCGTCGCCGCGGAGCTTCGAGCCCCACGCCATCCCGGTGGCGTGCGGGATGTGGGCGGCGATGCCGATATTCAACGGCGCGATGTGGTGATCGACGAGGGTCGCATTGCCCGTCTCGTAGCCTAACCAGTAGCGGACGTAGTCCGCCAGCCCGCCACGGTCGATCACCGAACCGTGCTCGCGGTACTGATAAAAGACCCAGTCGTCGTCCTCGATCGCATACATCGAGCCGAACTGCGAGCCCTCTTGGCCTGCCGAGGAAGCATACGTTCCCAGCCGGCCCTGCCGTTGGAGACTTATCATCCGGGTGTCGAAGTGCCGAGACAGCTTCATGTCGCGGTACAGCTCACGGAGCCGCTCGTCGGATAAGGGCGGCTCGTAGCCGGGCTCTATGGGCCGTCCATCGGCGTCGAGCCGTCGATGAACGTCGGCGTCCTCGAAATCCATATCGACTCAACCGAGCGGGGAACCATAGTTTTGTGGTCGTCCGTCCTGTCGATCGAGGGCCCCACAGGAAGCGCCAGCTATATACCGATCTACGGTCCCACCATCCGTATGAAAGATTACATTCTCGACGAGGAGCAGCACCTCTCCCCGATCGTCATCGGGACGACGGTCGTCCTCATCGCCGCGTTCGTCATCGGGGTCCTCTACCAGATCGTTGGAGTGATAATCTAATCCGTCCGGATACCCCGCGGGTCTTTTCATACAGGCTGTCGTGGATCCTATATGTCCTCTCGTCCATCTCACGCGCGTCTGACCGTGGGAGTCGCCGTCGCCGCACTCGGCGTGACGACACTCGTACACATCGCTTACCTCCCTCGATATCTACCGGACGAGTTCACGCGAAGCCTCCCGTATCTCGCCCTTGGATGGCTCAGTTACGGACTGCTGTTTTACGCCCTCGGCCGCCTCAAGCCAGCGCTTGGTGACGGGCGAATGCCCACCATGCGCGCCACGGACGTCGGCATCGGACTGTTCCTGTTCTCCATCGTCCTGAGCGGACTCATTGATACCGCCGGGCTCACGATCGCCACCGCGCCCGCGCTTCACGCCCTTCCGGGGGTCGGCGTGTACGTCGGGCTCGCGCTCGCTGGATGGGGGTTCGGCATTCGGACCCGAACCGTCAACGAGATCGCGGCCGAACGTCGCTAGTTCCTACCGCCGTGGACGAGCACGTCGATGTCGCTCACCCGCACGACGTGTTCGGTGACGCTTCCGAGCATGAGACGCTCGACACCGCCTCGGCCGCGGCTTCCCATCACGATGAGGTCCGCATCGATTGACGCGGCGTACTCGACGATTTCGGTCTTCGCCGCCCCGGTCGGCGTCGCGGTCGTCACTTCGAGTCCCTCCGGTGCTCGCGTTCGGAGTTCCTCGACGATCGCCTCGGCGCGTCCGGTTATCGCCTTGGCGGCAGATTCATGCTCGCCTGGGAGTTGATAGTTCGCCAGCGGTCCAGTATCGGCCACACAGACGAGGTGTACGTGCGAACCGAACACGCTCGCGATCTCGAACCCTCGGCGGGCCGCGCGTCCGGCGTACTGACTTCCGTCAACCGGGATGAGTATCGTCTCGAACATATCACGGTTCGTCTGCGGTGCCGAGGCTCATAACGTACCGGTGATGACGAACAGGTTCCACACCGTCACCGCGCCACCGACGAGCACAAGCGCGAACGGAACCGCGATCCGTCCGGGCGTTCGGATGGATCGCCACACGAGATAAAACAGCGGGAAGACAGCGGCTTTGATCACCAACAACATATACTGCCCGTGTGCCTCGATGAGCGGTTTCGCCACCGGTCCGGCCTCCGCGACGCCACCCGCCGAGAGCCCCCAAAGCGTCGTGAGCGTGTCACCGATCCCGTAGAGAATGATCGCCGCGATCCAGACCTCCCGGTCTCTCCCCCCAAGCAACGGAACCGTCGCCGACTGCTTCACAGTTCCCTCTTCGCACTACGGGAGTATAATGACAGCGACGCCGATCGCGAGCGCGGACATCCCCGCCAGTACGACCATGAAATCCACCGCGGGTGAAACGTACGCCCGGTCCGCCGTCGCGGATGGATTCGGCTCGATTGCGGCCGCGCTGTCTGTCGTCATATCCCACGTACTCTTCACCTAGTATTTAATCTCCGATCTGTTTCGACGCTCGATTTCGACCGAGTCCACGCACTTGGGGTGCGTTTGAAGTGGGTGGCCCGCGGAGTCGACCGTATGTATGATTCGATCCTCCTGCCAACCGACGGCAGCGAACGCGCGGCGGCGGCGTTGGACCACGCGATCGGTGCCGTAGACGCCTACGATGCGAGCTTGAACGTCATCTCGGTCGTCGATCGACGCGTCGTTCTCGCCGCCGACGTCGATAATAAAGCGGCAGTCAGAGCAGACCTCGCGAAGGAGGCCGAGAACGCGGTCACGGAGCTCGCAAACAGGGCGGCCGACGACGGCGTCTCCGTCACCACCGCGACACCGGAAGGCGTCCCATACCGAGAGATCCTCTCGTACGCGTCCGACGGGGAGATCGACCTGCTCGTGCTCGGCACTCACGGTCGATCCGGGCGCGAAAAGCGGCTCAACCTCGGCAGCACGACCGAACGCGTCGTCAAGGCCGCAGATCGGCCGGTGCTCGTCGTCGATATAAGTTAGCCTCGTCTCCGATCGTCTCGCCACCGACCGCTATTCGACGGTGTTTCGGAGCGTGCCGATCTTCTCGTAGTGGATCTCGATCTCGTCGCCGGGTTCGAGCAGCCCCGGATTCGCCGGACTGCCGAAACTGATCACGTCGCCCGGTTTGAACGTGAACCGCTCGGAGAGAAACGAGATCGTCTCGCGCGGCTTGTTGAACATGTTCTCGGTGTTATCCTCCTGGCGGAGTTCGCCGTTGATGTGCGTCGTCATCTCGAGCCCGACCGGTTCGACGTCGGCGATGACCGGCCCGAGCGGACCGGACGAATCGAACGCCTTCCTCGCGGTCCGGCGCTCCTGGTCAAGGCAGTCGAGATCGTTCAAGATCGTGTACCCGCGAACCACGTCGTCGACCTCGTCTTCGGAGACGTTTTTACACTCCGTATCGATAACGGCGGCCAACTCGCCGGCGTAGGTGAACTCCGAGGAGAAACTCGGGTACGGGATCGGCGTCTCCGGGTCGTGTAGCGACACCGGAGGTTTGATGAAGAAGTCTGGCTCGTCGGGAACCTCGTAGTCCATCTGTTCGACCTTCTCGCCGAAGTTCCGGCCGACGCAGTAGAAGACGGACGGCTCACAGGGTGCGAGCAGTTCGTACTCGTCCGGTTCGTAGGTCGCGTTTTCGGTGCGAACGGTTCCGTCGTCGTACTCACCTTCGAGAACGCCCGTGGACGTTTCGATGCGTGCGTACTTCATACCTGCCTCGCCGGCCGCCGGTTGCTTACGTGTTCTCATTGCCGGCGATGCCCCGTGTCGCCGGCTCACCGAGTAGCCGATCAATCCGCACGCGTCCCGCCTCGTCGATCGTCAACAACCGATCGGTTCGCGTCCGTGCGTTGGGTTCCGAACACCCGAGCGCTTCAAGCGCCTTTCGGCACTTCGAGCGGGCGACGGCGCGAATCTCGGCCGGCGGCACACCCGCCGAGCCAGGGGGACGAGCCACCGTCGCCTCGAACGCGCGCCCGTCCGCCGTTCGAACGACGACTCGGGCGCCGATGTGCCGTTCGAACTCGCTCGTCCGCGGCGGCGTCTCGAGCCGGCGTCCAGTCCGGAACACCGTCGGCGCGTTCCGGAGCGCGCGTGCGGGACCGAGGGCTTTCGCCACGTGGGCCGCGACCGACCCCGTCACCGTCTCGAACTCGACGCCCTCTGGAACGGCCGACCGGAGCGCGGCGAGCGTTATATCAGGGTCGTGGTGTACCCGTATGCGTTCTCTGACTCGCTCGACGGCCCCCCGTTCGTCGTCCCGATCGATCTGCCCCGGAACCGTCTCGCCCGTCACGAGCGTTCGCGCGACCGCGTCCGGCACCGAACGGACCAGCGCGGCGGTCGGCGTCTGCCCGTCGCCGAGATACTGTCTCGCGCCTTCGTTCGCCGAGGCCATCGCGTGCGGTCCGTAGACGTCGACCCGGTCGATCGTCGTCCGCCCACGATCGAACTGGCTGCGGATCTCGAGTCCGGCCTCCGTCGCTGCGGCGACCGAAGGGGTTCCCGGAGCGGCGGCCACGCTCAGCGTCTCCGTGTGCCACCGCGAACCGAGCGCCGAGAGGTACGCTTCCGCCGGGTGCGGTGAAACGCTCTTCAACAGGCCGGCCGCCGCCTCGACAACGTCGCGTCGCCCGCTCAGTCCTGCTCGAGCGCCGTCGAGGGCGGCGATTCCGGTCTGAATCGATCTACCGATCGTCCACACGCCCACATCGGAACCGAGTACCGCTCTCTCGATCGGTCGCGACGGTGCGCTCACGGCGATCGAGATCGCATCGGCCAGCGTCTCCAGGCCGTCGCCTTCGAGAACTCCGCGACCGACCGCCGCACCCACGGCGTGCATCCACGCGGCGTTCGGCCCCCCGAACGGGCCGACAGCCGCCGCAGCCCCGAGGCGCGCGGTGATCTCGTTCGCGGCGATCTGGGCGACGAGGAGGTCCGCCCCGTCGGCGTCCGTCGTCTCCGCGTACGCGAGCGGGACGAACACGCAACTCGGGCTGGTCGTTCCACCGAGGAGACGGCCGTCGAATTCGAGCGCCCCCGACAGCGCCGCGTTGCCGCAGGCCGTCTCCGCGGGCGGTAGTTGTTTGCCGCCCAGAAACGTCGCGGTCTCCGATCGGGTCGACGTTCCCGTTGTGATCACTCGCTCGATCCGCGCGCCGACCGGCTGCATCCGCGTCCAGAGCGCCGCCCCGACGCTGCTCGTTAGCTGGATTGTCGCCGCGCCTCTGACCGGTTTGGGTATCTCACGGTAGGAGAGGTCGATCGCCCACCGGGCGGCGCGCTCGACGAACGGCTCGTCGGGGCGATCCGTCTCGTCGACGAACGGGAGCCACTCGGGCGTATGCATCGTTCGTTACGACGACGGCCGCCGATTTAGCTGTTCGGCCGAGATGTCGTCATCCGTCGACGGGTCGGACCAGTTCCGGCCCGTCGTTCGCCGGATTGTTCACAGACGTCGAGACTGGATACGCGTGGAATCCGTCGCTGGGTGCGGGATCGAACGGTACATCCTCGCCGTCGAGCCACCTCGTCTCGTCTTCCGGGTCGAGAATGACTGCCATCCGATGGTGGAGCGGCTCGACGACCCCGTTCGGTTCCGTCGTCAACACGGTGAACGTTTGTATGGGCTCGACGCCGCTCAAGTCGACGCCGTCGTTCGTGAAGTCGCCGAGTCCGGTCTGTTCGGTCGTCGGCGTCCAGCGTTCGTAGAGGCCCGCCATCGCGAACGGGCGGTCGTCCTCGAACGCGACGCGATACGGCCGCTTTCCGTTCTCGGTTTCCGTCCACTCGTAGAAGCCGTCTGCAGGGACGAGACAGCGCCGTTGCTCATAGGAGTTGGCGAACGCCGGCTTTCGGGCGACGGTCTCCGATCGAGCGTTGATATAGCGTTCCGTCTCGTCGTCGGCCCACTGTGGAACGAGCCCCCACTCTGACCGCCGGATGCGGTCGGGTGCCTCGTCCGTGACGACGGGGAGCGATTGTCCCGGTGCGGCGTTGTACCGCGGCTCAAAATCGAACTCGAACGTCGCGCCGAACCGCGACTCGAGGGCTTCCTCCGAAGCGAAGAGGCTGTACCGGCCACACATGTCTCGACGTACGATCCGGAGTTGGAAATACGTAGCGAACAGGTGGAACGATCGTTCGGTTTCCGGCGGCGGTGTTCCACGCACCCGCCTACGCCAGCCGCCGGTTCGTTGTCACGTCACGTGCGTTCTGGCCACGTTTCCTTATATAAATTCTCGGCCGTCAGTGGCGGCGTCTTGGTTTCGAGGGGATCGCGACGCTTCGGCCGCCCTCGAATTTAAACGACATTGCGGCGTAACCCTCGGTGTGACCGACGACGATCCGACGTTTCGGATTCCACAGCACCCGACCCGTCGGTATCGTCGCCGCGGCGGTGTCGAGTACGACGGCGGCACGGTGTTCTCGGTGCGCCCCACACGCGACCTCGACGAGGCGACGCTGGTCGAGCTCGTCCGATCGATACTCGACCGACAGCCGTATCGGTATGGCGATTGGTTCGACCTCCCGATGCCGCTGTATCTCGTTCACGACGACGTGACCGGCGATACGTTCCGCGTCGCGATCCGCGATGGGGTCGTCGAGTTACACGTACTCCCCGAGACGGAACCGGACGGTCTGCGGGCGTTTTACCACCGGTTGGCGGCAAACTTCGAGGGAGATTGGACGGTGACCCACCGGAATGGGTGACCCCAACGGACTTACCGGCGACCGCCGTCTCTCAGCGTATGAGCGTTTCACGCGTCGTCGAACTCAAGGGCCACATCATCGACTCCGGGACGATGTAGACCGCGTTCGGGCTCATCATGGATCTCGGCGGTTCCTTCGACGTCGAGGAGTTCGACATCGGTCAGCGGAAGGATGAGGAGTCCTACGCGCGATTGCTCGTGACCGCTGACAACGAATCTTACCTGCGACAGATCGTTCACGAACTCCACCAGCGCGGTGCGAATCTCGCGGACTCGACCGACCACACCTCGACCCCGCGCCGGCGGATCGAGCCGTCCCGCAGGAGTTCTATTCGACGACGAACCACCCGACACAGGTCCGGCACGAGGGCGAGTGGATCGACGTCGAACACGTCGAGATGGACTGTGTGATCGTCGTCGAATCGACCGATGACGGCGGCCGTGCGTACACGAAGGTCCTCAACGCGATCGAGCGCGGGGATCGGATCGTCACCGGCGACGGCGGCATCCACGTGCAGCCGCCCGAGCGTCCCTGCGGACAGGACGGTGCGTTCGGATTCATGCAGGGCGGCATCTCGGGCGAGCGGCCGTCCGAATCGACAATCGAACAGATCGCGGATGCGATACAGGAGACGAAAGCCGAGGGTGAGGAGGTACTCGTCGTCGCGCGCCCCGCGCTCGTTCGCTCGGGTGCGCGCGAGGATCTCGCCCGACTCGTCGAACACGGCTACGTCGACCAGCTCTCGATCGGCAACGGCTTTGCGGTCCACGACATCGAACGCGACCTTTACCGGACGTCGCTCGGCGTCAACACCGAGACGCTCGACCACGCCCGCCACGGCCACAAACACCACATCTACGCGATCAGCGAAATCATCCGTGCCGCGGCATCAAAGCGGCGGTCGACGACGGTCTGCTCGACTTCGGCGTGATGTACCAGTGTGTCGAATCCGACGTACCATTCGTCATCGCAGGCTCGATCCGAGACGACGGGCCCTCCCAGACACGATCACCGACGCCATCGAAGCGCAGAACGCGATCCGAGCGCAGGCGCACGAAGCCGATATGGTGTTGATGCTGTCGACGCTTTTGGACTCGGTCGTCGTTGACAACTGTCCGCCCTCGACGACGCGCGTCGTCTGCGTCGAGATCAATCCTTCGACGGTGACGCAGCTTTTGGATCGTGGCTCGGCGCAGGCGGCCGGCATGGTGGCGGACATCGGCACGTTCATTCCCATTCTGGTGGACAACATCTTTGCGTAGTCGCCGCCGACGACAATCCCTATTACCGCCGGGGCGCGATCGTGAGCCAGTATCTCATGACAGCAAACGGAACTCCGTACGCGCCACACACCGAGGCCGAGACGGCGGCGATGCTCTCGGCCCTCGGCGTCGAGCGCGAGGAGGAGTTATTTGACATCCCCGAGGAAATTCGCTTCGACGGGACGTTCGACATCACCAACCGAGAAGAGCGGACGACGCGAGCGCTCGTCGGTCGCGTCCTGAGCGAAAACGACGAACTCGTGGAGTTTCTCGGCCGCGGCCACTACGATCACTACGTCCCCTCGATGATCGATCACCTCACCGATCGATCGGAGTTTCTGACCAGCTACACCCAGTATCAACCGGAGATCGCACAGGGGTTTCTACAGGCACTCTTCGAGTACCAGTCGATGATCGTCGAACTCACTGGCCTCGACGTGGCGAACTGCTCGATGTACGACGCCGCGACGGCACTCGGCGAGGCCGCGACGCTCGCAATACGCAGCCGGGAAGCGGATGGAGCTCGCGTGCTCGTCCCCGAACGGCTTCACGAGGGCCGGCGGCGAACGCTCGAAAACTATCTCATCGGACACGATGTCGATATCGAAGCCTATCCGATGGACGACGGCAACGTCGACGTGGCCGAACTCACCGACCGAGTCGACGAGTCGACGCTTTTGGTGTACGCCGAAACGCCCACCGTGCGGGGAGCGATAGAGGAACACCTCGGATCGATCGGGGACCTCACCGGCGAACACGACGCGCTCTTCGTCGTCGGGTCGGATCCGCTCGCCCTCGCGCTCTTGGAAGCGCCCGCACGTCTCGGTGCGGATATCGTGATCGGCGATGCCGCGACGCTCGGACTTCCCGCGGCGTACGGGATGGGAACCGGACTGTTCGCCTGCCGAGAGGCGTTTCTCAGACAGGTCCCCGGTCGGCTCGTCGGAGCCAGCGAGGACGCGACCGACAGGAGGGCGTACACCTTGACGCTCCAGACCCGCGAACAGCACATCCGACGCGAGCGAGCGACGTCGAACATCTGTACGAATCAGGCGTGGGTCGCTCTGCGAACCGCGATGCACATCGCGTGGCTCGGTCCCAGCGGGCTGGCCGAACTCGCGGAGGATTGTGTCGTCCATGCGAGAGAGCTCGCCGATCGATTGAACGAGATACGGGGGCTCAAGGCTCCGGTCCACGATCGACACCACTTCCGTGAGTTCGTCGCTCATACGGATCAGCCCGCTCAAGCGGTCGCCTCGGACCTCGAAGCGTCTGGATACGCGGTTCACGTCGTGGGAGAACACGAGATACAGCTCTGTGTTACCGAGACGAACGCCGACTCGATCGATGGACTCGTCGAGGCGGCGACGGAGGCGGCAAAATGACCGATGACTCCGCCGACGAACCGCTCACGTACGAACAGGCACGGTGGGCGAACGACGACGAGGTGTACGAACCGCTACTCTCCGAAAAGCACACCCAACGTGTAGACATCGATTCGTCGCTCCCCGACGAGCTGACCCGTGACAGCCTCGAACTCCCCGATCTGTCCGAACCCCAACTCGCTCGCCACTACACGCGGCTGTCGGAAATGAACTACGGTGTCGAATCCGGCCCCTTCCCGCTCGGCTCCTGTACCATGAAGTACAATCCGAAGTTCACCGAGGACGTCGCCGCACATCCGATGGCGTCCGTTCACCCCGACCGATCCGAGCGATCCGTCCAGGGCATCCTGGAGGTCCAATACCGCTTGCAGGAGCAACTCGCTCGGATCGGCGGAATGGACGCGGTTACCCTCCAGCCACCGGCCGGTGCGGCGGGCGAGTTCACCGGCATCCTGCTCGCTCGCGCGTATCACGAATCGAACGGCGATGACCGATCCGAGGTCGTCATCCCCGACTCCGCACACGGGACGAACTTCGCCAGCGCGGCGATGGCGGGGTACGACGTCGTCTCGCTGCCGAGCGCCGACGACGGCCGCGTCGATACGGACGCGCTCGCGGCGGCGCTTTCGCAGGAGACGGCCGCGTTGATGTTGACGAACCCCAACACGCTTGGCCTCTTCGAACGGGACATCGTCAAAATCGCCGAGATGGTTCACGACGTCGGCGGCTTGCTCTACTACGACGGGGCGAATCTCAACGCCCTGTTGGGGCGTGCTCGCCCCGGCGACATGGGCTTCGACATCATGCACTACAACGTCCACAAGACGTTCGCGACGCCGCACGGCGGCGGCGGCCCCGGTGCCGGCCCGGTCGGCGTCACCGACGAACTCGCGTTCTTCCTTCCCGATCCCCACGTCCGCCGATCGAACGGCGGGTACGAGAGATACAAACCGGAGCACTCGATCGGAAAAGTCCACGGCTACGACGGTAACTGGCTCGTGCTGTTGAAGACCTACGCCTACATCGCCCGCCTCGGGGACGAGGGACTCGCGGACGCGAGCGCGAAGGCGGTACTGAACGCCAACTATTTGGCTTCCCGGATCGACCACGAGATTCCGTTCGGGCCGTTCCATCACGAGTTCGTCGCGAGTGCAGGCGATCAGGACGCCGCCGACGTGGCCAAACGGATGCTCGATTACGGCGTCCATCCGCCGACGACGAAGTGGCCCGACATCGTCGACGAGGCGCTGATGACCGAACCGACCGAGATCGAGGGCAAACGGACGCTCGATCAACTCGCCGCCGCGTTCAACGCGGTCCACGGTGAGGACGCTGCGACCATCGAACGCGCCCCCGAACGGACGGCTGCCCGTCGCATCGATCAGGTGTCGGCCGCACGCAATCCGCGTCTCTCGTGGCAGGCGCTCGACGACGAATAGCGGCGTCTACGTTTCGTTAACCCGTTTTGCGTCGAGTAGGGATCGGTTTTCGCCCAAAATTCGAAATAGTTGACGCTGGCCGTCTCAATGCATACGCGTTGAAACTATTGCTCGGAAGAAAACTGAAATCACTCATCAACCAGTCTCGTTCAGCGTATCTTCGATCTAGCACTGATTCCAGGCGTGACCCTTTATGATCACAGAACACCGCAGTGCGCGCCAGCGAAGGAGGAACACAGCCGGGCTGAGTGTAGCTTCGACCGTGAGTTGAGAGAATGATCATATATCGTCTGTTCGCTGTCGTATTTATTTTCCAATACCAGCATTGGGTGAACAGGACGGGCACGCAAGAACGACGCCGTCCTTGTCGCTGAACACCCGTGCGAACTGAGCAGAAATATGCCCACCACAGGTAGCGCAATCAGGCACAGGTATCAGTAGAACTCCCGAACGAGGTCCGTTGCATTGTCCGGCGCTCCGTCGGGTATGACGGCCATATTCTCTGAGAGCCCTTCACGCTCTTCGTAGGCAACCGAGTGCTCGTCCTGATAGATCACACCCTGGTACTCTTTGTCCCCATCCATAATCGCGTCCGTAGCGTTGTCGTAGTCGGCCGGATCGTGATCTGCCTCGGCGAGATCAACAATCGTGTCTCGGAAGTAGTCGTAGGTATCGACGTCGTTGAACGTCACACAGGGGCTGTAGACGTTGACGAAGCCGAATCCGTCGTGTTCGACGGCTTTCTGAACGATCTCGGTGTGGCGCTGGCTGTCTGAACTGAACGACTGCGCAATGAACGTCCCACCGGCAGCCAGCGCGAGCGCGAGTGGGTTGACCGGCGGCTGTTTCGGACCCTCTGGCGTCGTCGACGTCTCGAAGTCCTCACGCGATGTCGGCGAGGCTTGTCCCTTCGTGAGGCCGTAGATGCGGTTGTCCATCACGATATAGGTCATGTCGACGTTGCGGCGGACGGCGTGGATGAAATGGCCAGCGCCAATCGAGTAGCCATCTCCGTCGCCGCCGGCGACCATCACTTCGAGGTTCGGATTCGCTAGCTTCGCCCCGATTCCCACGGGGAGTGCGCGACCGTGGACGCCGTGGAGCGCGTAGCTGTGCATGTAGGTACCGATCTTCCCGGAACAGCCGATACCCGCGACAATGAATGTGTTGTCCGGGTCATTCCCGGTGTTCGCCAACGCTTTCATCATCCCGTTCATCGTCCCGAAGTCACCGCAACCGGGACACCACGTGGGCTGCTTGTCGGACTTGAAGTCGGTGAATCTGATGTCGGTGCTCATCTTCTTACTGACCGCTTCCGACAGTATCTCGGAACTCGTCTTTCGAGCCGATGCCCGCTGGTTTCGGTCGTTGCGTACTCTGGGTTGGTATCATGCTTTCGAGTTCGTTACTGTCGAAATATTGATATTTGTTATTCGCTGTGCTTCGATTTCGGCCCTCACTTCCGGTGGGAGCGTTTCCAGTGTCTTGTCAATCTGTGGGTCAATCGACACGCCGTCAACTTTGATCGCAACCAGCTTGCCACGGCGACCGTGTGCAGCGACTTCGAATTCGAACGGTCGGTCACGTTCATCGACGCTGTGGACCCAGACTTTCGCGAGCCCGTTTGCACTCTCCCAGTGAACGCTGTCGACGACGGTAAGAGAGCCGGCCGGCGGGACGCACGACGATCCACACGACGGGCATTGAGCGGGATGTGGCCTCTCGCCGAGATAGGTATATTCTGCCCCGCACCGGTAGCACTGGAGTGATAGGGTCATAAGCGGTTCCTCAATCACCCCTCACAAGCGCCCCGCCCGCCCTGGGTCAACGTCGATGGCGTCGACGGGACACACATCGACACAGAGCATGCAGTCGATACACTGTGTCTCGTTGATCGGATCGGCTTTGATGTCGCTCTCGGGATGGCCTGGTGTATCTGTCCACTCGAACACGTCGACGGGACAGTCCTCGAGGCAGGCACCGTCGGCGATGCAGATGTCGAAGTCGACAGCCACGTGTGTGCCGTGGATTCCGAGCTGTTCCGGTTCGTCGACTGCGCCCCAGACCCGGTGCCCCCCGTGTTGCTCGGCGACATCGCGGTTCTGTTCGAAGTTTGGATCGATAGCCATGAGATATTCTCGATAAGAGTGGCGTAGTCCAGACGAACTACTATCCGAGCGAGCCCTCCATCTCGAGTTCGACGAGGCGGTTGAGTTCGACCGCGTACTCGATGGGCAGTTCTTCGGTGATCGGCTCGATGAAGCCGGCGACGATCATCTGCTTTGCGTCGTCGTCGTCCAGTCCGCGTGACTGGAGGTAGAAGACGTCTTCGTCGCCGATCTTCCCGACGGTGGCCTCGTGGGCGACGTCTACCGTCGACTCGTTAATCTCCATGTACGGCATCGTATCGCTGGTCGACTCGTTGTCGAACATCAGCGCGTCACACTCGACGGCGGTCGAGGAGTTCTCCGCGCCGTCGGCGATGTGAACCAGCCCACGGTAGTTGGTGCGGCCGCCGTCTTTCGAGATCGACTTGGACTCGATCGTCGATTTCGTGTTCGGCGCGTTGTGGTACACCTTCGCGCCGGTGTCGATGTTCTGGCCCTCGCCCGCGAAGGCGATAGTGATGTGGTTGTCAGTCGCGCCCGGTCCCTTCAGGATCGTCGATGGATAGAGCATCGTCGCCTTCGAGCCCATCGACCCAGAAATCCACTCCATCGTCGCATCTTTCTCGGCGAGCGCACGCTTCGTGTTGAGATTGTAGGTGTTTTTCGACCAGTTCTGCACCGTCGAGTACTGGACGTGGGCATTCTCCTTCACGATTACCTCAACGCCGCCGGAGTGGAGGTTGAACGCCGAGTACTTCGGGGCCGAGCATCCCTCGATATAGTGAACCTCAGAGTTTGGCTCCGCAATGATGAGCGTGTGTTCGAACTGCCCCATCCCCTCGGAGTTCATCCGGAAATACGCCTGGACGGGCATCTCGACGGTGACGTCTTCGGGAACGTAGACGAACGAGCCGCCGGACCAGATCGCCCCGTGCAGCGCCGCGAACTTATTATCGCTCGGCGGCACGCACTTGGTCATGAAGTACTCGCGGACGAGCTCTTCGTGTTCCTGTACAGCCTCGTCCATATTACAGAAGATGACGCCTTTCTCTTCCCAGCGCTCCTGCATGTTCTGATAGACGACTTCGGATTCGTACTGGGCACCCACACCGGAGAGCGCATTCTTTTCGGCTTCCGGAATACCGAGTTTGTCGAATGTATCCTTGATGTCCTCGGGCAACTCTTCCCAGTCGTCGACGCCGGCGCGGACGTCGACGTCGGGTCGGATGTACGGCACGATCTCGTTGACATCGACCTCGGACAAGTCTGGCTGTCCCGGCCAATTGGTCGGCATCGGCATCTCTTGCCAGAGGTCCAACGCACGCAGTCGTCGCTTCAACATCCACTCGGGCTCGTCTTTATCCTCAGAAATGAGCCGTATCGTCTCCTCTGTCAGTCCCTGATCAGCCTTGAACGCAGCTGCTTCCTCTTTCTTGAAATCGAACCGGTCTTCAGTGTCGGTCTCGCGGAGGTGCTCTTGATCGGAGCTCATCAATCGATGCTTGTAGTATGGAAGAATAAAGCTAGGGTACTCAAACTACAATTTGTAACTATAATAGGTTTCTTTCACAGTTTATAGGAACTATTTGTAGTCACAAAAGTTTACTGTTGATGAGATGAAAGGGGGCATATGACCCACCAGACTCGCGAGACGACTGCCCCATCCGCAGAGTCAAAAACAGAGCAAGCACGGGAGCAGGGATGTCCCGAGTGTGGGGAGGACGTACTCACAGCGAGTGATACGGCCGAGAAGGTGTGTACTGCCTGCGGATTGGTCATCGACGAGCAACGCATCGACCGTGGTCCGGAATGGCGTGCCTTCGATTCGGCTGAAAAGGCAGCGAAATCACGCGTTGGTGCGCCGACGACACAGTTGATGCACGACAAGGGACTTTCGACCAATATCGGCTGGCAAAACAAAGACACATACGGAAATCCAGTGACACCACGAAAGCGCCAGCGACTCCAGCGACTACGGACGTGGAACGAACGCTTCCGTACACGGGATTCGAAAGAGCGCAACCTCAAGCAGGCACTCGGCGAGATCGAGCGGATGGCCTCTGCGTTGGGGGTACACAAGCCGACACGCGAGACTGCAAGCGTGATGTATCGGCGCGCGTTAGCGGACGGTCTCCTCCCAGGGCGTTCGATCGAGGGGGTTGCAACCGCGGCTCTGTATGCCGCGACACGGCTCGATGGCGTCGCGCGGACGCTCGACGAAATCGCAGTCGTCAGCCGTGTCGACTCACTGGAGATCAAGCGCACCTATAGATACGTCGTTCGGGAACTCGATGTGCAGATCCCACCGACAGATCCAATAGAATACGTCGGTCGTATCGTCTCCGAACTGGATTGTAGCGATGACACGACACGACACGCCCGCAAACTGATCGAAGCAGCCACAGCTCACGGTGTCCACAGCGGGAAAAACCCAGTCGGTATTGCTGCGAGTGCCGTCTATGCGGCGGGCAGGCTCTGTGGGGAACATATCACGCAAGACGACGTGTCTGCGGCTGCTGACGTCAGTAACGTCACTATTCGGAACCGGTATCGTGAGGTACTCAACGCCTACGACGAGCGTCAAAATGGTTGAAGGGTCTGGAGATATCCAGTGCTATGCCCGTGGGCGTAGTTACTGGTATATTGGGGTACGAATGAAGAGTGAGGCGGTTTGTTTCCTGAGTGACCTATGCCGGAAAACGACCGCCTCAACGGCTGTTTGGACGAGATCGAATTAGATTTTGTGGAACGGGAGGCGACACCGAGATTACTGATGAAGCTCGATATTCAACTCCATCTTGCTGGTCTATCACGTTCGAATACTGTTTCTATCGTTGAACTATTCGGTGTCAATCGCGCTCGATCTACCGTGCATAACTGGGTTCACAAGGCGGAGCTACAGCCCGAATCTGGTCGAAATCCGGATCACGTCGCCGTCGACGAGACTGTGATCCAACTCAATAACGAGCAGTATTGGCTGTACGCTGCTGCCGATCCCGAAACAAACGAATTACGTTATACACGGCTTGAACCAACCACAAATAGCGTAATCGCTCAGACGTTCTTTGCTGAACTCCGCGAGAAACACGACGATGACAACGCCGTGTTTCTCGTTGATGGTTCGCACTCGTTGAAAGATGCCTGTCGCCGACACGGCCTCAATTTCAGATACGAAAACAATGGAAATCGGAACAGTATCGAACGTGTCTTTCGAGAGATAAAACGCAGAACTACCAGTTTCTCAAACTGTTTCAGCAACGCCGAAGCAGACACCGCCGAGAATTGGCTTCGATCGTTCAGCTTCGCATGGAATCAGCGTATTTGAACACCTATGGAAACGCTGCTATCTACACAAACCACCGTTAACGACAAAATAATTACGCCGTCTCTGGATCTGCTGCTGACACAGCCGACAGGCGGCCCCAATCGTGATGCGGTGCGGTCGCTGTTTGGCGATAGCAGTTGCTACAGGTAGCCTCGGCCGGCCACTGAGGGCCGCCCACTCGGCGGCCCTCAGATTCCTCGTCTACACGCTTACACCAGGTGAGTCATACACTTCACCTCGATTGAGCATGTGATAGATCGACACCAACATCTTTCGAGCTGTCGCCACGATTGCTTTTTGTGAGTTCTCCCGACTTGCTAGCCGCTCGTAGAAACGACTCAGATACTCGTCGTTACAGGTGTGAACTGCTGTATGAGAAGCTGTGTTGAATCGCCATACAGCGGTGGAACTCACTGTTTCACGGCTCGCTTGATGTTATAGACCACACACATCAGCGCGATTTCTCGGAACTCACGGAACCAAGTACGCGCTCGCACGGCGAAGC